>CAYQZD010000050.1:13865-25151 GCA_964421875.1 uncultured bacterium
GAAGGTTACCGTCACCAATCACAACGACTATCCTTATATAGGAAGAGCAGTGGTTTACGATTATCCGGTGAATCCCGGTTTCAACCAGCTCTCGATTTATGACGCCCCTTCGGGGCAGACTCAGGGCAACAACGATGGAATCGCTAATCCTTCTGAAATTGTGGGACTAATAGTAACCCTGAAGAACTTTGGCATCTCCAGAACCTCCACCAACATCTCAGCTTCCATAGCCACAACCGACACCAACGTCACCATACAAAATTCCACCGCAGCCTACCCGGACCTAAGTCCGAGTAGTACCGCCACTCCTTCCGGAGGCGGCTTCCTGGTGCAGTTTGCGAATAATTTCCTGCAGGGATACCGTATCCCCTTCACTATGAACATCAGCACCGGCCAGGGCAATTTCAACGGAGCATTCGATGTTGAAATCAGTTCCGGTGAATCGCTGGTGGAAGATATCGTTATTACCGGAAACTCCTTCAATCCCGGTGAAGTGGATAACCTGATAGTTGAAGTTAAAAATATCGGACAATGGGATTTGCAGGGTGTCGTGGGAAATCTATCCATCGAAGACACTATGGTAACCGTCCTGGACGGTGAAGCCAATTTCGGTAATATCGCTCCCGGTCAAACCGTCAGCAACGTCTCCAATCCCTTCAGAATAAGCGCCAATTCCTTTATGACAAACGGGATTAATCTGTTGTTCAGACTCACGCTGGTGAGTTCAAACGGTCAAACACAGGATGTTTTCTTTAACCTGACAGGAGGCAACTTAACCACGGAAGACCCCTTCGGCCCCGACGATTACGGTTACTACTGTATCGACGACACCGATGAACTCTATAGCCATCATCCTTGGCTGGAGTGGCAGGAAATCAATGGTGTCGGTACTCCGTTGAACCTTCCTGACACCGGCGGCGACAACGATAAATCGACCATCGTCATCCTCCCCTTCGACTTCCCCTACTATGGAAGGACTAACGATACTTTAACAGTCTGTTCCAACGGATGGATGGCTTTTGGCACCTGGGACTTCATCAATGAATTCCGTAATCAGCCTATACCCTGCAGCTTCGGCCCGCCATCTGGAATGATTGTACCCTATTGGGATAATCTCAAAACCTACGGCGGCAGTATGGGCGTCTACAAGTATTACGACCAGCAGAATCACAAATTCATCATCGAATACGACCGGGTGCAGCACACTTCCGGCGGAACCCAGACCTTCCAGGTAATTTTCTACGACCCCGCATATTATCCCACACCCACCGGCGACGGGGAATTAATCTTCCAGTATATGACCTTCCAGGCTGTGATAGGTCCCTCTAACGACCACAGGTACTGGTCCACCGGTATTATGAACCATGAACATGACACCGGGCTGCAATACGCTCATTGGAACAATTATCATGATGGAGCCGCGCAGCTCCGCTCTCGTCAGGCCCCCGAGCCTTCGGGAAGGGCGGTGAAATTCACCACAAACGTTCCCATCCGAGGCCCCAGACCGCTCTATATTAACATAGAACCGATTAATCCCCCGATTGTCGTGCCTCAACAGGGCGGATGGGTTCGCTATACTGCGAACGTGGCGGATACCGGAAGCTACGTCATCAACTTCGGAGCCTGGGTGCACGCTACACTGCCCAACGGCCTGCAGTTCGGACCGCTGCTGGTAAGAACCGGAAACCAGCTTGGACCGGGCGCTTCGGTAACCCGCCAGGTCAGCCATTATATTCCCGCAGCGGCAGGTCCCGGAAATTACTGGATCAACGCCTTTGTCGGAGACTACAACACTCGAGAGGTGTGGGCGACCGACAGCCTCCCCTTCACCAAATCGGGGGCGGATTATGCCGGAAGCAACCAATGGCGCACCACCGGATGGGGCGATGAAGAAGTGTTTGAAAGCCCGGATTTGACCCCGCTTGAATACCAGCTCTCCCAGGCCTCGCCCAATCCCTTCAACCCGGTAACGGAAATCGCCTTCACCCTGCCTGAATCCCAGCGGATTACCATCAATGTTTACAACACTCTGGGAGGGAAAGTAGCGGTCCTGGCGGAAGGCTGGTGGGACGCCGGAAATCACAAAGTGGTCTTCGATGCGGAGGGGCTATCAAGCGGACTCTATTTCTACTCTCTGCAAGCCGGTGATTTCATCCAGACTCGAAAAATGCTTCTCCTGAAATAGAGACCATTGAATCTAATATAACAAAGGGCGAGTCATAAAGACTCGCCCTTTTGATTTTCGACGCTAAGGTTATTCTTGAAAAGAATGACGAAAAAAAGGATGTCATTCCCGCGAAGGCGGGAATCCATATTCTTGTATTTGTAGTAGATACTGGAATCCTGCTCTGCAGGAATGATAAATTTAGGATAACCTTTATGGGATTGTAAAAAAAAGGCGGACAATATGTCCGCCTTTACTCGTTGAGTTTTTCCCGCTAACCTTTCTTCCTTTCAGCTTTCTCCAACTTCCGCATACCTTCAAACGAAGCGTAGATAGTCGGAATCAGGTAAAGGGTGAATATCGTTGAACTGATAAGACCGCCAATGGAGACGACCGCCATCGGCGCCCTGAACTCTCCGCCGGCGCCGATGCCCAGCGCCAAAGGCGCCATCGCCAGTGCCGTGGCGATGTTGGTCATCAAAATCGGACGAAGCCTGATGGGGCAAGCCTCCAGGATAGCTTCCTTGAGTCCCTTCCCTTCCCGGCGCAGCGCTCCGATGTAGTCGATGAGCAGAATCCCGTTGTTCACCACTATACCAACCAGCATAACCATCGCCATCATCGTCAACATCGAAAACGTGTTCCCGGTGAGCACCAGGGAAATTGCTACTCCAATGAAACCCAGCGGCAGCGTCAGGATGATGATGAAGGGATTCTTATAGGATTCCAAAATCGCCGCCATCAGCATATAAGTGAGGACGATCGCCATCAGCAAAGCTCTCAGCAACTCAGTGAAACTCTCTGCCATAATCTCCGATTCTCCCCCAAAGTGGACTTTGTAACCAGGCGGTACCTCAATGGTGGTCAACCGCTTCTCTATCGCGCCTTGAAGTTCGCCCAGGGTGGTGCCGGAAATGTTGCTGGAGATGGTTACCATTCGCTGCTTATTCTTTCGCAGAATATTGGATGGACCCTCTGTGAAGTCCAAATCCGCCACTCTGGCGAGAGGCACGTTGCCATTAGGGGTGAGGATAATGTATTCCGCCACATTCTGAAGCGATTCACGGTCACGCTGGGAAAGTTTCACCCGGATGTCGTATTCATCGCCCCCTTCGCGGTACTTGGAAGCGACCTCGCCTTCTATCATACGCCGAAGACTCATCGCCACCTGACCTGCGGTAATCCCCGCATCCGATAACTGAGTTCGGTGAGGCAGGATATTAAGTTCCGGTTTACCCAGCTTCCAACTTGACGCGACATCGACTGCTCCCGGAGTGCCGGCGGTAATCGCCATTACTTCATTGGAAAGCTCGACAAGTTTATCCATATCAGGCCCTGTCACTTCTATCTGCAAACCGGATGCGCCGCCGCCCATAGCCTCCGTCATCGCTAAAACCAGCTTGGCGTCGGGGATGTCTGCCAGTTTGGGGCGGAGATAATCGATGAATTTATTCGTGCTCATACCATCCTGTTCTTCGTCCACAAGCTGAACCAATATCACCCCCAATTGCACACCCCCGCCCCCCATGAAGGAACTCGCTTC
The DNA here is from genome assembly GCA_964421875.1 of uncultured bacterium. Lineage (GTDB taxonomy): Bacteria > Electryoneota > Tariuqbacteria > Tariuqbacterales > Tariuqbacteraceae > CAYQZD01. The sequence goes on from CAYQZD010000050.1 coordinate 17,573, forward strand.
GCTCTTCCCCAAAGCTGTATATACGGTTTTAACGATGTCCTCTTCCTCCAGAACCGCTTCGATTTTCTGTAACACCTGGTCGGTCTGTCCCATATTGGCGCCGGAAGGCATCTCCACCGAAATCGAAAACTGCCTTTCATCCGAACTGGGGAAGAATTCCGAACCCACGAATTGCATCAACAGCGCACTGCCGATGAAAAGCCCCACAATAGTGAATACCACTGTCTTGCGGTGGGTTACCGCCCATTCTAATGTATTCTGGTATGATTCCTTAATACTGTCGAATCCCGCGTCCCACCTGGAAACCAGCTTCTTCTTAATCCCGGTGAACTCGGTGAAGGCGAAAATCCCGAATATTACCACCATAGCAACCGTAGTAAGTATCCCCATATAACGATAAACCAATAAAGCCATCACAATTCCGAAAACAGCGTAAACCGTTTTCTTCATCTTGATCGAAGCCATCATTGGCGTGAGCGTATAGCTCACTATGAGGGAAAACACCGTAGCGAAAGCCACCGTCAAACCGAATTGACGGAAAAACTGACCCGTAATTCCTGACATAAAGGCGATAGGGGTGAAAACCACCACATTGGTCAGCGTGGAAGCCGCCACCGCAATGGCGATTTCCCCCGTGCCCTTGGATGCCGCCTTGTCCGCCGGCATCCCGGTTGCCCGGTAACGTTCAATATTCTCCAGCACCACAATGGAATTAGCCACTAAAATCCCGATTGAAATCGCCAGCCCCATCAGAGTCATCATATTCAAGGTGAAATCCGCAAAGCGCAGCAGGGTGAAAGTCGCCACAATGGAAACCGGCATCGAAACCGCAGCTATCACCGTCCCCCGCCAGGAATGGAGGAAGAGCAGCAGCACTATCGCCGTCAATAAAATCCCGATTATCATATTGCTGGTAACATCGTGAACCGATTCCTCGATAAACTCCGAACGGTCACGAGCTGTTGAAACTTTGATGTCCGCGGGAAGATAACTCTGCAGCCTTTCAATCGCTTTTTTAGTTTGATGAGCCACTTCAACTGTGTTAGCGTCGGAGCGTTTAACCAGCGACAAACCCACACTGCTCTCGCCGTTGAAACGCGCCAATTCCCGCTGTTCCTCGAAATCGTCGTAAACCCGCGCCACGTCCGTCAAGTGAATCGGTTCCTCCTCAGGAACCAGCAGCTTCAAGTTCCTGATTTCCTCCAAATCGCTGAACTCAGCCTCCATCCGGATGGAATACTCCTTACGCCCCTCGCTGATATGCCCCGAAGGAACATTCAGGTTCTCGCCCGCTATAATAGAAACTAAGTTTATCAGCGAAAGCCCCCGCGCCGCTAAAGCGCTCTTATCCGCTTCTATCCGAATCTCGCGTTCCTTGCCCCCCACCAAATCGATATTAGCCAGCCCGTTGATCTTCGCCAGTTCCGGCTTAATCTCGTCCTCGCAAATCTTATATACCTCTTCCAGAGGACGAGGACTGTTGACCGCCAGGTCGAGAATAGGCATAGCGTTGATGTCGAACTTGGAAATCGAAGGCGCTTCCGCGTCGTCGGGAAGCTCATATCTGATAGCGTCCACCTTCTCCTTGACGTCGATGGCGGCAATATCCACCTCCACCTCCATCTGGAACTCGATGAAAACGAAAGAAATCCCTTCCTGGGAGATTGAGGTGATGTTCTTTACCCCGTTGATGGAGCCCACTTCCTCTTCTATCGGTTTGCTAATCAGAGTTTCAATCTCCTCCGGACCCGCCCCGGGATAAATCGTCTGAACCGTTACAAAAGGGAACTCTATCTTGGGAATTAAGTCGATTCCCAGTTCCATCAGGGAGAACAGTCCGACCACCGCGAAAGCCATTATGACCATCGTCATCAGCACCGGACGCTTGATTGATATATCTGCAAGTATCATATCGGTTTTCTATCTTAAGTAATTGAATGTCTTAGTTATCGGTATCGACGAGTAAGTTATTCCCGCCCCACAACTAACAAAGGGTCGCCGTCGCTTAAATTCTCCAGCCCATGAACCACCACCTCCTGACCCTCGGAAAGCCCCGACTTAATCTCCACCAGCTCCCGCACCGTTATCCCGGTGACCACCTCCACCATCTTAGCCCTATCGCTGGCAAGATAAACCACGGTTTTACCTTTTACTTTTGTCAGCGCATCCCGGGGAATAGCAATAATGTCCTTCAATTTCTCCACCGTAACCTCAGTCTCAACGGGAATGCCGGGCTGAAGATAACCGTCTCGGTTTTCCGCAGTTATATAAACCTTGAACATCCGGCTCTTGGGGTCCGCTGAAAGTGCCACCTTTTCCACCCGACCTTTAATCCGCTTCTGCGGGGCGGCGGTGAGGTAAATCCAGGCTTCCTGACCTACGCGTAATTCACCCCGTTGCTCCGGTGAAGCCTCCACCTTGACTCTGATGCGTTCCACCTTTGCCACCGTTGCCACCGCTTCCCCTGGAGGAGGCGTCTCGCCTGCAGCATAAGGCAAATCCACTATCACACCTGAGATGGGCGATTTCACCCAGATAAGCGTCCGGGCTTGCTGAAGATTGGATTCGGCGATGTCATAAGCCAGTTTTGTCTTATCCAGCATCTGCTGAGAGACCGCCCCTATCTGTTGCAAAGCCTCCATTCTTTTCAATTCACGCTCCGCATCCTGCAAAGCCAATTCGGCCTGCGTCACCCGGGCCTGAGGATTCTCCGGGTCCAATTTGGCGATTATATCGCCCTTCTGCACATAGTCCCCGATTCGCGCATTGAGTTCCACTATCTTATCGGATACTGACGCTATGGCTTTGCCCTGCTCAATACCCTCGACCGTGCCATTGAGGTGGATATAGCGTGAAAGCTCGGTTCTTCCCACTGTGGAAACTTCCACAGGGACGCCTTTCGTCTTCTGAATCTCCGAGATGCTCTGCGCCCGCTCCACACTCCCCTGAGTGGCAATGCGGTAAATGATAAGTATCAATACAATTAGAACTAATGCTATAGGAATTAACTTCTTCATTATTCTATACCGATAAAGTTAGTATTCATAAGAAATGTATTTGAAAAAACACTGCGATTACTGACCCATCGCCCGCCGCAGCGAAGCCCGGGCCGCGATAATGTCATACCGCGCCGTGAGTTCGCCGATTTTAGCCTGCGTCTCCGCCAGCCGCGCGTCAAGCAGCTCGACCTGAGTCGATATCCCGTTGGCGTAACGAACCTCGGCGATAGCGTAACCCTTCTCCGCCTGATGAACCGCCTTGCGGGCGGCTATTAGCGTCTCCATCGCTTCTTCAAGCTTCCAGGCAGAGGTCTTAACCTCCAGCCTAACACCTTCTTCCGCCAGCTTGGAGTTGATCGAATGACGCTTTAAATTCACCTTCGCCTGCTGAATTCGAGATGAAGTCTTAAAACCGTCGAAAAGTGGAACCTGAACCGCCACCGCGGCGGTTAAACCGTCAGACCAGAAGTAATCGTTCCATTCAAGGTTATTCTCCTGAGCCAGCCGCTGATACTCCAAAGTGAAGAAAAAACTGGGCCAGAACTGATTGCGCCGCTCTAATTTCAACATCTGATTTAGAATTCCCTTCTGTATCCCTAACTGCTTCAAGTCCGCCCGGTTCTCAAGAGCGCTTTTTACCGCGGTCTCCACTTCGACTTCCCCGGGAACAGATTCTGCCAGCTCACCGGCTAATGTGAGTTCCTCCGAGGGGTCTAATCCAAGCAGAATACGCAGATTCTCCCGCGCCGTCTTCCACGTCTCCGACGAAGCCAACACCTGAGGCTGATAGTTGGCTAATTCCACCTCGGCGCGGAGTTTATCGAATTCGGAAGCCAATCCCTGCTCGAACATAGCCTCGACATTCCGAAAATGCTTCTTCAATTGCGCCTCGGTCTCTATGGTCAAACTGTGATACTCCCGAGCCAAAATCGCCCCGTAAAACGCCTGAGTGACCTGCATCTGCAGGTCCGATTCACCCTGCGCCGCCCCCAGCCGGGAAATATCGCGGTAAATCTTGGCAATCTTTAGCGCGATGCCAATCTTACCCGCCAGCCATAAAGGTTGTTCTAATTTAACCGAACCGAAGTAATTGTGTTTCTGCCCCTGAGGCATCTCGAATCTGCCAAATGGAGTGTCGAACCGGAATATAGGAATCTCAATATTCTGCGAATAACTACCGGTAGCGTTCACCACCGGCATCGCCGCCGAATAAGCCTCCTTAACCTGTAAATCGGCGGTTTTCTGCTCCATCCGCAACAGCTTCAATGTCCGGTTGTTTTCCCGCGCCAGCTCCATCGCACGGTCGAAGTCAAGCTCCATCGCCCTCGCCGAAAGCGATGAAAACACCATCGAAATTAAGGCAGATGCGATGACTATTTTGATTTTCAAATCCTTCTCCTTATTACATTGAAAATAACAGCGGCGTTAAACGCGAACCGTAAATTTTCATTATAAATTACCTTGAAAATAAGTTTGTAGATTGACAAGTTGGTAAGTTTTCAAATTGAAAACTCTTTACGCTATGGGATTTCCACGCCCTGCAGCATTGCGTTATGTCAGGTCTTTAGCGAAGCGGTGACCTGACATCCCCCTCGTTCCCACGCTCCTGCGTGGGAATGCAGACGAGCGACCGATAGCATTTTCATCTTAAGTTGCGCGAAGTCGCGAAAGAGACCCTCGAATGAGGGTATTGATGGGTCGCGATTGAGTCCACCTATGATGGTTTAACACCTTCGAAAATGATATTGGTTAAGAATTTCGCTTCTTTTTCGGGATTGTGCTCTATAATTCTGTTGAACATTTTCGAATGTGACAAACCCTGAACCATACCGATTATGGAAGAAGCTAAGAACACTGGATTTAGAGCTTTTATCTCACCCTTATCAATCCCAACGCTGATTATTTCTTGCATCTTTACCTGCAGCCCCGAAATCTTTTCCTTTAACGGAGTGTCTTTTAAAAGAGAGGTGTTGATTCTCCGTCTCTCCCGCAGTAATACATTGAAAATGTCATAATCTCGCTGAAATACTGTGAGTAAGTTCTCCAGAAATGTCTTAATTCGCATTCTGCTATGAGCGTTTTCATCAATCGATTCCACGCTGGCTACTGCGTCGTTTATCGTCTCCTCCAAAACGCTGAATAGAAGCTCCTCTTTATTACTGAAATAATAGTAAAGAGTTCCCTTCGCCAGTTCGCACCGCTCCGCTATCTCGTCAAGACTGGCGCCTACAAATCCACGGCGGGAAAAAACCCATTTCGCAGCTTTGATTATCTCATTGCGGCGCTTAAGTCTTTCCCGTTCCCGCCTTGGCCTCTTTTCCACTGCCATTATAGTTCCCCGCAATTATTCTAAAAATCTTAACAGATTATGACTAAAAGGTCAGAATCAAAATATTCGGTCAAGATATGACTGATCGGTTATAAATTGACCGATTAGTCAAAAATATAACAAATCTACACGAATTAGTCAAATTTTTCGGTAAAAATTTGTGATTTCTATCGTTTATATCAATATTAGCTGTGTGACACCGGCAACCGGCAACCGCCTGCTCGAATCTTTTGTCATTTATTGCTTTTTTCTGAAGATGTTGTTATTTTGTTTGATTAATCATGATGACATACTAACTACCAGTTATCCCTTACGAAGACTATGAACAACTCGGAGACTGAATGAGCAGGGTAATCGCTATAGCCAATCAGAAAGGCGGCGTGGGAAAAACCACCAGCGCTATCAATCTCTCCACAGCGCTCGCCGTGGCTGAAAAAAAAGTCCTCCTTATCGATATGGATCCTCAGTCCAACACCACCTCCGGACTGGGAGTGAACAGCAAGGAATTGGATAAAAGCGTGTATGAAGTGTTGATTGACGATGTGCCGATGGAAGCGCTGAAAACCGATACCGACCTCGAATTCTTGAAACTCATCCCCGCCAGCATTAAACTGGTCGGAGCCGAAATCGAACTGGTGAACAGAAAAGACCGGGAAAAAGCGCTTCGCCAAGCTCTGGAAGAGATTCGAAACCGTCACGACTACACCATCATAGACTGCCCCCCCTCCCTGGGACTGCTTACAGTTAATTCCCTCACCGCCGCAGATTCCGTGCTGATTCCCATCCAATGCGAATACTACGCCCTGGAAGGACTCACACAGCTCTTGAATACCATCCGACTCGTACAGAAACACCTCAATCCCGGGCTCGCCATTGAAGGTGTCCTGCTGACTATGTACGATTCCCGGCTAAACCTCTCCAAGCAAGTGGTGGATGACGTCCGCCGCTACTTCGAGGGCAGGGTGTTTGATACAATTATATACCGTAATGTACGCCTCTCCGAAGCCCCCAGTTTTGGAAAACCCATAATCCTCTACGATATCGCCTCGAAAGGAGCCGAAAATTATATGTCCCTAGCCCAGGAGATTCTGTCGGTTGAAAAATAGGGGATTAGGAAGAGGGCTTTCCGCGCTCATCCCAGGCGCGGCCGAAGCTGAAGGAATTCTCGAAATCCCCCTCGAAGAACTCGCTGAAAATCCCTTCCAGCCCCGCCAAGATTACGAACGGGAAAGCCTCATCGAACTCGCTGAGTCCATCAGGCAGAACGGAGTGATTCAGCCGGTTACCGTCTGCCGCCGAGGGGAAGGCTATCTCCTCATCACCGGAGCCCGCCGTAAAAAAGCCGCGAAAATCGCCGGACTAAAAACCCTCCCAGCCTACGTCCTGGATATTAAATCCGATGCGGAACTGCTGGAACTCGCCCTGGTGGAAAACCTCCAGAGGGAGGATCTGAATCCCCTGGAACTCGCCGCAGGATATCAACGCCTAATCGATGAATGCGGAATGTCCCAGGAAGAGGTCGCCGCTAAAGTCGGAAAACAACGCTCCACCATAACCAACACCATCAGGCTGCTGAAACTCCCCGACACTATCAAAGAAGGTCTGCGAAACGATAAAATAACTATGGGACACGCCAGAGCCCTGCTGGCGGTCGAAGACGAAGAACTGCAGTTAGCCCTTTACCATCGGACTCTCCGAGAAGGAATCAATGTCCGCCAATTGGAAAAACTCGCCTCCCGGAGCGATATCCTTAGACGAAAAAAAACAGCTCAAATCGCCAAACCTCCCTATGTCGTCGATTTCGAAAACCGGCTCCGAACCCTCTACGCCACAAAAGTGAACATCACACCCCGGCGCAGAGGCGGAGTCATCGAAATCAATTATTTCAGCGAAGATGAACTGGAACGGCTGATGGAAATAATGGAATCCAGAAATAATTCGGATTTCTAACACTACTTATTCGTGGCGCAGGGTCTCCGCACCCTGCGCCATATACCTATAAATCAATTAGTTGCTGTCGACTGCGGAGAGTCTCTCTGATAATGTCATTGCGAGGATGCCGCAGGCGGACGAAGCAATCTTTAAAGCTATATTAATCAATAAGATTGCTTCGCTTCGCTCGCAATGACAATCTCAGAGTTATACTACAAATATACAACTATTCTTATGTAAATATAAGTTGTTGATAAAATATGTAGTTAATTCGTTTTATCCGTTTAAGTCGTTGTGAATATAATACTATAATACATCC
>CAYQZD010000051.1:0-24989 GCA_964421875.1 uncultured bacterium
CTTGCCTGTACTTGCCTGTACCTGCCCCTACCCCCTACCCCCCTGCCCCACCATCGCTTCCGGCGACAGTAATTTGTCCAATTCCTCCTTCGAAAGCAAGCCCTTCTCCAGCGCCAAATCGTACACGCTCCGGTTGTTCTCCAGCGCCTCCTTGGCGATTTGGGTGCAGATTTCGTAGCCGAGGACCGGGTTCAAGGCGGTCACCAAGCCAATGCTCCACTTGACCACGCCCTGACAGCGTTCGGCGTTAGCGGTGACACCGTCGATGCAGCGGTGTTTCAGGGTGGACATCCCATTGATGAGCATTTCGCTGGATTCGAAGATGGACTGGACGATGACCGGCTCGAAGACATTGAGTTCGAGCTGGCCGGCTTCGGCGGCGAGGGTGACGGTGAGGTCGTTGCCGATGACCTTGAAGGCGATTTGGTTGACCACTTCGGGGATGACGGGATTGACCTTGCCGGGCATAATGGAAGAGCCGGGCTGCATCGCGGGAAGGTTGATTTCGTTGAGACCGGCGCGGGGACCGGAGGACAGCAGTCTGAGGTCGTTACAGATTTTGGATAGCTTCACTGAAAGACGCTTGATAGCAGAGGAGTACATCACGAAGGCGCCGGTGTCCTGGGTGGCTTCGACCAGGTTGGAGGCGAGCTTGATTTCCATACCGGTGATGTCACGCAGATGTTCAATCACCTTTTCGCAGTATTGCGGGTCGGCGTTGATGCCGGTGCCGATGGCGGTGCCGCCCATATTGACTTCGAGGAAGAGGTTCGCCATCTGGTTCAAGCGCAGGATTTCTTCGCTCAAGGTGGCGGCGTAGGCGTCGAAGGTCTGCCCTAAGGTCATCGGAACTGCGTCTTGAAGCTGGGTGCGCCCCATCTTGAGGATGGAAGCGAACTCTACGGCTTTGGCGGCGAAGGAATCGACCAGCTCATTCAGGGCGGCGGTGAGCCTGCGGTTGGAGTTGATGAGGGCGATTTTCAGGGCGGTGGGATAGACATCATTGGTGGATTGGGAAAGGTTGACATGGCTGTTGGGGTGGCAGTATTTGTATTCGCCCTTCTCGTATCCTAATATCTCCAGAGCGCGGTTGGCGATGACCTCGTTGGCGTTCATATTGGTGGAGGTTCCGGCGCCGCCTTGAATCATATCCACCACGAAGTGGACATGGAATTTCCCGTTGAGGATTTCATTGCAGGCTTGAACGATGGCTTCGGCGACGGGTTTGGAGAGGATTCCGATGTCACGATTTGCTTTTGCCGCCGCCATTTTAACCATTACGAGCGCTTCGATGAGGACGGGGAAGTGGGCGAGGGAGATGCCGGAGATACTGAAGTTTTCCAGAGCGCGAAGGGTCTGTACGCCGTAATAAAATTCATAGGGGACTTCGCGTTCGCCTAAGAGGTCGTGTTCCAGGCGGGTGCGCCCGGAGATATACTGGGCAGCTTCGTTCAACACGCGGGCGCTGGCTTGGCGCATCCTGCGGGCGATAACCCGCGCCACGCGGGAAAGCATTTTGGCGGCGATTTCCGGGTGTTTTTCGGAAAGATTATGAAAGTTTTCCCGACTGAGCACCAAGGCTGTGGTTTTTATCAAGGTCCGGGCGGAACCGGAATGCGGGTAGTCATCCATCAGCGCGCCTTCGCCCAGGAAATCGTATTTCCCAAATAAAGCAAGGCGTTTTTCTTCTCCCAGAGCGGTGCGCTTGAAAAGTTCGATTTCACCGGTCTGGATTATCCAGAGGAATTTACGGGGGCTGTTTTCGCTAAACAGCAGTTCTCCCTGTTCGTATTTGGAGGCTTCGAGGATGTCTGCCACCAAGTTCAGCTCTTCGTCAGTCAGTTCATCGAAAAGCTGGACTTTGCGCAGGAAAGGGGTGATTTGAGCGGATTGCATAACATATATTCCGTAAGTTGGTGAATTATTTAAATATAATAATTTTCACAGCGGCGGATGATGGGGTTTTTAACGTATATTTCTTGAAATATTAAAACAATTTCATAAATAGTCAAGATATTGCGCTGGAATGTGTTTTCTGTATATAGGTTCAGTACATAAAAAAGCGAGCGACTAAACCCCGCTACAGGACAAAACCGCTCACTCTTCAAAGGAACTTTTTACTGAACCACTGCGGCGGTTACATAATCTCCACCAGCTCGATTTCAAAGTTAAGTTTTTTCCCTGCGAGTGGATGGTTCCCGTCAAGTGTGACAGCGTCATCGGAGACTTCGGTTACAGTGACTACCATCGTTCCCCCGTCGGTATGGGGAACCTGAAGCCGTTGGCCCACTTTGGGTTCGATATGTTCAGGGATGAGATGGCGTTCAACGGTAGCTACCAATTCTTTGCGGTGCTTTCCGTATCCCTGTTCAGCGGCGACATTTTCCGTTTTTATCTCACCGGTTTCCATTCCCATCACGGCATTTTCGAAGCCGGGAATAACCTGGCTTTCACCTAATTGAAACTCCAGCGGTTCGCGGCCGCGGGAGGAATCGAAGACCGTTCCGTCATTGAATTTGCCGGTGTAATGCACCTTTACCGTATCACCTTTCTTTGCCTGCGGCATTTTCACTCCTTACTTTGTATTGGTATTATTGGTAGACGAGATTGCGCAAAGGAAGTGAATGAATCCTTCCCCGTAGTTATGGAATATTTGATAATAAGGAAGATAAGAAAGAATACGGTCAATATCAAATCCGGACTGCATGTTGAACGATAGGGCACACCGTTGAAGTCTATTCTTTCCCTGAAACAATATTCTCACGCGTTGGTTTCCCTTATCTTACTGTATGAGTATAAAAAAGTCAGATCTCCTCCCGAATATTCGGGACAAAGACCTGACTTGAATCAAATACAAGGAAATTCCCTGAAACTTGATGAAATAATCCGATTATTTCACCAGCAGCATTTTCCCGGTGAAGGACCTTTTACCGGCCTTTAACCGGCAGAAGTAGATTCCCGAGGGGAGTTCACCGGCCTCGAAGCGGACCTGATGGAAGCCGGGATTATACCATCCCTGCGCCAGCAGGGCGACTTCGCGCCCGTTTACATCGAACATTTTCAGCGACACATTCGCCGCCTGCGGCAGGGCAAAGGCTATGGTCGCAGCGGGATTGAAGGGATTGGGGTAAGCGCCGAACAGTTTAAAATCAGCGGGTTCCGAGGCGGTTTCCACATCATCCCAGCCGTAGAGCGTCCAACTGAGGTCGCTTAGCGGCGGCGCATCTCCGGCGAGCTTGGTGAAGGGGAAATCATCCGAGGCTCTTATAGTGTCGGGGAAAACACCGACATTGCCAACATAAGTGTAGTTTCCCGGCGGCGCTACGCCGGGCACGTTCTGCTGAAGCAGCCTTTGAGCGGTGGCGCGCGGCGGCAAAGTAATTTCCCGATTGATTATGGGGCCGTAAACCATTCCATTGGGGAGAATAACTTCGGTCCAGGCGTCGAATACTTCGACGGAATCGCCAGTATTCTCTATCGAAGCATTATAGCGGAAAAGTCCCCCTCCCGCAGGGATTTGAATTGGCGGATTCACCGGTGTCAGGGTAAGCGTCAGGTTGGAGCCGGTTCCGGGCGGGTAAAATCGAACTCCGGTCTGGTTGGCGGGCACGATGGGACCGCTGCCATTAAAATATAATTGAACACCGATTTGTCCATCGCCGTTCTCTAAGCCAACGGTGCAGGAAGTATTGTCGCCGATATCGTTGTATTGATATTCTATCCATCCGTTCTCATAGATGATAGCCTGGCAGGTAACACTCCCGATACCGACAAGATAATCTACATGGTCGTATTGAACCATCCAGCGATGATTCAGAGAATCCTGATATAAATAGATATTCCCTCCGCCGGGCGGATAGAGGTCATCCCACAGGGGCGCTACAAGGTTATTCGGTTCAGTCGGCGTTGGTATAGGGTCGTTCACATAATTCGTTACATTTGAAGTGAATGAGAGCCAGCCGTTAGAGCAGATATAGATTTGCTGAAAAGGCCCGCTCCCCTGGAAGGAGGGAAAATTGAATCCGAGGGGGAAGGGGCCTACGGTCTGGTCGTCTCCGGTGCATCCGGAATGTTGGCCGACGCCGGTGATATCGATCCATTCGTAGGGTATTACTTCCCATTCATAGGCGATGTCTATCACTGTAGGTCCCGGATAGACGCCGGTTTCGGGGAGCCTGGTGGTGTCGACTCCATCGGTTGCAACGAAAAAGAATTCATGAACTCCGGTATCGAGCTGTGTGGAATAAGTGAGGGTCACGCCGGCCTGGTAATTACCACCGGGATTGGTCAGGTTATGGGGAGTATTATCAATGTAAACTCGGGCGATAGTGGGAGCGCGGTTGTCAGAATTTCGGTAGAAGACTGAATAATTGAAGGTTACGTTAGCCTGCCCGGAAGTGGGATCAACCCTGCCGTCTCCCAGTATCAGCCCTGAAACCGGACTGAAAGTTATCGCCAGCCCCTGAGAGAAATTATTACCGCAGCTAAGACCGAATATCCCGCAGCTGTCGTCTACGCCGCTGGTGTTGGGAGAGCCGGCGTAGATAGTGCGGAGAGAGTCGTACTGGAACTTAATAGTCCCGTCATTCCATAGTAGAATTTGCAGGTCCTTCCCGTATTGGGGCAGGCGTGCGCTGGTAGTGTAATAGACCGAATTGAGGAATGTTATCACGAAGAGGCTGTCGCCGAAAGCCTGGTAATAATAATGGGAGTAAGTTTCATGATACATATCGTAGCACCAGGGGTCGATTCTCATCGGATAGTCGGTCGAAGGTATGGGATCCCAGTAGGGAACATATTCAGTGGTGAAGGTGAGAATCATATTGGCGCTGATGTAAACCACGTTGTGCGCGCCCTGGTAGAAGGGGAAAGTGAAGGGAAGTTGGATAGGATCGGACCAGGTGTCATCCTGAGTCTGGTTGGGCCAGAGTTCGGTTCCGGTGGCGCTGATGTCTATCCATCTGAAGGATTGTCCGCCGGAATTCTGGTCGCGGGCGATGTAGAATCCGTCGGGTCCCCAGACTTCATCGCTTCCGGGCGCGGTCCGGGGATCAATGCTGTCTATATATCCCGACAGCTCCGCCTTTTCAGCGGGAGCCAGCTCTTCGCCGCGCATATCCTTCGATATCAAGGCTTTAATTTGAGGCGGATAATTGTGCGCGAATGCGCCCGAGAAGAGGCTGAGAATAAAAATAGTAAGAACAATGGAAAACAGAAAATGACGCATTTGTCACTCCTTATTTATTAAGATAGGGTTTTAGGCAAAGCGTCTCAGGGCTGCAATGTTAATCAGCTCTATATCAATGGACAAGAGTCAAACTTAAAATAAATATAGCGAAAACGTCAATGGTAATCAACTGCGCGGCTGATTCAGCAGTCTTTAACATCTTAAACAAAAAACAACCGCTGCTCCCGAGTAGTCAGGATTGCTTGAAACTTGAATTTCTAAAATCGATCGTTTATCGTGCGGTTATGACTCACTATCTAAATTAGTCGTCAATACCGGGGCGGACTCGGCTTTCACAGCTTCATTCCTGAACTGATTTTTCACCCATACATCCAATTCAAGGGATTGATTCCAGAAATATTCGAAGAGGGCATGGAAAGCTCCGATAATGGTTTTCTGTTTGATGACCGACATAGTCAACACATCGGAAAGCGCCGCGTCTTCGGCTTCCGCAACCAGAAGCTTTTCCTTGTCGAAAACCATCATTTTCAGCGGGAGGGATTCAGCGACGCGAATACCGACTCCCTTTGCCTGCAGTTCTTTTATGTCCCGCAGAATCCAGACATCTTCAGGGAGTTTAAACTCGTAAACCCACCTTACCGAGCCTCCGCGGGTCAGAATGCCGGACACTTCACTATCCTGTTCCTTAGATTTCGCCTCGGTATTACAGGCATAGGGCCGCTTACCAAATCCAAGCAATTCCTTCTCGGCGCACTTCACCAACTGGCAATATTGGTGGTGGACCACATCGTTACCCCTCAGGACTTCTATGTACTCCAATGGTTCGGCGCTTTCACCTGCCCGTGAATACAAATCGTAGAGTCCCTCCTTGAGACTATTGATTTCATTCATACGCGATTCGATCTGGTCAAGGTCGGGCACAAAAGCGATTCTGGGATCCGTCGCCTCGAATATCTTAAGCCGGCCGACATTTCTTTCGGAACAATAACCTTTACCAACCAGATGCCGCACAATCTCATAGATTTTTGTTTGAGGGATGCCAGAGTTTTTCTGTAAATCGGCGGTGGTGGCGTTTCCCCGCTTCAGCAAAGCCAGATAGACCTTGGCTTGCCGTTCGCTCATCACGGTTTTCACCAGTTTTTCATACAAATGTGAATTATTCATAACGGCAATCTTTCAGAAATTAAGAGATAAATGTGAACAACAATCTTTTACCCCTATATGGGGTAAATACAATATATATATTAAACATCATTTTGTCAAGAGTTATTTTTGATAAATCAGATTGGAACCTACACCACATCCAGGCGGTCCGCCACCAAGCTCAGGGTGCCGGAATCGTCCTCGACTTTTCCTTCGACCAGGTAGGGTCCGCGGGTCATTGTGCGGGCGGCGAATTTACGATAGGTTTTGGGGAATAGTGTAACTTCGAAGGTGCCGGTGAGATCTTCGAGGGAGAGGAATTTCATCAATTCCTTCGATTTGCGAGTTTTAATGCGCTTATGGGAAATAGCCCATCCCAGCATCTTGACGCGTTCTCCGCGGTGGTTTTCGATATCGGCGGCATCCACGATGCCGCGGGATAGTTCGGGAGTGAGGAATTCGAGGGGGTGGCTGGTAACGGGGAAACCAAAGACGGCGCATTCCGTGTCGAAACGCTCACGGACATCATAATCGTGCAGTGGAGGGATATCGGTCAGAGCGGTTTCCGGTTCGAACAATCCCCCGTTCAAATCCATATCCTTGAGAGCTTCAAGTTTCCAGAGCAAACGGGGCTTAGTTTCACCCAGAAAATCGAAAGCGCCAGATTTAATCAGGAGGGCAGTGGTTTTTACTCCGGCGCGGGCGCGCCGCAGGAAATCGGAGAGGGAGGTGAAAAATCCTTCCTGGCGGGCGCGGAGGATATTATCGACAGTCTCCTCCTTCAGGTTTAGAATCGTTTTAAAGCCGAGGCGAATTTCTCCATTAACGCCGGAGCATTCTTTCTCGCTGAGGTTGAGGTCTGGGAGTAAAACTCGCACGCCCATCCGCCGGGCTTCCTCGATATAGGCGGCGGGACCGTAGAATCCCCCTTCGTTAGCTAAAACCGCAGCCATAAACTCAGCGGGGCAATGCGCTTTGAGGTAGGCGACTTTGAAGGAGAGGACGGCGAAGGAGGCGCTGTGGGCTTTGCAGAAAGCGTAACCGGCGAAACTTTCCACCTGCCGCCAGATTTCGCGGGCGGAGGCTTCATCTACGCCTTTTTCCGCGCATCCCTGCAGGAAGCGGCGCTCCATCTCCCGCATCTTTTTCCCCGAACGCTCCTTGCCGGACATCGCCCTTCGCAGCAGGTCGGCGTCTCCTAAGGAGAGCCCGGCGACGCCGTGCGCCACTTTGATGACATCCTCCTGATAAATCATCACACCGTAGGTCTCCTTCAGCATTTTCTCCATTAGAGGGTGGAGATATTCTATCTTTTCCGGATGATGGTGTCGTTCGATGAACTGGCTCATCATCCCCGATTCAGCCACTCCGGGGCGGATGACAGAGCTGGCGGCGGTGAGGAGTTCGAAGGTTTCGCAGTCGAGCTTTTTCAGCAGACCGCGCATACCGGGGGATTCGATGTAGAAGCAGCCCATAGTTCTGCCGGAACATATCAGTTCCCGGGTCTTCCGGTCGCCGGTGACGGCGGCGAAATCGTTCACCGGCGGTTCCTTTCCATAATTTCTCCGCACCGCAGTTACGGTATCGGCAAGGACTCCTAGGGAGCGCTGGGAAAGGAGGTCGATTTTCACTAAACCAATATCCTCGATGGGGTGCATATCGTACTGGGTGACGACAAAGCCCTTGCGGGCGCGCTCCAGGGGAACATAATCGGTGATTTTTCCCGGCGCGATGACAATGCCGCCGGGGTGAATGGAGAGGTGGCGGGGGAAACCGATAATGGCTTCCGCCTCGCGGAAAACGGTTTTCCAGGGTTCTATCTCCACCGGCAGTCCGGCGCATTCGGGATTGGTTTGAGGCAGTTCCGCCAGTTTTCCGGCGCCCCAGTGGGGGATGCGCCTGGTTACCCGGTTAATTTCGCCTCCGGACAGTCCCATCACCTTGGCGATTTCCCTCACCGCGGCTCGCTGACCAAAGGTGACGGTGGTGCATATCATCGCCACCCGATCCCGGCCGTAGCGTTCATAGACGAAATTGAGGATGCGGTCCCGCTCCCGCCAGGAAAAATCGAGGTCGATGTCCGGCGGGGATTTGCGGTAGGGATTGAGGAAGCGCTCGAAGTAGAGGTTATGTTCGATGGGGTCTACTTCGGTGAATCCCAGACAGTAAGACACGATACTGTTGGCGGCGGAGCCTCTACCGATGAAGGGCATCCCCCACTCCACCGCCTTCTCCTTGATATCGCGCACCACCAGGAAGTATTCGGTAAAACCGAGGCGGTCGATGACGCCCAGTTCGTAATGGAGGCGGGAAACGACGTCGCGTCCGGGATTTTCGCCGTAGCGTCTGCGGAGACCGGCTTCGCAGTGTTTTTTCAGATACTCGAAGGGCTCCTCGCCGTCTGTGAAGGGGAAGCGGGGGAATTTCAAATTCCCCAGTTCCAAGTCAACATTGCACTGTTCCGCGATTTCGCGGCTGGCGCGGAGCAATTGGGGCATATTCTGATAGAGCTTTTCCATTTTCCGGGGGGAGTTGAGGTAACTTTGGGGGCGGGCGTCGAGGCGCGCCCATTTCATCGAGGTGTTCTGGAAGATGGCGGAGAGGATATGATGGCGGTAGAAGCTTTCCGGTCGGGCAAAATGAACATCATTGGTGGCGACCAGGGGGATTTGCCGGGTTTTACAGAAGCGCGTCAGCGCGCGGCAGGCTGGGGCGTCGGCGGAAGTGTGATAAACGGTTTCACCGAAGAGCTGCCCGCGGAATTTCAGGTGCTCGGCGGTTTTAAGCAGGTCCACGCTGGGGGTGATGACGAACACATCGGGCGAGAGCGCCGGGATTCGCTCGTCGAGGGTGAAATCTTCATCCAGCCGCCGGGCGGTTACCAGGCGGCAGATTTCGCCGAATCCGGCGAGGTTCTTCGCCAGTAAAACCGTTCTCATTTCGGCGTGAACAGGGTCGTCGACTGTAACACCAAGGATTGGCTTTATCCCCATCGCCGCCGCCTTCTTAGCAAAGGGAACCGTGCCGTAGAGCCCGTTCCAATCGGTGAGGGCGAGGGCGTCGATTTCAAGCTCCGCCGCCCGCTCGAGCAGTTCATCGATGCCGGAGGCGCCCCGGCCGAAACTGAAATTCGATTTTATATTAAGATGAACAAACATAGTCTTAATTAAGAATTGAGAATTGAGAATATAGTACGATTTAACTTTCTGAAGTTGTTGATAAGAAGTCATTCCGGCGCAGCCGGAATCCCTCTTTAAAGAAGGATTCTGGCACGCTTCGCAGCCAGAATGACACTTACTCTCCAAGTCTGTAAGATATTAAAAAATGTAATATTACAGGAATCTACTCATTACTAATCACCAACCACCATCATCACAGCGCAAGAGCGTAGCATAGCGCAGTGTCGCCGTAGGTTTTCCGCACTTTGTTGACAGAGCGGGCGACTCGGCTTCTCCGTCCGTCTTCGAGAAATGAGATTTGTCCGTTTTCCGGAACAGCAGCGGTCTCCAGGCGGATAGATTCGATTCCGGTGCGCCGTTTCCAGATTTGACTCAAGAGGAAAGCCGCCGCCTTCTGCAGGTTGACCTCGTCACGGGTGGGAACCAGTTTCAAGCGGCGGGAGATTGTCACCTTGTCTGTATAACGGAGGCTGAGGAGCAGCGATTCACCGTTCAATCCGCGTTCTAAAAGTTCCGCGACCACTTCCGTAACCGCTTGTTTAAGCGCCGGATCGGGTGAAGCGCCGGGATTTGACAAGCGGATTTCCCGGTCGATGCGTTCTTTCACCTGGGGGATATCGTCGAACTCACCGCCACTCCAGCGGTGGATTTTTCCGGCGCTGGCGCCGAAAAGCTGTTTCAACACCTGGGGAGGTATCCTCCTTATGTCGCCGACAGTGCGTATTCCCATCTCCCGGAACACTCCGCCGTAGTCTTTCATCGCAGGCAGCATCGTCGGCGGCAGGGAAGCGATGAAGTCCTCCTCCCCGCCGAGAGGGACATCTCGCACTGTGTTCACCGCCGCTGCAGCGGAGGCGATTTGCGCCAGGGGGAGCGCATTGGCGCGTCCGCCGCGGAATCGCTTATCCGGAACCGCTTCCACTACCATTTCAGCGGCGGAACCGGCGTCGCAGCGCGCCAGGGGGCAGCCTGCGATGTCCAGAGCGTAGCAACCCGGTCTGGTCTCAGTAATCCTGAAAGCGAGGTTCTCCAGCGAATGCGCGATAACCCGGGAATAGTCGAGGTAGCGCGAGACGTCTCCGGCAACGATAGCGATTCCGGCGAACCTTTCCCGAACCAGCGGCTCCGGCATACCGGGTTTGAGTCTTGAATCGACAAACCTGGTCTCCGAGGAAATACCCACGATTACAGCGCCGTTGGACACTGCGAAGGCTTTCCCCGCCAGCGAGGGATTCAGTTCGGACTCGACCGCAGCGTAGAAATTGGCTAAGTTAAGGACAAACTTTGTCATCTTTTCTTTGAAAGAGTTTCACAGGTTTACGAGCTAAGTGCAAAATCAAATAAACCAAGACTATTCATATGTGCAGCTATAATATAGTGAACAATTGTGTATTTGTCAAGTATTTTCTTCATTTTTTTGTTAAATTTTAACGACGGTGTTGAAAACAAGGTCATTGCAAGCGAAATAAAACAGTCTCTTTCCTTTCTTCTTATAGTCCTGATTTGGCAATGCAGACGATTACGCTTTTTCCGCGTAAACTTGCATTAAACACTCCAGAATTACTATAATGAGATATGGTTCATTACGGTGGTGATCCAGTATTTATAGCGATTTTAAAAAGGGCGGATTACCGAAATCCAATTTTCCGTGGTGTCGGGTCCCCGCACCCGACACTAAATAATTATTATTATTGAATATGCTGTCGACTGCTGAGAGTCGACAGCACGTAATAGGGAATAATGTCGGGATGGAGACCATCCCGACTCCGATGTGGTAAGTTCAAGGTTCGGAAACCCTGTACCGCTCTAAATTACCTTACTACGGAGTCGGATTCGTCCTCGAATCCGACATTTAACTGTTGATATTAATTAACACAACGCGTGATATAATTTAGAAGGTTAGATATGAATATAGTCAAAATCGACCAGGGCGAAACCTACCAGCCCGACCCTGGCTGGAAGCGGGTGAGCCTGGCGGGCAGTTCGAATATCTCCATAGAGTATTTCGAGAAGCCGCCGGGGCATACTTCTCCCCTCCACAGCCATCCCAACGAGCAGACCTGTATCGTGGTTAAAGGCAGGATGCTGGTGGTGAACGGCGCCGGTGAAGCGGTCGAATTGGGACCGGGCGATTCCGCCTGGTTCGCCCCTGAAGAGCCTCACCGGGTGGAAAACGCAGGTGAGGATTTAGCCGTCGGAATCGATATTTTCCATCCCGGAAGGAGTTTCGATTTCTGGACCAAGCGCGGGAATCCGCAGACCTAATCTTGAAACCATTATCCTCAATTTGACAAAATAAGATATTATTAGTATTATTATAGAATATGATGTTTCGCGGCGCGCTGTGAAAGATTTGTCAGAAAAACAAACTCCAGTAACACTTTACTGATATGAAGCATATTTGTCATTCTGGCTGCGAAGCAAGCCAGAATCCCTCTTCTCCGGAAGGATTCCGGCTTTCGCTCGGAATGACATACTTTCTTTCGCTATTCTTTTTTTAAAGTCGGCATATTTGATGTCCAGACTCATACTTACACTGTAAGTATTTATATTATAAATACTTTCATAGAAAAGAACCTTGTTAATCATATTTTCAGCTTTTGAGAAGTTCCCGCGCCATAGGAGACTAAATGATTCGAAAAAAGGTATCGGACGATACAAGGAAACATCTAACAGAAAATAAATATTACCATTTCGCCAAGACTTTTCTACCCTTTCTGCGCTGGTTTGAAGGCTTTTCCCTCCTTACTCTGCGAGCCGACCTGATTTCCGGTATCACCGTCGCTCTGGTGCTTATCCCCCAGTCTATGGCTTACGCCCAATTGGCCGACCTGCCCGCCTACTACGGGTTGTACGCCGCATTTTTACCGCCCACCATCGCGGCGATGTTCGGTTCCAGTAACCAACTTGCCACGGGACCGGTGGCGATTGTATCGCTGATGACCGCCACCGCCCTAGCGCCCTTAGCCACCGCCGGCAGCGAAAGCTTCATCTGTTATGCAATCCTGCTGGCTTTGATGGTGGGATTGTTCCAGTTCTCACTGGGGCTGCTGAGGTTGGGCATCGTGGTTAATTTCCTTTCCCATCCCGTAGTCAATGGATTCACCAACGCCGCGGCGCTGATTATCGCCACATCGCAGCTTTCGAAAATCTTCGGCGTCCAGGTTGACCGCTATGAGCATCACTATGAAACGGTCTATCACGTAGTGAAAAGCGCGCTGGCGCACACGCACTGGCCCACGCTGGCGCTGGCGGCGCTGGCTTTTTTCATTATGTACGCTCTCAAACGATTCGACCGGCGTATTCCCAACGTGCTGGCTGCGGTGGTGATTACCACCGTGATTTCCTTTGCTATAGGCTTCGAAAACAACAAGGTAGTTTCGCAAGAACAGGTTCTTTCCGAAGAATATATTAATAATATAGAGTTGTTCAATGCGGAATTGGCGGCGGTCGATTCTCTGACATTGTTAAAGGTGGACATCGCCTATTCATTGAAGGAGGCTAAGAAACACGGGGAGCATGATTCCGATCTGCTGCTGGACTTGGAACATCGAGCCGCCTCCATCGATATCAAAATCGAGGAATCAAAAGAAGAAATCAGACACCTGCGCCAAAGCTTGAGGGATTACCGGCTGGTATCAGTGATTACCAGCGACGCGGATACGGTCTTCTACACTTCCCAACCGCCCGGCGCTTTTGAGGTTGAAAACCGAGGATGGCGCTTGAAGGTGGGCAACAGACCTTTGGATGCGGACAGATTACTGCTGATGGGCGGCGGAGCGGTAGTGGGAGTGATTCCCCAGGGCCTGCCTAAGCTGTCAGCTCCCAAAGTCGATTTCTCCGCAGTGTTCGACCTGATGACAATGGCGGTGGTGATTTCACTGCTGGGCTTTATGGAAGCAATTTCCATTGCTAAAGCGATGGCGGCTAAAACCGGCCAGCGATTGGATCCCAACCGGGAACTTATCGGTCAGGGGCTGGGCAACATCGTCGGAGCCGTCTCGCAGTGCTATCCCGTTTCCGGCTCGTTTTCCCGTTCGGCGGTCAATATCCAATCCGGCGCATTGACCGGACTGTCCAGCGCTTTCAGCAGTTTAGTGGTGATGATTACCCTGCTCTTCTTCACCCCCCTGCTCTATCATCTGCCTCAGGCGGTGCTGGCGGCGATTATAATGATGGCTGTAATCGGCTTGATCAACGTGAAAGGTTTCATCCATGCCTATCAGGCGCAGAAATACGACGGCGTCATCGCCATTGTGAGCTTTGTGGGCACTCTGGCTTTCGCGCCACATCTGGACCGGGGGATAATGATTGGAGTGGCGTTGTCGCTGGGGCACTTCCTCTTTCGCAACATCAAGCCCGATATGGCGATACTATCGAAGTACACCGACGGGACTTATCGCAGCGCCGAACGCCGAAGACTGGAAAAATGCCGGCATATTGCGGTGGTCAGGTTCAATAATTCGCTCTTCTTCGCCAATGTCAATTATCTTGAAGATAAAATCCTGGAACTCTTTTCCACTATGCCAGAGTTGCGGCATGTCCATATCGTATGCAATGGAATAAACGAATTGGACGCTTCCGGAGAAGCCACCCTCTCGCTTCTAATCACCCGCCTTCGGGAGAAAAACATCGATGTTTCGCTCAGCGGCATCAACGAGGGGGTGCTGGATGTTATGGCTCGAACCCATCTGGTCGATAAAATCGGTCTTGACCACATCTTCGGAAATGTGGCGATAGCGGTGCACAATCTCTATGATAAAACCCACAGAAACACCATTGAGGATAAGTGTCCCCTGCTCGAAGTGGTGACCGTTGGTATCGAAGTGGCGCCGGATATGGTGGCGGCGCTGCGGAAGGAGAAATGGTCCAAGCCCGTCAGCTTCCCCAAGCTTCAAAGAAACAAGCAAAAGTGATACACTTTTATTTGTCTTGAAAATAAAGGTAGCGTTAATACGCGAGCCGTGAATTTTCATACTAAGTTGTGGAGGATCGCGACCTAGACCCTCTATGAGGGTTTATCTTGAAAATAACAGTAGCGTTAATACGCGAGCCGTGAATTTTTCAATCTTGCTTGCGGAGGGCGCGAAGCGAATCCCTGCAAGGTGTCTGAATCAAAAAAGGAAGGAACTCTATATGGCTGTAGTATTTTTCTTCAGCGGAACATACTGTCATAGCGGTTTGGTTTCGGATAAGGTCGCGGAAAAACTGGGCTATAATTTACTGGATGAAACGCTCCTGTCCCGGACGGAGGAGAGCTTCAAGGTTCCCCAGTCCCGCCTCCTCCGCACCTTGACCGGGGATCTCCCGGCTTTCAGCAAATTCACCCATGAACGGGAGAAAAACACTGCGATGCTGCGATTTACCTTGGCGGAGCTGATGCAGAAAGACAACGCCCTCATCACCGGCTTCGCAGGGCATCTTATTCCCCGCACCATCGCGCATTTTCTGAAAGTCTGTGTCATCGCCAATTTCGATTTCAGAGTAGAACTGGCGATGCAGGAGGAAGAAGTCTCACGGAAAAACGCAGAGAAAATTATCCATCGGGAAGACAAGGAGAGGCTGCAGTGGACGCAATATCTGTTCAATAAACCGCCCTATGACGAGGATTTGTACGATATCATTATCCCGATGCACAGCGCTTCGGTGGAAGAAGCCGTGGATCTAATCTGCAGTCATGCTGTTTCCGATCCGCTTAAGACTACCGCGCGTTCTCAGCAAGCGGCGGCGGATTTCCTTTTAGCCTCGAAGGTCTGGATGGTACTCGCCGATTCCGGTCATGAAGTCGAAGTGCACGCCGATGAAGGATTGGTCACTATCATTATCAACAAGTATATTATCCGGTTAGAGAAGTATGAAGAGGAACTGCAGCGAATCGCGATGAAGATTGAAGATGTGAAAGATGTTATCGCTCGAACCGGACCCAAATTCAACCCCCCATCGATTATTCCATTGGGAGAACTGGATATGCCCTCTAAAATCCTGCTGGTCGATGATGAAAAAGAATTCGTCCAAACGCTGTCGGAAAGGCTCTCGACGCGGAATCTGGAGTCCTCAGTGGTCTACGATGGTGAACAGGCGCTGGATTTCGTGAAAAACGATGAGCCCGAGGTGATGGTACTCGACTTGAAGATGCCGGGAATCGACGGGATTGAAGTGCTGCGGAGAGTGAAGAAGGAACACCCCGGAGTGGAGGTCATCATCCTCACCGGGCACGGCTCCGAACGGGAGGAAGCGGTAGCCGCCGAATTGGGAGCTTTCGCTTATCTGCAGAAACCCGTGGACGTCGATCTGCTGGCTCAGGTTATGAAAGCCGCCTACCGCAAAATCAGCGAAACCAAGATGATGAGGGATAGCGAGGCGGAAGATTAAATCCAGATGATAGGAATTAGGAACTGGAGATTAGGGATTAGCAATAAGAATTTTTTTATTATGTCAAAAACCTCCTATCCTCTTCCATGCCCGGCGAATTTCAGGCAATAATATTAGTTTCGGTGATAATATGAGCATATTTGAGAAACTCACCTCTTCTTTCAAACCGAAAATTTCGGAAGATCCGACTATAGCTCCCCCGGGACGCTACCGCCGTTTATGGCGTTTTTCCATTATGATAACTTCAATGATTTCTATGATACCGCTGGCGGTGATGATTATGGTGAATTACTACCACGACCAGAAAGCGTTTGACGCCGAAATAACACACCGGCTGTCTCAGATATTGTCCAACACCAAGCGCAACCTGGAATTCATCATTGAAGAACGGATGTCCGCCTTGAATATGATTATCTACGAGCATTCTTTTGTAGGACTTTGCAGCGATGAATGTATGTCAAACACCCTCAGGAACCTGCGGCATGCTTTCGGCGGATTTGTGGATTTGGGACTCATCGATTCTGATGGAACGCAGACTTATTATAGCGGACCCTATGACCTCAAGGGCAAGAATTACAGCGAACAGTCCTGGTTTCACGAGGTCAACCTGCGGGGAGTCTATGTCAGCGATGTATTTATGGGATACCGGAATTTCCCGCATTTTGTCATCACGGTGAAGAAAGAAAAAGAGGAAGACGACTACTTTGTGCTGCGAGCCACACTGGATATGGATTTGATCGAACAGCAGATTTATTCCGTGGATTTGGACAATGCGACCGACGCTTTCGTGGTCAATCGCAAAGGGGTGTTTCAGACCGCCTCGAAGTTTTACGGGGGACTGCTGGAAGATTCCAACATCCCCATTCCCACTCATTCCCGCAACCGGGTAATTATCGACGAAACCAGAATTGCGGGACAACGTGTGATGCATGGTTACGCCTATATCAAAGGCACACCTTTTATTTTAATGGGCAGCGCACGGCTGGGGAATCCCCTGAGCAATTGGATTTCGCGTCGTTCAGAACTGATATGGTTTTTATCGATTACGGTAGTAGCGGTTTTCATCATTATCGTTTACCGCAGTAAGTACATGGTCAACCGTCTGCGGGCTTCAGATGAACGGCAGGCCAAGGCGTTTCACAATATCGAATACACCAGCAAGATGGCCACCATCGGCAGGATGGCTGCCAGCGTCGCGCACGAGATAAACAATCCGCTGGCGATTATCAACGAGAAAGCCGGCTTGTTGAAGGATATGGTCAACTTCACGCCTGAATTTCCCAAGAAGGAGAAATCCCTGGGATTGCTCACCGCCATTGAAGGGTCGGTGGAAAGGTGCAGTAAGGTCACCCATCGGCTGTTGGGATTTTCCCGGCGGATGGATATCCGCAAAGAATTGATTGACCTGGAACATCTGATGAAAGAGGTGGTCGGTTTCATCGGTAAAGAGGCCGACCATCGTAATATTACCATAGATTACCATATCGGCGAGAACATACCGTCGATAGAGAGCGACCGCGGCCAGCTTCAACAGGTTTTCCTGAACATAGTCAACAACGGCGTCGCCGCGGTTTCCGACGGCGGAAAAATCGACATCCATGTCAATTCCAAGAATCACAATTTTGTCACAATCACTATTGCAGACAACGGGCATGGTATCCCCAAAGAGAATCTGAAGAACATCTTCGAACCGTTTTTCTCCACCAAAGGTGAATTTGGAACCGGGCTGGGACTTTCAATAACCAAAGACATCATCGAGAAGCTGGGGGGGACGATTGATGTCAAAAGCGAACTCAAGAAGGGAACCAGCTTTACCGTCACACTGCCGTTAGGCGCCAGCAGTATCTTAGGATGACGCTGTAGAAACCGCATTGTCATTGTAGCAAGTTAAGTTGATAATATGTCAGGTCTCCGCTTCGCTAAAGACCTAACATAACAGTGAAATGATAATGCAGCAGAGTGCGGGGACTCTGCTGCACAATACAAAGATTGCTTTTGTTTCGCTCGTGATGAGATTTTATGTTGCTCAACCTTCCCACGCAGGAGCGTGGGAACGATGAAAATACCTGTCTTAACACAGATGCAAGTTGTATCTTCTTAACTAATGGATTTACGGACTTGCATACCTGCTGACTCATATTCAAGGTAGAATTATGGAAGTAATCAAAGCTCTTTTAGTGGACGATGAAGAGGAATTAATAACCACTATGGCGGAACGTTTGGAGTACCGCGGAGTCGAAGCGGATTTCGCTTTCAGCGGCTCTGAAGCGCTGGGGAAAGTGCACAAACGGGAATACGACGTGGTGGTCATCGACCTTAAGATGCCGGGGATGAGCGGCGCTGATTTGATACGGGCTATTCTGCGGGATTATCCCCGCCTGCCCATATTGTTGATGACCGGCCACGGTTTTTCCATCGAGGGGGAGGAGATACCCGAGGGAGTAGTGGACTATCTGCCAAAACCCGTGAAACTGGATGATTTAATCTTAAAAATGCAAGAGGCGGTGAAAGCCCATGAATGATATTGATAAGGGAGAGATCGAAAGGGTGATGTGGGAAAACAGTCTGGCTTTCTTCGGAGCTATCACCGCTTCGGTCTCCCACGAATTGAACAACGTAATGTCCATCATCGACCAAAACAACGGTCTGCTTAAAGACCTGCTGGCCGCAGTGGAATACGGACGCCCCATTTCCAATGAACGGCTGGAAAGAATCAACAACAGTATAACCAACCAGACGGAACGCGGCGTCCGCATCATCAAGCGCCTGAATCGATTCGCTCACAGCGTCGACGACCCGGTACGTGAGTTCGACATTATCCAGCTTGTGGATAATTTCACCCGCCTGGCGCAAAGACTCGCCAGTTTGAAAAGAGTGATCCTGGAATCGCGCCATGACGATCCTCAACTCTCGGTCACAACCAGTCCTTTCCTGGTGCAGCAGGTGCTGTTCATCTGCATTCAACGCAGCTTGAACGCGGCTCAGTCCGAGGATGTCATCGATATTATTACGGAAGCCCGGGATAAGAAAATCCTGCTCACAGTGAAGGGCCGGTCGATGAGGGCTATCAGAGAGGGGTGGGATACTGATTATATCGAGCAATTGATGCGGCTAATCGACGGGAACTTGGAGATTATCAGCGAAGGTGAAAACGAGTTTCTGAAAATCACTATCAATCAATGACAACTCAAGCAAGATAAAGGAGAATATTATGGCTCAAGAAAGGGTGCTTTTAATAGACGACGAAGTGGAGTTCACTGAATTGTTAGCGGAGCGGATGCGAGTGCGTGATATGGATGTGGATACAGCCGATTCCGGCGATAAAGCGATTGAATTGGTCAAGGATAAGTACTATGATGCAATAATACTGGATTTGGCGATGCCCGGGATGAGCGGGATTGAAACGTTGAAGCAGATTCTCAGCGACAGCCCCGACCAGCAAGTCATCTTCCTCACCGGCCACGCCACCGTTCCTCAAAGCGTGGAAGCAATTAAGTACGGCGCGGTGGAGTTTCTGGAAAAACCGCCGGATATCGACCATTTAATCGAATTGGTCAGGGAAGCGCAGTTGAAGAAAACCGACCTCTTCGCCAAACGGATGGAGGACTCCATAGAACACATCAAAAAGCGTAAAGGATGGTAAGGGAGATTCACCGACCGCCGGATTCAAGCGGTCAGTTCGCCCGCCATCCTCAAAAACTCCTCCGGATCTATCGGCTTGGAGAGATACCCTTCGGGCGGAGGCGTCCTGCGGCGTGAAGAGATGAAACTGCGGAAATCCTCCGAAACCCCGGTGACGATTATCACCGGGATATGTTTCCAGTTTTCACTCTCCTTAATTTCGCGATAGAGTTTCACCCCGGATTTTTCCGGCATCGACATATCCAACGTAATCAGGTCCGGCAAGCTCTGCTTCAACTTGTCGTAGCCCTCCTCGCCGTCAGCGGCGACGACCGTAGCAAATCCGTTATCCTCCAGCAGGCTGGCGAAATAGGTCAGAGTATCCGGCTCATCATCAATAATTAAGACCGTCTTTTTACCACCGCTCATAATAGTCCTCGTTGATTCAGATTCTTATATGTTATTTCTCTAACTGGATTTATTCACCTTGCTTTCCCGATGCTATCGGGGGAGAAGCGGGCTGCCGCTTGGGGAGTTTTACCACGAATTTAGTCCCTTTCCCCTGTTCAGATTCGATGTCGATAACGCCGCCGTGGGACTGGGCTATTCTGTTTGAGATAAAGAGCCCCAAACCTGTTCCTTCGCCGCCTTTGGAGGAGAAAAAGAGAGTGAAGGCTTTATCTTTGGTTTCGTTGTCCATTCCGATACCGTTATCGGCGATTTCAAAATGGACGAAATCGCTGCACTCCGACAGGTTCAAATCCACCTTATGCTTATCGGTTTTTACATCCACCCTGCAAGCGTCAAGCGAGTTTTCCACCAGATTCATCAGCAGAGTGCGTATGGCTTTAGCGTCCCCCTCGAATTCGCAGGCGGCGGGGCTGTAGTTCTTATCGATTTCGATTCCGATATTGTCCGCCTTGTTCCTGGCTAATTCATAGACTTCATCCAAGAGTTCAAATCCTGAGAGTTTCTCCCAATTCGGCTCCCGGTCCTTGGCGTAATAGAGGATATCGAGCACCATACTTTTAATTTTTCCCACATTCCGCAGGACGATGTCCCAGCCTTTTTTCACCCGCTCCCGATTGTCCTTCCCCAGTCCCGAATTCACCAGGTAAACTCCGCCGTCCAGCCCGTTCAGCAGCCCCTTCAATCCGTGCGAGATGGAGCTGATGAGGAGACCAATGGAGGTGAGCTGGGATTGAAGCTGCCTTATTATGGTAATGTCGGTGCTTATCTCCATCACGCTGGTGATATCACCGCGGGAGTCCCTGATGGGCGCGGTATGAACCAGGACGTTCTTAGGCTCACCCTTTTTCGAGGTGACCACCTCTTCGTGCACATGGAGTTCGCCGTCTAAGAAGCAGTCCTGGACAATGCAGGGGATACACTGCTCGGTGCGCCGTTTGTAAACCTGGAAGCATTTACTGCCGTAAGCCGTCCCGAAATCCTCTCTGAACTTCCGATTGGCGTCCACCATATTCAATTCGCTGTCCTGAATCGAGATATAGCAGGGAACTTCCTCGAAAAGCAGGCGGTACCGCTCCTGGCTTTCCTTGAGCTGCTTTTGCAGCCTTTTGAGTTCGGTGATATCGGTGGACATCTCCAGGACTGCGGTAATCTCTTCGTTGTCATTCCGAATCGGCTTGGTATAGACTATCACCGATACTTCAGTCCCGTCCAGGCAGGTTACCACCTCCTCGCTGGAGTGGCGCATTCCGTCCCTGAAGGTCTTTTCAACAGGGCAGAATTCGCACTTTTCCGGGCGGTGCTTGTAAACTTGATAGCAGTATCTGCCGGTAAAATCACCGAAATCGGAGCGGAACCGGTCGTTAGCCGCGACTATCTTCAGGTTCCGGTCCTGCACGGTGAGGTAACCGGGCACGGCGTCGAAATAATGTTTGTAGGAAGGTTCCATAGTGGTACTGGAGTTTTAAAACTATGCTAGTTCGAGGATTTTCCTGACGTTCATCAGCAATGTCTCCTCGCTCACAGGTTTATCCAGATAGCCTTCAGGCGCCTTGACCGGACGGTCGTATATCAAGCGCCTTAGTTCGGGCCTCCCGGTGATGATACAGACCGGCACCGAGGCCAATTCCTCGTCCTTGCGCAGCGCTTCGAACACTTTGCCGCCGTCCATCTCCGGCATATTCAGGTCGAGGGTGATGAGGTCGGGTTTTTCACTGCGGGCGAGGTCGATGGCTTCCCTGCCGTTGAGCGCGGTTATCACTTCTGCTCCGTTATCCTCCAGGACGGTGGAGAAGAAGGTGAGGATATCAGGTTCGTCATCGGCGATTAATATCTTCTTACCCGCCAGAGCATGGTCTTCCGAAGGCGCGGGAATCTCCACCACTGCGGCTTCTGCGGGAACCTCCACTTTCACCGGGATTTCAATGGCGTTCGCCACCAGGTTGACCAGCTGGGTCACCTTCAAATCCAGCTTATAGTGGCGAATCAAATCGGTCAATCCATCCACACAGTTATGGCAGGAGGTTACCACATATTTCGCTCCGGTGGCTGTCAACTGGTCGGCTTTGACTTTGGCGGATTTCAGCCGGTTAGGAGTGTATTCCGACATCGACATCGCTCCGCCGCCGCCGGTGCAGCAGTAGTTTTCCGCGCGGTTGGGGTACATTTCGCGGAAATCGGTCACCACCAGGTCCAAAAGCTCGCGCGGTTCATCGAACAAACCGCAGCTTCGCGCGTTATTGCAGGAATCGTGAAAGGTTACGGGCTCCTGGTTCTTGGATTTGTCCACCTTGATACGGCCCTCGTGAATATAGCGGAGCATAGTTATCACCGAACTCTCCATTACGAAGGGAACGTCGATTTTTCCCCAGTTGGGGGCTTCGCAGCGGGTGGAACGGTATCCGTGCCCGCATTCGGAAATCACCAGTTTATTGCCCCGGAGTTCCTCGACTTGCTCGTAGAGCCGGAGCGCCACCGACCCTCCCAAATCGTCATCCCCGGAGAAAAGGCCGAAATTGGTCATATCCCACCCTTCGCTGGGCATAGTCCAGCTCTCTCCGGCGATATGGAAAATTTTAGCGGCGTCGGCGATGGTTCGAGGGTCGTATTTGACTTCTCTGGGATTTATGGAATAAACCAATTCGCAGTCCGTTTTGTCCACGGGAATTTTAACCTCCGGGTCCTCCAATTCCGCCTGCAGTTCCTCCTCCATCCACTCCAATGTATCCAGATATTCTTCCTTCAACACACCCATCTGATTGCCGATTTCCCACTGGTCCTTGCTCACCACCGCAACCCCTTCGGGCATTACTCCCACCGATACCAGCAAGCCCCGGGTCATACGGTTGAAAGTCGCCAAGTCCACTCCCATAGGGCAGTTGATGGTGCAGCGGCGGCAGTTGGTGCATTTACCGAAAACTGTATCCTTCAGCTCTTCCAATTCTTCGTCAGTATAGATGCTTTTAGCTTTGACCCACCAGGGTAAAACCCGTCCTGTCCAATCGTAATGCTTTTTGAAGAGTTTGCGGATTTTGTCAGCTTTGTAGGCCGGAGCGTAGGTGGGGTCGCCGGGATTGGTGAGGACATAGTGGCACATTTCGGTGCACATCCCGCAATGGACGCAGGCCGTCAGCGAAGCGACCATCTGGCGGTTCAGCTTTTTCCCCATCCGCTCCAGAACTTGTTCGGCTTTGTAGGATCTATTTATTCTGCCCATTAAGAGTCTCCATTATGGAATTTCCGGATTTCACTATTGTCTGTTGAAATATTAAAAATCAATTCACCGTCTTGGGCTGCCGCACGCTCTTCATCGGATACACGCCCCGGTGCCCCAAAGTTTTCCCCAGATAGTATCTGGTTATTGGATAGTAGAGGTAATGGGATATCTTACTGAAAGGCACATAGACCAGGAAAAAGGCGGTCATCCAAAAATATATCAGCAGGATAGTCTCTCCATTCCGGTAGTCGTTCGGCACCGCCCAAAAGGCGAAGAAGAACCACACTGTCAGCAGCGCCAGAGAAAAATAGTCGTCGGGAGAACTGATAGCCCGCAGCACCGGCTTGGCTATCCTTCTAATTATCCTGACACAACCCACGATGAAAGCCAATCCAATGAATATTTTCAGAAAAACGGACACCAAGCCTATATTCAGCAATCCCGGTCCATAGGGTATAATAAATGAGAGAGCGATAGCAGGCACCACCCCACCCAGGTGGAAGATTGCAAACTGGAGATAGAAGAATGGATTGGTTCGAGTGCTTTCCATCGTCCAGGGCATAGCGATGTTAGCCATTGAATAGAGCGCTCCTTTTCCCGGTGTAGTGTGGCTCCCTCCGGTGGGCGCTTGACGGTCCCGCCCTGCTTTATAATGGAAAATCCAGAGCAGCCTGAGAACATACACCGTTACCATAAAGAGCAGCGCAACTTCCTGTAAAGTATGTTCGGCGAAATGCAGAGATTCGCTCATAGTTGTATCCTTTTGTTTGAAAATAGCGGTAGCATATCAGCGTGCCATTATTATCATTTTTCTGTTGAGAATGGTCGCGACCAAAACCCTCACTGAGGGCTTATGATACGATTTTATCGAATTCCGTCTTGAAAGCCCGATACTCCCTGTTATCCATAGCACAGATAACTACATCCTCCAGCGAGTTCGAAGTTACCAGATAATCGGTAATGGTTTTGACCATTATTCGGGCGCAATTATCGAGGGGGACGCCGTAGAAACCCGCTCCCAGAGGCGGGATCGCCAATTGTTTTATCCCATTCTCGGAAGCGAGTCTCAGTGCGTTTTGGAGGGTTTCAACCAGTTTAACGTCGGTGTCCCGCTCCTGGAATTTGGGCCCAACCGCGTGAAGGATTTTCTGCGACTTCAGGTTGCCCGCGCCGGTAATCACGACATCGCAGACCTTCTTCTCCCCCAATTGGTCCAGCTCCTTCTGAATCGAGGGCCCTCCGCGCACCGAAATCGCGTTGCCGAATCCCGCGCCCAGCTTGAGGCTCGACTGCGCATAATAGACGATGGCTTCCACCTCCGTATCGGTGAAATCACATTTCAAGAGTCTGAACTTACATCCCTTGATGATTTTGCTCTCCGGCACTATTTTTTTCTCCTATAAAAGAGAGCGTTGATAAATATACTTGTCATTCTGAGCGAAGCGAAGATTCTACTTGTTAAATATAAACTTAATGGAAATTTGAGATCCTTCACTGCGTTCAGGATGACAATTATAAGTATTTATAAATAATAATATTACGGTGAATTGATAATTGTTTGTCAACACTCTCATCGATTATTCATCTATATCCCAGATTCCCTGGTCTTGATGCTGTTCTTTTTCTCTTTCCGCCAGATTCCGAAGTTTGTAGGCGGTATCCCGCAGGGTGCCGTAAAGGATACCGCAGCTTTTATCACAGCGGTGACTGTCTCCCTGGTCCGCCAGCACCATCATATCTCTGGTCAAACGTAAGACTCTCAAGATATTGTTATTATAGGTTTTCGACACAACTCATCCTT
>CAYQZD010000052.1:0-24860 GCA_964421875.1 uncultured bacterium
CGGCGTGCAAGACCCGCCAGAACAGCATAAGTATCTGTTTTATAGATGCTTGATTAAATTTTATTATTATAAGAGGTTTACCCATACAAAACAGTGAAGAACCTTTTATGTTAAATCCTAAGGCGAGGATCTTTCGATTCTGAGTTCAATTCGATGCGCCGGCTGCTTTGCTGGTGACGGGTCGAAATTTAACGCCGGATTTAAATAAGTCGGCCTTCATCGTCTCCGGCATCCACCAGTTGCTGTAGGGTTTAGGCAGACCCCGGAGCGTCAACACCATAGATTCTTCGTCATGAACCAGTTCCTGTTCAAGAATCAAGGTAGAGGCGATTGCCGCAATCAGCACTCCGGGAATTTCTTCAGGCTGCGGGCAGGACGTTGCTGTTCCTCGCAGCGTTCCCGCCTCAGCTTGTTTGGCTATTCGCAAGCAGTGAAGGCGGTTCATCCCGTACTTGAGGAGCTTCATCAGAATCATTAATATCAAGAGGGCGGTAAACACCACCGACATTCCCACCAGCATCAAAGAAAAACCACTGCCTTCAATTATGGACTGAAAATTCATCTTATATCCTAATAACTGAATTTCGAATCTATTGATTTTGTGAAAAGTTCACATATCAATCTGCTTTTATGAAGCGACTACCCTTATCGTCATTCCGGCGCAGCCGGAATCCCTCCGGAAAAGAAGGATTCCGGTTCGCTTCGCTTCCGGAATGACGCTTGCGCTTTAAATATGTAAAGTGATACAAGTTCTTTAAAAAATCATTGCCCTTTATAGCGGGATACAGCCGTGTTTGCGCGGCAGGTTCGAATCTCGCTTGCCCGCCAGCGATTCCAGTGCTCTGATGATGCGGAAACGGGTGTTGCGCGGTTCGATAATATCGTCGATGAAACCTAATCTGGCCGCGTTATAGGGGTCGGCGAATTTGGTTCGATACTCCTTCTCTTTCTCACCCAGGAATTTCTCCTGCTCCTCCGCTGTCATATCCTTCAACTGCCGGCCGAATATAACTTCAACCGCTCCCCTAGGCCCCATCACCGCGATTTCCGCGGTGGGCCAGGCGTAATTCAGGTCGCCGCGCAGATGCTTGCTGCCCATTACGTCATAAGCTCCGCCGTAAGCCTTTCGGGTGATGATAGTGATTTTGGGCACGGTAGCCTCGGCGTAAGCGAATAGCAATTTAGCGCCGTTCAGTATAATCCCCTCATACTCCTGTACCGTCCCCGGCATAAAACCCGGAACATCGACAAAAGTGACAACCGGGATATTGAAAGCGTCACAGAAGCGGATGAAAGCCGCCGCTTTACGGCTGGACTTATTGTCCAATACCCCCGCCAGGTGAGAAGGCTGGTTGGCGACGATGCCGGTAGAACGGCCGTTGAAACGGCCGAATCCGCAAATAATATTCGGCGCCCAGCGCCGGCGCACTTCCAAAAAGTCCGAATGGTCCACCGCAAGCTCTATCACATCCTTCATATTATAGGGCAGATTGGGGTCGGTGGGAATTATATAGTTCAAGTCATCCTCAAGCCGGTCGATGGGGTCGTCGCAGCTTACTATGGGGGTTTCCTCAATGTTATTCTGCGGAATGAATGAGATCAGCTTGCGAATCAAATCGAAAGCGTCGTCCTCGTGTTCCGCTACGAAATGCGCCACACCGCTTTTGGAAGCGTGAATCGGCGCTCCGCCCAGCTGCTCCGGGGTGACATCCTCATGAGTTACAGTTTTCACTACTTTGGGACCGGTAACGAACATATAGCTTATGTCCTTGGCCATTATATTGAAATCGGTGATGGCGGGGCTGTAAACCGCCCCTCCCGCGCAGGGACCGAGGATGGCTGATATCTGAGGCACCACACCGGAAGCCATCACATTCCGCAGGAACACATCGGCGTAACCGGCCAGGCTGAGCACTCCCTCCTGGATGCGGGCGCCGCCGGAATCGTTGATACCGATTATGGGCATACCCACTTTGATTGCATAATCCATTATCTTGCATATCTTCTTGGCGAACATCTCTCCCAGCGACCCGCCAAACACGGTGAAATCCTGAGAAAACAACGCCACCTGCCGGCCGTTGATGGTCGCGTGACCCGTAACTACTCCGTCTGAGGGGAATTCGTCTTCGCCAAGCCCGAATCCGGTCTCCCGGTGGGTGACGAACATATCGAATTCCTCGAAAGAACCATCATCGACCAGTCTTACAATGCGTTCCCGAGCGGTGTACTTTCCTTTTTTATGCTGGACTTCAATGCGCCGCTCCCCGCCGCCCAAACGCGCCTGTTTACGCATCTCCTGCAGGCGTAATAATTTCGATTCTATGTCATCCATAAACAATCCTCTGTATTAAGACGAATATTGATAGACTTGGTTGAGTTTAGTAGAAAGTAGTAGATTGTTTTAACAATAGTAAATTTAATACATATTTCTGTTATTTTCAAGAAATAGGCTATCTCGCGGCTCTAACCTAAACAACACTGTTCCCTCGCAGCCGGGAACTTTAATCGCTGAATTCAATACAATTAATAGACCAGGTTAAAAATCCGCTATTCTTTTGAAAGCTCCCTATCAAATAACCGAACCAGAATGATATAATGAAGCTTTTAGTCATCTTATTATCGATATTTATACTCACCTTTGCCGCTTCCGCCCAGGGACTGATCGATGTCGCCGTAATTGGGAGCGCGGAAACAACCGGCGACACCACCGCCGCCCAGGAAGCCGCTGCGCTGGAAGCAATGCTAATGGCTATGGGAGAAGCGGGGCTGGCGGTGGGAGCGGCGGACGAACTTGAAGACTTGTCGAAGCGGAAAAAGTGGATTGAAGGTTGGGCGGAGAGGGTGATAGCGCCCGGTTATCATACTCTCAAAATGGGTTGGGGCGCCGACGGAAAGTACTATGCAGCGCTGTTCGGGAAGGTAAACCCTAAAATATTCTCCCAGGAAAATATCCAGGGGAACAACAAGTTCGGAACCGCGCTGAGGCTGATAATAAATGACAAAGCCCGCGCCCTCGATTTGATGCTGGAGGTGGTGAACCAATATCAGGAATGCGAATCCGCCGACGATGCGCTCTATAATCTGATTGTCAAGGGAGAATTTGCCGGGAAAGCCGAGAGATTGTCTTTAATAAAAGATAAATTTCCCCAAAGTCCATTGCTCCCCAAAGCGGAAAAACACTTCGAGGAATACGGGAAAATCTACACTTTCGACGGTTTGGAGTTTACCAAAATCCCACCCGGAAGTCTCGCCGTGGAAGCTAGAAAGAAGCACATTGGCAGCTTCTACATTCAAACCACCGAACTTACACAATCGCAGTGGAAAGCGGTGATGGAAGATAATCCTTCTGTGGATAAGGGCGAGGATAAGCCGGTGGTCAATGTCTCACTGAGGGACGCCCTAAACTTTGTAGAAAAACTGAATCAACGAGCCGGCAACGAAGTCTATCGCATACCTGATATTTACCAATGGGAATACGCCTGCCGCTCCGGCTCCAACGGGAAATACTGCTACGGCAGCGACCCGGAGACGCTGCGGGATTACGCCTGGTTTACCGCTAATACGGAAGGGGCTGTCCAGCCGGTGGCGATGAAAAAACCTAATTACTGGGGATTGTACGATGTGCACGGAAACGCCTGGGAATGGTGCCTGCATCCGGAGAAAAAGCCAAAAAAGAGGGGGATGATTAAAGGCGGCAGCCGCGCCAGCTCCCCGGAACTCCTGGAATGTTCCGGTGGAAAGGAAAAGTCCGCCAAAGCGCAATTCATAGACGCCGGTTTCAGAATCGTCAGAATCGTTGAGTGATTCCAACTTAATACTTGACTATTATATTTATTAGCCGTAATATTTCCACAAGTTCATCGACATTAATGTGTTCTAAGTCGATGTTTTAGCAATAAACCCTCATTCGAGGGTCTCTATCGCGTCCTTGCGTAACTTAAGATGAAAATTCACGGCTCGCGGGATGCGCTGTCGCAATTTTCAAGGTAAAAAAACCGCCCTGTATGAAAAGATATCTCATTATACCGATGGCCGCTCTCTTTTTGATGTTTAATATTAGCTGCGGACGGGGCAAACAACAGGAAGGAGGCGAGAAGATGGTTGATGAAGCCGGTCAAGGTAATGTGCGTCAACCGGTGGTCGCCGGTCAGTTTTATACCAGCGACCCTAATAAGCTGCGTCGGGAAGTTGAGAAATATATCCGGGAGGCGGAGGAGTTTTCTCAATACGAACCGATTGCTATCATCGCCCCTCACGCGGGATATATGTTCTCAGGATTGGTTGCGGGCTACAGTTATCGGCAGGTCGCGGGCAAAGATTTTGATGTCGCTGTGGTGATTTCCCCCTGCCATGTCGAGGGCTTTCCCTTTAGCGCGGTTATGATCGAAGGGGCTTACGAAACCCCGCTGGGCAAGGTTTTCATCGATGACGAATTAGCCCGGGAAATATGCGCTCAATCGGAAATGGTGAAATCTTCCGACAAGGGACATTTCAGCAGCGGATACGGACGGGGAGAGCATGCTCTGGAAGTGCAAATCCCCTTCCTCCAGATAGCCCTGGGCGATTTTAAAATTGTCCCTATTGTGATGGGAGACCAGTCCTGGGAAAACTGCGACGAACTGGGGAAAGCGCTGGGAAAATCCTTGAAGGGAAAGAAAGCCCTCATTGTCGCCTCCACTGACCTCTCGCATTTCCACCCCTATGAAGAAGCCAATCGAATCGATTCCAATCTGATAGAACTGCTTCAAGGCTTCAATCCCAGAGAAATCTGGAGTCAGCTGACTTCGCGGAAAGTCGAAGCCTGCGGAGGAGGTCCTGTAATCGCATCCTGCATAGCGGGAAAAATGCTGGGCGCTGCGGGATTAATGCCCTTAAAATACGCCAACTCCGGCGATGTCGCCGTTGGCCCCAAAGATTCTGTGGTAGGATATTTAGCCGCGGTGGTTTACAAAGGTGAAAGCAATGAAGAAAGAGCTGCGGAAGCGGAAAGTGAAGCCGAAGTGAATCCTGCCCCCGGCAGCGATGGTCTCACGATGGAAGAAAAACGGCAGTTGATGGAAATCGCCAAAGCCTCGGTTCAAAGCGCGGTAAAAGGCAAAAAAGCGCCGGAATTCACCCCCGTGTCGAACACCCTGACTCAGAACCGGGGCGCTTTCGTTACCCTTAAAATCGAGGGAAAGCTGAGAGGCTGTATCGGCTATATCATACCGGTGATGCCCCTTTATCAAACCGTGGCGGAAGTGGCGGAATCCGCGGCGCTGCGAGACCCTCGGTTCCCACCGGTATCCCTGAGTGAACTGCCCCTCTTGGAATACGAAATCTCGGCTTTGAGTCCCATCGAAAGAATCGATGACACAGGAGAAATCGAGGTGGGAAAACACGGTCTTATCATTCGCCGGGGACACAGCCAGGGACTGCTGCTGCCTCAAGTAGCCACCGAATACGGATGGGATTGTGAGCAGTTCCTGCAGCATACCTGCCACAAAGCGGGTCTCCCCCCAGACGCCTGGAAATTCTCCGACACTGAAATCAGCGTCTTTTCAGCCGAAGTCTTTGACGAAGACGTTATGAAATGAAGATTTCCATAGTCTCAGTCTCCGTCCCATGTTCCAAGTGTATGTATATTAATTACATGACGCAGGGTGCGGAGACCCTGCGCCACGACATACAAGATTGCTTCGCTTCGCTCGCATTGACAATGAGTGTTTTTCCTATTATCAGACAAACTGCGGAGAGTTGACAGCACGAATGTACAACTTTACAGTAAAAAAAAGCCCCCGATTCGAGGGCTTTTTTAATCTATGGAAACCTCATTTTATCAATAAAAGCTTCTCCGTCCGCACCGCACTTCCCGCCTTCAGCCGGCTGAAATAGAGGCCGCTGGGCAGTCCCTCAGCATCCCAAACGCAGGTGTGAAGCCCCGCGTTCAGCCAGCCGTTGACCAATCGAGCAACCTCCCGGCCGCTTACATCGAAAATCGTCAGTTCCACTTGACCCGCTTCAGGAAGAGTGAAGCTCAAGCTCGTCGAAGGGTTGAAAGGATTCGGATGAGCCGGATATAGGCGGTAATCGGAAGGTAAATCCACCTCCGCCAGATCGACGGGTTCTTCGTCCCAGCCGGTGGTGAGCCATTCATCGTCCCCGCCCATCACATTCCCCAGCTTGCTGAAGGGGATGCTGTCGGTGGTCCAGACTTCCCGTGTGGAATAATCGCCGATGAATCCGTTCAAGAAATAATTTCCGGAAGGCGCAACCCCGGGAATATACTGTGAAACCGTCCTTTGCATAGATGACTGGCCGGGAATGGAATTCCCGGTGCGCACCAGTAACGGCCCGAATTGCAGACCGTTAGGCAGAGTGGCGTGCACCCAGGCGCCGAAGTTGATATTGTAGATCTGGTCGTTGCTCACGCGAGCACGATACTGGAACCAGCCGCCATTGCGAGGAATCACTATTGGCGGATTGATCGGCTCCAGATCAAGGCTTATCTCCAGCGGACCCCTGAAAGGAGTGTGAGTGGTGAAGAGAATAGCTCGTCCATGAGCGAGCTGCGCCGCGCCCGGATGGTAATGGTTGAAGACGGAATGCTCAATCCCGTCATCGTGAGCGGGATTCATTATTCCAGTGGTCCAATATGGGTGGTCGGTGGATATTCCAAGTACCGGGGTGGCAACATCATACTGAAAAACAATGTCCCCGTCTCCCGTAGGAGTAGGATAGTAAACCGGATCGTAGAATATCACTTCAAAAGATTCTGTACCGCCGGAAATGTGCTGAACATCCCCGAATTCGATGATGAATCGGTGATTCTGCTGGTCGTATTCTTGATAAACCCCGCCCGTGACATACATCGTTTTCAAATCGTCCCAGTAAGGCACAAGCATCCCCGATGGAGGACCAAAAGTGGTGGGAATTCTCTGGTTCCTGAAATCGCTAATATAAGCATAACTCCCGAAAGCCATCCACCCATTGGAACAGACTGTAATGCTGTCGTGAACCTCCCCGTAGTATGGGAATCTGAAGGGCATCGCTATCACGGTAGATTTATTATTATCGCCGCCGGTGTCCGGGAGGTTCAACTGGGTTCCGGTAGTCCTGATTTCCACCCAGGAATATTCGGGATGAGGCTGATAGAGCGAATCGTAGTTTTCGATACAATAGTAGCCGTAATTGTCAGGTCCGATGGGATCCCACTGATGAATTGTGCCGGCCACCAGACTGAAATAGAGGTCCTGCTCCTGGCCGTTGGAACTGACCAGTCGCAGACGGAATACTTCGTTCCGACCGTGAGTGATGAAGTTGTCAGCGGCGATGATGAAGGGGTCTGAAGAATTATAAACTGTGCTCCCTCCGGGTATCAAACCGAAATTCGCCTCGCCGTCGATGATATGAACCATCGTATCCCGGGTGGTGATAGTGCCCACCGCGCCTGTCAAATCCCATTCCCCTAAATTCCGGATGCCAAGCACCAGATTATCAATCTCACCCGGATTGAAGGAGTTGCCCGTTACACTAACGCTGTCAACCCGCGCTTCGCCGGAACTCACCTCCACATCGAAAGCCGTGGTGAAATTCGCCAGTGAGGTCGTTATGTCCATAGTGAAGGGGATGCGATAATCCTGACGGTAGTTGTTATCCAGAGCCACAATCAGGCGGCCGTCCGGGTTGCGAATACCGCCCGGCGGAATGTCTGGATAGCTGGTAACGGCGGAAATAATATTGACCGTAGTGTCAGTAGTGGAAAGCGTGGCGCTGATATTGGCTGCGGCGCGGGAAGCGCCGTAGTTTTTCAGCGATACGATAAGTTCCACCATCTCCGAAGGATTGGCGGTGCTGTCATTGTTGCCGTTGGTCATCGCCGTGTTGTCGTCGAAAACCCTGAGCGCATAAAAACTGGGGTTGAGGGGATAATCCACTACTTGCACCTGCCCCCGATAAGGATAATCGTTATGATTGGTTACAGTGACCAGCAGCTCGCCCGAAGTCGGAAGACTAACATCCGAGGCGAACACACCGCTGTCGTTGGTGCGGCCTCCAACATAGGTTTCAGCCCCTTTCCAGAGGCAGACATACCTGCCTGCCAGTGGATTTCCCATATTGTCTTGAATTGTCACTTCAAATGAACCGGTTCCTACCCCCACTGTGTCGGGATAATCGACCGTCATAACCTGA
The DNA here is from genome assembly GCA_964421875.1 of uncultured bacterium. GTDB lineage: Bacteria > Electryoneota > Tariuqbacteria > Tariuqbacterales > Tariuqbacteraceae > CAYQZD01. Next base: position 8,173 of record CAYQZD010000052.1, read on the forward strand.
GGGATATCCATCCAGATGTCGACCGAAGGGTCGCCCATCAGGTTGTTCTTGTAGATATACTGCTGTCCGGAATAATCATATTGATAGGTGCGGTATAATTCCATCTTTCCGTTGAAAGTGGCTGGACCCTGCTGGGTGTGTCCGTAATGGAGCAGACCGGCCCACATACCCTGGTCCATAGTGTTGTTATACCGGGTGCTGGTGAGTCCAGCAGTCCCCACGCCGCCGATACCACCCTTGGGGACGGTGGGGGTGCCGGCTTTAAGCCAAGCCTCCGATTGAGCAGAGCCGGAACTGCCGAAACTACCGGTAGCGCAGGTCAACATTGTTGCGAAGCAGAGCTTGAAAGGATTGTTCAGTCCTAAAATAGTGCCGCTGCTCATTCCGTTCATTCCGATATAACCGCGATAATGCCAAACGCTGACCCCATTATTCGCCGAACTTGTCATCACAGATATCACGGAAACACCCATATTATACCATGCGGAGTCAATACGGGAGTAGCCGAGTCGCAGCAGCTCTCCTAAAATCCAATGGTTTACTTCTATGGTGGACCAGCCGCTGGAAGAACTCCCCGCAATTAGACAACCGCTTTTATACCAGCTGGTTTGAGTCAGCGTCGGTTCCCGCTCATAGTACAGCGTTTTGTTCACTACTGTGCTAAGCTCTGTTATGGAGCTGGCGGTAAGTCGGCCCACGATGACTTCCGGCAGCACGTCGGCGCCGTCAAGCATAGAATAATTGTGGTCGGTATCGCTGGGGGAGCCGTAACAGGCTAAAGATACTGAACCGGAGGCGTCTCCTAACAGTATCACAAATTCCAGCGGCGGATCGCAGGTGTTATATACGCCCTGAATGGCGTTCTTTACCACTGTGGTGGAAGAGCCGTTGGGCAGCCGTTCAATTATGGTGTTATAACCTTTACGACGCTTCCAATCAGCGAGTTCCTGAGCAAGCTCCATCGCGCCGGTGACATCGGGACACACAATCAGAATCGAACCGCGAACTTCCTCGCCATTGGGATTGATATAATCGTAGTTAGCGATGTGCTGTCGGTAGAGTTTGGCGAAGGATTCCGTAATGCTGTCGAAACTCTGCGTCTTGATATTGGATGTAGGCTCGTCATTAAATTCGAGTTCGACATGGATGTTGGTGAGCACCTGCGCCTCGCCGGTTACCGCGTTAACACGAACCGGATGGATATTAAGGGGAACCAGCCGGTAATCGCGCAGTATCGCCGGCTTGCTGAGTTCAATCCATTGGTTGGGAAAGAATTCACCATCCCCGTAGTAGCGGTTATCAAATTCCATCCTGGTAATGGTGGCGGAGCCTAAAACCGGCGCCTGATGCGGGTAAGGATTTACTTCGCGATAGCTGATGTACTCGGGAGTAACAGATTTAATGCGCACCCCCGCTCGGTCCGGGATAGCGAAGAGGCGGGTCACCACAGGAACCTCGGGCGCGCCTACTGCGCCGCTTACTCCTTCACCTTCCATCATCAGCAGGTCATACTGCTCGGAACCCTCCTGAACAGTCTTCACCGAAATACCTGGCAGCCTATAATCGACCACGATACCCCGTTCATCGGACTGTTGAATGGAGAGTTCAACCGCGTCGATTCCAGGCGCCCCGCTGAGCGCTCCCGATACTGCGGACCCGGCGAGGAAAAAAGTTACCAGCGCTAATGCAAGTAAATTCGTTCTCATCTGTTGCTGCTCCTTTCCGAATGATGTTGTTCCCGTTACAAACTACAAAACTGCAAGGGGACGCCTTGACGCCCCTCAACAACTCTGGACGATAAAATTGTCCCAAGTACCTAAACTGAAGCTAATTAATAGGACAAACCATTATATTAAAATGATTCATCACTCTATAAATTAAAGCGTTGTCTTTCTATAAAGTAATAAAATAAACAAAAATATGCGAAAAGTCAATTGTTTTGTATATTTTTCAACATTTTGTTGTCTAAACACAAGCCATCTATCAGCTCTGTTTTGTGTACAGAAATTTGTTAATTGATAGCTCAATGTAGTATTATAGTCATTCTTGAAAAGAATGACGAAAAAAAGAATGTCATTCCCGCGAAAGCGGGAATCCATCTTCTTGTATTTGTATTATTTACTGGACTCCTGCTTGCGCAGGAGTAACAAATCATAGGACAATCTTTTTGGGAATCGCTATAGATGGTGGTGGTTGTTTGTTTTAATGAGTTCTTCAGAAAGGCGTAAGAAAGTGAAGGTGGCGCTCTTTAATCTGAATTGTCGCCGAATATCGGATTGATTGTTTGACCCACAGCAGGATTTTCACTAAAAAAAGCCCTCACGGCGTAACCGCGAGGGCGTTTGTCAAGCAGCCTGACTATCTATTCCAAAGGCGTTTCGTACTTTTCTAAACTGAAGTTAATCGGCTCCCCCTTCTTATAGAAGAAGTGGTCGCCCTTATTCTGAGCGCAGAAAAACTCGGTCTTAATCCCCTTCTTCTTCGCCTCATCCGCAAATTCCTGGTACTTCACCTCCCAGTTGATAGCGTGAGTGGGTATCATTACGCTGGTGTTGAGTTTGTTCAGAGTATAGTAATTACTCTGCCTTAGTTCCTCCGGGTAGCGCGAATAGCGGCAGCCGGTCACATTCAAGAACGCGAAGTCAAGCTGGCTGGTAAATTGTGACAGGTAGTCGATTTCAGCCTTGAATTCCTCTGAGGTCGCCTGGTCACTCCAGCCCGCATGGTCGCCCGCATGATAAATTTCCAGACCATCGACCTTGACCAGATATCCCACGCCGGCGTCGTTAGATTTGATGGTGCGGATTGACATCCCCTCCAAATCGAAGGAAGTCCGTGGCGCAGCATATTTATACTCCGGACCGTTGTATCCCGATTCCCGATAATGCGGGAGCTGCTCCGCCTTGAAACCGTAAACATATTGAATATCCGGCAGCTTGTCCGCCCAGGCGAATATCGTTGTATCGAAATGGTCGCGGTGTTCGTGAGTCACAAAGACAGTAACATTCTGGTCGTGAAGCTCTTTGGGAAATATGTGCCCGTTAACCAGGCAGGGTTCGTCTGCGCAAGCCCCAAAAAGCCAGTAATCGAAAATCAGGAAATTATTCTGAGTCTTTATCCCCCAGCCGCAATGTCCCAAATACCAGAGCGCAGCTTCCCCTAGCTCCAAAGGTATATCCAGATATGCGGAACGCCCGAAATTCATCTCGGAATCTTCAGCTTCTCCACCCTTGGATTTAAGCGTCTTAGCCACTTTTCTGTTGCCGTATTTGCAGGCGTAATATAGCGGTGTTCGTTCGACTTTATCCTTGACATTCAATGAAGCTCCGCCTTTAACCAGCTCATCGGCAATTTCCCCGCAGCCTTTGATAGAAGCTATATGAAGCGGAGTCCTGCCATAAAATCCTCCCTTTACATTTACATTGGCTTGATGCGCCAGCAGAGATTTGGTGATTTCCAATTGACCCATTGTCGCCGCAAAGTGCAAAGCTGTATTACCCTCTTCACCCTGTCTATCCACGTCAGCTCCGTTGCGGAGCAGAACATCGACTATCTCAGGCGCCCGGAATCTTGCCGCAACTATCAGCGGACTTTCGCCCTCGCCATCGGGGCCGTCGACGGCCGCCCCTAACGCAATCAGCTTCTCCACTACTTCCGCGCTGCGGCTGTAAACTGCAGCCCGCAAGGGAGTGAATCCCTGTTCGGTCTTAGCGTTGACATCCATACCTCGCTGCATCAGCAAATCGACTAACTGTCCATTGCCGCTTTCGGCTGCAATATGCATTGCGCTCCAGCCATTGTTCAGCTTCTCATTGAGGTTAGCGCCGTTGTTCAGCAGGATTTGCGCTGCCTCAACCTGCCCCGCGGCGCAGGCGCTAAGGAAGGGTGTGTAGCCCGCCTCGTTTTTAGCGTCGATTTCAGCCCCCCGCTTTATTAGAAGTTCGACCGTTTCAGAATGCCCGGAATAAGCCGCTCCGTGCAGCGAAGCGCTCCCATTCGGCTTCTTTGCTTTGACATCGGCGCCCTTGTCCAACAGCAGTTTGACAATCTCAGTATTTCCCCGGTAAGAAGCCCACTGCAGGGCGGACATACCGTTATCGTCCTGCTTCAAAACATCGGCTCCCTTCGACAGCAGGAGCTTGACAATTTTCTCCTGACCGTTCAAAGCCGCCAGCATCAGCGGAGAAGTATGCTCCCGGTCGCCACTCTCAATATCCACGCCCCGGGCAAGAAAATACTTAACAAGTTTGTAGTGTCCATTGCTGACTGCCAGGTGCAAAGGCAGGTTCTCGTTCTCGTCCCTCGCGTTCAGAATCTCTGGATTGTCCGACAGCAGCGTCTTCACCGCCTTCAAGTTGCCGTTCGCCGCCGCAGTGTGGATTTCCCCGGCGCTAACGATAACAGGGATGAGAAGCGACGCCGAAATAAAAAGGGAGATAAAGACTCGCATAGACAGTCTCCTCTGGTAAATATAATAGATGGGATTGGTTTGTTTATTATATGACGAAGGAGAGGGGGAGGTAGTTACATTGAAAAAGACTGGATTGTTTGGAAATATACAATTAGATTATAGATAAAAGGTATCACTTCACTAATATGAAACATTTTCGTCATTCTGGCTGCGAAGCAAGCCAGAATCTTTCTTTCCCGGAAGGATTCCGGCTGCGCCGAAATGATTAACTTCAGATAGCTGTAGTCTTACGAAGAAAGAAGAATCAGTAGGAAAATGTGTGCTAATAAGAAGAAATGTTGAAAAACCTCTATGTAAAATTTAATCTTTATCCGTTACTTTCCCCCAATTCCCCCCGCAGCCGCTCCCCCAGTTTCTCATCGATGAAATGCTCTATCGTGTCCGCAGGTCCGTGTAGGTGGTCCTGCGGCAAGCCCAGATTGAGCAGGAACGCTTCCCAGGAACGGTGGTTCTTCAGCAGAGCCACTGCCGCCGCCGCCCCCTCCCGGGTCAATCTGATGCTCCCGTTATCCCGATATACTTTCTCCGCCCTGCGCAACTGTTTCATCGCTATATTCGACGCCCAGCGCGGCTGTCCCGTAGCGTCGATTAGCGTGGAACGCTCTAAAGCCTCCGTATCTTCCTTTTCCGCCCGCCGCACCAGCGCCAGCAGGATATGGTCTTCCGCCACTTTCACCGATAACGCTAACCTGTGCCACAGCCTCCCCAGCGCCCCCTGGCTGGGGGAAAACAGCGCCGACCCTAAGAATATCCCCCCCGCCGCCGCAGTCATCGCTCCTGCAATAGAGCTATCGAACCACAGCGCCAGAAAATACCCTCCGATGGAGGAGCAAATTCCGAACACCACAGCGAGCACTAAAATTGTCTTCAGCCGGTCGCTCCATAAATACGCCGACGCTCCCGGCACGATGAACATCGCCACCACTAATATCGCCCCCACCGATTCGAAGGAAGCCACCGTGGTCAGCGACACCGCCCCCATCAGAATGTAATGCAGCAGCGCCGCGTTGAACCCCAGCGCCGCCGCCAACGCCGGGTCGAAGGAGGACAGCTTCAGTTCCTTGAAAAGCAGTGATATTAATAGCAGATTCAACAGGAACACGAATCCTAAAATCCATACCGGCCGGGGTCCCATATCGGTTCCTTTTACAATGAAAACATCCCAGGGTGTGTAAGCGATTTCGCCGTATAACACGCATTCCTGGTCCAAATCCACATTCCCCGCCCAGGCTGATATTAAAATCACCCCCACCGCGAACAGCGCGGTGAAGGCGATTCCGATAGCGGCGTCCTCCTGCACCCTGAGCCGCCGGTGCATCGTTTCGATTAGTAGCGTGGTCAACAGCCCGAAGGCCGCCGCTCCTAAGAACATCGGCAGCACCGCCCGGCTTCCCGACAACAGGAATGCGATAGCGATGCCGGGCAATACCGCGTGGCTGATAGCGTCCCCTAAAAGCGACATCCGCCTCAGCACCAGAAACGTCCCTAACAGCCCGCAGGAGCCCGCCACCAGCGCCCCGGTAAGGATTATCCAGAACGCGTTGAGGAAGCCCTCACTCATCCCCGCCTCCCCGGAGGCTGCTGTCCGCTTCTTCGTGGATTTCGCTCATCTTCGTAGTTTCCACTCCAGCTTTGGCTAAAATCTCCTCCAATTTTTCGATGATTTCCGGCGTTAAAATATGTTCCGCCTCGTGAGCCGGGCGGTGAGTGTGGTCCAGCTTAAGGTCGGAACGATACACCAGATAGTATTCCCACAGCCGGTGGGATTTCACCACAAACACGCCTTCTTCGTGACCCTTGTCGGTTAAGAAAACCTCACCGTTGCGCCGATACCCTAATTTTTCCGCCTTGACACGGTTGAAAACGGCTCCGGTCTGAGCAACCGTGAGGTCTAATTTCCCGGCGATTTCCTCCGGACTGAAAGCATTCCGTCCGGGGAATTGTTCCCCCAGCTCGATGAAAGCCCGCAGGAAATGCTGGATACTCTCGCGCCGCCGGTTCGATAATACCCGCCGCCAGCGGGCGAGTATCCCCCGTTCCGGCGCAAAAGTCGAAGACAACGCGAAAATCCCCGTAGCGCATACCACCATCACCGGGCCCGTGGGAATCCGCGGCGCCAGCGAGCTGACGATTGTCCCCACAATTCCCGACAACGCCCCGAATACTACCGATAAAACTAACACCCGGTTCAGGTTGTCAGACCAGTACCGCGCCGCCGCCGCCGGAGTGATGAGCATCGCCGCTATCAGTATCAGCCCCACCGCCTGCAATCCCACCATCACCGTCAGCACTATCAAGCCCATCAGTATCAAATCGACCGCTTTCGCCGGAAAACCCGATATCGCTAAAAAGTCCTTATCGAAAATCAGGCACTTCAATTCCTTAAACAGTAAGACAACGACTACGATGATAAAAACCGCCAATACCGCCATCACTTTTATATCCGAGGAGACCATCGAGGCGGCTTGACCGAACAGAAATTTATCCAATCCGCTCTGGTTCCCCGCCGGACTGCGCTGGATGAATGTAAGCAGTACGATGCCTATACCAAAGAACACAGACAGCACGATGCCAATCGCCGCGTCGGGCTTGATTCGGGTGTGGTTCACGATAGACTGTATCGCCAGCACTCCTATCACCCCGGAAACCGCCGCCCCCGCTAAGAGTGGCAGTATCGACTTGCTCCCCGTGAGCAGGAATGCGATACATATCCCCGGCAAAGCCGCGTGAGCCATCGCGTCCCCCACCAGGCTCCGTTTGCGTAATACCGCAAATATCCCCAGCAATCCCCCTGTCGCTCCTATCAGCGTGGCTCCCAGCAGCACATAGCGTACATTTGCATCCTGCAGGGTCAATATTCGCAGCAAATCCCCGCTCATCGCCCCGCTCCGCTCTTTTCAGCCACCGCCTGCGCCGCTTCAGCCAGCACGGTGAGGCTGCCGCCGTAAGTTTTTTGCAGGTTGTCCTGGTTAAATATTTCTTTCGCAGGACCTGAAGCCACTACCCGCATATTCAGCATTATCAGCCAGTCGAAATACTTGGTCACTGTCTGCAAATCGTGATGCACCACCAGTAAAGTTTTCCCCCCGTCGCGCAATTCGCTTAAAATACCGATAATCGCTTTCTCAGTAGCCGCGTCCACTCCTACGAAGGGCTCGTCCATAAAGTATATCAAAGCGTTCTGCGCTAAAGCCCGCGCTAAAAACACCCGCTGTTGCTGCCCGCCGGAAAGCTGGCTGATTTGACGCCCCGCGAAATCGGACATCCCCACCTTTGCCAAAGCTTCATCGGCGATTTCATAGTCCCTCCGGCTCGGCCGTCTAATCCAGCCGATATGACCGTAGCGCCCCATCAAGACCACTTCCCGCGCGTTGATGGGAAAATCCCAGTCCACCGAGCCCCGCTGCGGCACGTAACCGATTTCCCGCTGCATCAGGTCGAAAGGCTTCCCGTAAAATTTGACCCACCCCGAAGCCTTGGGTATCAGGTCCAGCGCAGCTTTTATCAGCGTGCTTTTACCCGAACCGTTGGGACCGATGATCCCGGCGAGTTTCCCCTCCGGCACCGTCAAATCCACATTCCACAGCACCGGCTTTTTCCGGTAAGCGATGGTCATATCGTGGATTTCCAGCGGCGGAGCGTTCGAATTCTGTTGGTTCATATAAAGATTGAGGTTTATAGGTTCGCAGTGTGGGTTCTTCAACCCACCACCTGTCATTCCGGCGTAAGCCGGAACCCTTCTTTCCCCCCTTTTCTAAAGGGGGGTAGGGGGGATTATGATTGGTGTACAGTGTCTGGTAATTGGTGTAGGTCGGCTTATTCAAAGCCGACATCAGCGTTACATTATGCCTTTAGCGCAGCGGAGACCTGGCAGATTTAACCAATTGACGGATTATTAGCGCACCCAGCGAATCGACGCTCTTGTACACCTGTACACCTGCCCACCTGTACACATCTTATTCGATTTTCAGACTTATTTGAGCAACACCGCCTTCTTCACATTGACCGCTCCCCCCGCGCTTAAACGCAGAAAATACACCCCGCTGGAGAGCGAACACGCATCCCATACCGCCCGGTGCATCCCAGCTTCAATGTATCCATCGACCAAGACCGCCGCTTCCCGCCCGGTGATGTCGTATACCACAAGCTTGACTTGACTTGCAGCTTGCAGCCTAAAGCTGAGATCTGCTGAAGCGTTGAATGGGTTCGGATTGACCGACAGCAGGTTATGTGTTTGAATCTCTTGCGGTTCTGCATTTGAGGCGAAGGTATCCCATCCGTAAACATCCCAGCAGTCGACTAATCCCGCTCCGGTTTCACCTGCCTGCTTGGTGAATTCGAAACTATCCTCGGTCCATATCGCCGGATACTGCCCTACACGGGCGATATAGCGGTAATTCCCCGCGGGGGCGTTCGCCGGGACATTCTGATTCAGCGTCCGAGTAGCGCTTCCTTGAGAAATGAGAGTTAACCGCCGCTGGATAATCGGTCCGAACAGGCTCCCATTGGGCAGCTCCGCCACCGCCCAGCAGCCGAACTCCTGGGGCACGCCTGAAGTATTCCTGATGTTGACGGTATATTCGAAACTCCCCCCGCCGGTGGGAACCCGGATTGGGGGATTGATCGGCGTTAAAACAACTTCAATCGGCAGATATTCCAGCGCGAGAATAAGCGACTGTAACAGCACGCTGTCCTTGTCCGCGCTGAATTCCCAGAACATTGCGCCTGCTAAACCCTGAAGGACTATGAACCTTCCTTTTTCATCTATGGATACGGTATCATCGTAGCTGATCATCACTCTGGTCGTAGGATTGTAGAGCCAGGGCGCTTTGGCGGAATCGTGCCAGAATGAAGTGTAACCGTTCCGGTTGATGTAGTTTTGCAGTAGGTCCCAATGGTCGAAGACTCCCGGCTCCCAGGTGCCCTGCCAGGAAGGACCGTTATAGCTTGCGAATAAACCGTTATTGACATTGGGCACTTCAGCAAAAGCGCGCCCGTAAAACGCGCAGCCGGGGTGAAGTTTCGTCTGGGGAACTCCGAGGGCAAGATAGTTCCTCACCGCAGCTTCTAAGTTGAAAGAGGAATGATACGGTTCCGGTAAAGGATCGTCGGGTGCGATGTGAAGCGGCGAGTTGAAATTGGTGACCGGATCGGGAGCGCCGCCCCAGGGACCGTGGAAATCGTAGGTCATCACATTGATCCAATCCAGATATTGGGGAATGGAATCGACCTCGATGTTAGCGATTATCGCCGGGTTGGCCGGGGCGGCGATGGTCAGCAGATATTCTTGCGAATTAGCGGTTTCCAGCGAATCGAGCTGGCGGCGTAACTCAGCCAACAAGAGAGTATAGTTCCGCCGGTCCTCCGGACGGTAAATATTCGTAGGGAGGCCGCCGCTGACCGGGTATTCCCAATCGATATCGATGCCGTTGAATTCGTAGCGGTCGATAAATTCCATACAGGAACGCGCGAAAATATTCCTCGATTGAGGCGTCAGGGCAATATTGGAAAAATAAGCCGACCAGGTCCAGCCGCCCACCGAAATCAAATATTTCAGATGCGGGTGAGACGCTCGCAGGATTTGCAATTGCCTGAAGCAGCCCCGCAGGCTGTCAGGGTGCCAGCTGTTACCGGGATAGAACCGCTGTGTATCGGCGTACTCGTCTCCTAAGATTATCCGGCCCGTCGCATTGTCGATATTAGCGAAGGCGTAATTAATGTGAGTGATCCTATCGGCGGGGATGTCCGGGACGTGATAATCCCGGGCATAAATCGACCAGGATGTATAGTAGCCGATTATCCTCTTTCCCGAAGGCTGTCCCCAAGCGGCGCCGGTTAAGCATACCATTATGAGAAGCGTTGTCAGCGGCCAGCGAGTCCTGCGCACTGCGATTCTCCTTACGATATTTATGGAGTGATTCCTTATCTGCCGAACATCCTATTGCTTCACAAACTCGAAACTATCCTCCGTCCATATCGCCGGATACTGCCCCACGCGGGCTATATAGCGGTAATTACCCGCGGGGGCGTTCGCCGGGACGTTCTGAGTCAGCGTCCGCGCCGCGCTTCCTTGAGAAATGAGAGTTAACCGCCGCTGGATTATAGGCCCGAAAATGCTGCCATTGGGCAGCTCCGCCACCGCCCAGCAGTCGAACTCCTGGGTAACGCCTGAAGTATTCCTGATATCGACGGTATATTCGAAATTCCCCCCGCTAGCAGGTATGCTCACCGGCGGATTCGAGGGGGTGAGGATCACCGCCACCAGGCTGTGCCCCTCGACCTCCAGCTCAATGTCATCGATATACCACCCCTCACGGGTGACAGACCCGTCAGACCCGAACCTGAAGCGGAACTGCACTTCTCCGGTCAGCGTGTCCAGCGGGAAAACCGCCTCCCGCCCCAAAATATGCCCCGCGAAAACCGGGGTCTCAGGAGGATAAGGCCCCGTCCCGCCGGTGTTCCTTATTCGGTAAGGATAGCCGCCTAGCGGGGTAATCTGTGTCCATACCGTATCCCCCGCCGCCCTGACCTCGACAAAACCGCCGTCGTAAGCGTAAGGGTAGTTCCTGCCGGAAATCTCGGAATCGATATAGTGCCAGAAGGTGAGGACGGAATTAGGCTGGAGGTTGAAAACCGGGGTCACCAGCGCCGCGTCCAGCCGGTCGGCGTGATTCCCGCCTGCGGCGTCGCCGCATTTGAAGCTGTGAGTCGGGGTGGAACTCCGGCTTTCCGAAAGGTGCCACTGGTTGCCGAATCCGGGGGTGACCGCAGCGCTGCTGTAACCGCCGATGCCCCCTTCCAAATCTTCGAACACATATCCCGGCGGCGCCGGAGTCATCTGCACATCGACCTGGGTGAAAGAACCGGCGCTTACCGTAATATTCTCCACCGTGAGCGGCTGGTAACCGTAACAGTAGAAATTCACCCGGTAAGTCCCGGGCAGGAGCAGCCGGTAATAATCGCCCAAATCCGGGTCGGGATAGACCTCGTTGGGATTATCGTCCACGGTAATAACCGCCGGTATGGTATTGCCGTTGTTGTCGGTGACGACGCCGCGAATTCCCTGGTGAACCTTGGACAGATAGGACAGCATTGAATTCCGGTTGTCGTCCCAGAAACCGGGGATGGTATTGGCGGGGGGCCAGCCGTTTCGCGAAAGCTCGATGGTCACATCCGCGCCGCCTTCCCAGGTGTAGATGTAATCCTGCATTCCGCCGAATATAACATACCAGGCCGCACCGTTGGTAATCCCCCGGGGGAAACTGCCGTTGTACATCGGCAGGTTATACCGCGAATAAGCCAGGCTGACATCGATGAACCAGGCGTCGTCCGGCGTGGCGGTGTAAACGCTCTGCCGGTTGGGATTGCTGTCGTAGGGGTAATTCACCAGCAGGGCTCCGGTATGAAAATTCGCCGACATCACCACCGAATGGGCAGCGTGAAAGTTCATCAATACCCCCACCTCAACCGGGCGGCCCGCTGCGGTGTAATAGGGGTCGTCGATGCGGTCGGGGAATTCCCGGTTGAGGTCGAAGCCGTTGGCGTTGTAGCGGGAATGGGCTTCGTACCCGTCCGGATTCATCAGCGGCATCACATAGATATGGGTTTCATCCACCAGATAACGGATTTGCTGGTTAGAAGTATAGTTATTCAGCAGGAGGGTGATGAAAAAAAGGCACATCTCCATCCCCACCGGCTCGTCTCCATGCATCGATGACACATAGAGGAATTCCGGCTCCTCCTCATCGGCCATAACATTGTCGGAAATCTCCACCATCCACAGGTTCCGCCCCTGCACCGACTGCCCAGCGGAATAGACCCGGCACAGCCCCGGATTCGCCAGCGCAATGGAATCGAGGTAGGGTCCCAGTTCCGTGTAAGTGTGGTAGTAGTCCATCGGATTGGGGCCGTCCTTGGTGCGCTCCCAGAGTTCGTCCGCATAAATTTTGTCCGTATTGGGGATATAGCGGATGTTGAATCCCCGCCCCCGCAGCGCCGCCATCTCTTCCGCGTTGACATAGAGGTAAAGGTTCAGCCCCTCCACGACATCGATATGGTAGACTTCCGCCGCCACGGATTCGATTTCCGCCCGGCTGCGAGCTTCCAGCAGCGCCAGCTTACGCTCGAAGAATTTCCACTGCGCGGAGGCTGCGGAAAGCGCCATCGCCGCTATGGTTACAGCAATTACTAATGCTCTTTTCATCTCAGCGTCCCCTGAATGTATGTAAGGCTCAAGTAAGTTTCACGGATTCGATGTGTCAATCATAATGATCATTATTATAATGACTATTATAAAGGCGATGAGTAAGTTTTTGAATTAAATCCAGGCGTCATTCATTGTCAATACCGTCCTCATAGGTAATATGCGAAACTGCTGCACAAATGTCAAGTTTTTTGTGGTAGAATTTATTTTATACTTAGGGTTTATACTTGCGAGGCCCGGGCGTTTTTTCGACATTGAGTCGGCAAATGATGTTGAAGTTCAAAACAAAGATTCACAGCAGATGAAGCGGATTTAGCGGATTAATTCTGTGAAACAATCTCTGAATCGCTGATTTTAAGTGATGGACGCTGATGACGCTGATAAATCCCCCTCAAGAGCCCCCCCCTGCAAGTTGGCAAGTGACAAGTTTACAAGTATGCAATTTCCCCGCGGGTAGCCGTCCGCCTTCCTCCGTTGTTATTCCGGCGCAGCCGGAATCCTTCTTTCCCCCCTTAGAATAAGGGGGGCAGGGGGGATTTCGATTTCCCTCGCTCCGGCGTGGGTATGCATATTCAAAGGTTTCACAGCAGATGAAGCGGATTAAACGAATTTCCAATCAAATAATCTGCTCAATCTGCTTAATTCGCTGTGAACTTTTATCCACTAATCACCAAGCACTAAACACCAAGTACAGAATATCGGTTAAATCCTTATTCGTAGGGGCGAACTAAATATTCAATGTGCCCGCCGGGTCCCGGCACTCGGCGGAATAAGATTTTGCCCTACAGTACCGTTGCTCGTTCCTCGTTACTGGTTGCTGGTTTTCGCGGGGGGATAAACCCCCCGCCTACCATTTGTAAGTGTCAAGTGTCAAGTAACAAGTCCGCGCTTGCAGACTCCGCTCTGGGTTCCCGCTTTCGCGGGAATGACAAATCTGGGGCATTTTCGGAAAAAACTGGGGAGAATCGACAGCACATCTGTAAATGTCAGGTCTCCGCTTCGCTAAAGACCTGACATAACGCGGAATTATTTTTAAAGAATTATGCAGCAGGGTGCGGGGACTGTGCGACATAGTGTGTCATGATTTCGATAGAGTGGGGTAGAGGCTGGTATTCGGAAGGCGTTGTTAGTGGTTTGTTTATTTACTAATTGGCAGGCCGAGCCAGTATTGTTCCGCCCGCCGGTTACAAACCCGCATATTTTTCCCAGGATACCGTTCCCTTCCGGCGCATCACTTGAAAAATCAAGGGATTGGTTTCAGGAGCTGTTTCCCACCGTTGGAAAATATCCTCCGCCGACTCTGCCGCGCGCTCCAGTTTTTCCGGGGAATTGGAAAACAGCGTCGCCAGTTTATCCCCCGTTTCCACATAATCTCCCCTTTTAGCGTGGAAGGTAATGCCAGCGGAATGGTCGATAGCGTCATCCTTGGTCATCCTTCCCGCTCCCAGGGAATTGGCGGTTTCACCGGCGCGGCGGGCGTCGATTCGGGAGATGTACCCTGTTGACTCAGCCCGGAGGGCTTGCGAGTGTTTGGCGACGGGGTATCGTTCGGGATTGTCCAGCAGGCTGACATCGCCTCCCTGGTTGGTGACAATTACCCGGAACTTAGCCAGCGACTTCCCCTCTTTCAGCGCCTTTTCCGCCATAATGCAGCCCTCCTCGGCGTTTTTGGCAATTCCGCTTTCCGCCAGCATCGTTCCCGACAGCGCCAGGCTCAGTTCCATCACATCTTTCGCTCCGGAGCCGGTTTGCATAATGTCGATGCATTCTTTGACTTCGAGCCAGTTGCCCACTGCATACCCCAAGGGCTGTTCCATATTGGTAATCAAGCAGACCGTTCTGAGGCCGAATTCTTCTCCAGTTGCGATAAGCGTCCTCGCCAGTTCCTCGGTTCGCTGCCAATCCCGGAAAAGCGCTCCCGCTCCGGCTTTCACATCCAACACCAAGGCTCCGATACTTTCCGCGGCTTTTTTGGAGATGATGCTGGCGGTTATCAATGGTATGGAATCCACAGTGGCGGTGACATCGCGGAGGGCATAGATTTTTTTATCCGCCGGGGCAATTATAGGGCTTTGACCAGCCATCACTGCGCCGGTCCTGACTACAGCCTCGACCATTTCTCGCGGATTGAAATCGGTACTGAATCCCGGAATCGATTCCAGCTTGTCCAGGGTCCCACCGGTGTGTCCCAATCCACGGCCGGAGATTTTCGGAATGTACGCTCCGCAGGCCGCCGCGGTGGGGAGCGCTATCAGCGACAGTTTGTCTCCGACTCCGCCGGTGGAATGTTTGTCCACCAGCGGCAGGCCGGGATGATTCGAAAAATCCAGCCGCTCCCCGCTTTTCAGCATCGCCCGGGTCAAGTCCACCGTCTCTTGGATATTCATCCCCTGCAGGCAGATTGCCATCAGCAGCGCCGACATCTGGTAATCGGGAATCCTTCCCTCTACGAAACCGTTGACAAAGAACGCAATTTCCTCACCTGTAAGCGTCTTTGCATCACGCTTTTTCTCTATGATTATTACCGGATTGTATTCTTTCATCCTTCAGCATTCATCATTCAGTATTCAGCATTCATCTTTCACTATATTTCCATTCCGTCCGCGATGACCGCGTCTTTTTCAATCACGGTTATCCCGCTTTTAACCATAAAGCCGGGTCCGTTGAAATTTTCTTCCGGGGCGTGAGGTCCGATGCTGACGTTTTCTCCAATCCTGGCGTTTTTATCGACTATGGCTCGGCAGATGCGGCTGTTACGTCCCACACCGATATGGGGGATTCCCAGTTTGATATCTTCTTCCAATTCCTCATCACTCTGGAAATAATCCGCTCCCATCAGAACGCTCTCTTTGACGTCCGCTCCGTCTTTGATGATACTCCTGAGTCCAATGATGGAACGGTCAATTTTGGCGCCTTGAACTATGCTTCCTTCGCATACTATGCTGTGAATCAACTTGACATTGTCCGTCCGGGAACCGGGGAGAAATCTGGCGTTGGTGAATATGGGGTTGTGATTGGAGAAGAAATCGAAGGCGGGATTAGCTGCGGTCAGCCCGATGTTCGAGTTATAGAAAGCCTCTATGGTTCCGATATCCTCCCAATAATCGTTGAAGATATAGCCGCTGACGTGGACTTTGTCCACCAGCATCGGGATTATTTCGGTCCCGAAATCGGTTAGTCCCCGGTCGGAAAGCGACTCCTCCAGCGAGTTTGCGTTGAAGAGGTAGATTCCCATAGAAGCCAGAAACTGCTTCTCCGGATGGTCCATCCCGCATTTTCGCAGGACATCCTCCGGTGAACGCATCGATTCTATCTCGGTATCCTGCTGGGGTTTTTCTTTGAAATCGATTATTCGGCAGTCGGAATCTATCTTCAACAATCCTAAACCCGGCGCCATCCGTTTTTCCACCGGAGTAACCGCCACCGTGACCTGAGCGTTGTGTTTTAGGTGGTGTTCGAACAATTTCCGATAATCCATCCGGTAAATATGGTCGCCGGCTAAAATCAGGTAATGGGGGGCGTGATAGCGGCGGAAATGCCGTAAATTTTTCCGTACCGCGTCGGAGGTTCCCTGGAACCAATCGGTATTCTCCACGGTTTGTTCCGCCGCTAAAATATCCACAAATGCATCGCGGAATACGTCGAAATTATAGGAGAGATTGATGTGACGGTTGAGCGAGGCGGAATTGAACTGGGTGAGCACGAATATTCGGTTGATTCCGGAGTTGATGCAGTTTGAAATAGGGATGTCTATGAGCCGGTATTTGCCGCCCAGCGGAACCGCCGGTTTGGAACGGTACTTGGTCAAAGGGTAAAGACGTTTACCCTGACCTCCGCCCAGGATTATTCCCAATACGTTGCGCATGCAAGGTTTGAATTTAATGGTATTGTTACGACTGGTTCAATCTGAGAATCAGATATATTTTAACACGTTACCTATACGAAGTTAGCTACAAAAATGCTGTCATTCCCCTATGTTAAAAAGTTCCCGAGGGATGACCTACACCATCAATA
>CAYQZD010000053.1:0-24837 GCA_964421875.1 uncultured bacterium
CTCCTTTCCCCTGAACATCGATGTCTGGACCGAAGTGATTCTGCCGGATGGCAGGACTTACGGGCCGGCGCTGTCGCGCGCGGGATTGCTCTTCACGGCGGGGATGCGGATTCAACGGTCTCTAACCCAATATGTCCCGGCGGCTTGTCCGGGAGGGGTTATGTACTATGTCGCTAAAGTGGGATTCCTGCCCGACAGCGCCTTAGCTTCGGACGACTTCAGCTTTATCAAACTGCTGAGCGAAGGCGGAACGACTCACAGCCAGGGCTGGTCCTGTTACGGCTGGGACGATGAAAAATCACAAATCGAAAATCATAAATCACAAATCACAAATCTTGCCGTCTCCCCCAACCCCTTCAACGCCTCCACAGCTCTCAGCTTCAAGCTGCAAGCTGCAAGCAATATCAAACTCGCCATCTACGACATCGCCGGACGGGAAGTCGCGGTCCTCGCTGACGGTTTCTATCCGGCGGGAACACATCAAGCGGTATGGGATGCCTCAGCGATGGCGAGCGGAGTGTATTTCGCGCGGCTGGATGGGGGGGGTGAAATTAAAACTGAAAGACTTCTGTTGGTAAAGTAGGGATTTGATTCATCAAATCCCGGAAATAACATATTTCTTATGGAGACACAAATGAACAGACTAATTGTATCTTTAGTAATTATATGTTTGCCAACTGTCAGCGCCCTGGCCACTGTGTTACGCGTCCCTTCCCAATATTCCACCATTCAGGCGGGCATCGATGCCTCCTCCTGGGGGGATACGGTGCTGGTGGCGGACGGGACCTACACTGGCGCCGGCAACCGGGAAATTCAGTGTTTCGGCATGCGGATAGTGATTATGTCTGAAAACGGACCGGAAACCTGCGTAATAGACTGTCAAGGAGTGGGGCGGGCCTTCAATTTCATCGGCCGGGAACAACGGGACACTATCCTCAAGGGATTCACAATTACCAACGGATATGTCGGGAGCAACCGCGGCGGCGGTATCCTCTGCGCCAATTCCAGCCCCAGCATTGTGGAATGCATACTCTGTTACAATCGAACCACCGGAACCGGTCTGCGCGGGGCGGGAATCTCAGTGCAGCGGGGAACGCCCCTGATTCAAAACTGCACCTTTTACCAGAACCGGGCTGACAACGGCGATAACGGCTGGGGAGGCGGAATCTGCAGCGACACCTCGAATATGGTGGTTAACAGTTGTATTCTCTATGACAACTGGGGCTCAAGTTGAGGGGGACCCTTTGGCAGTGGGATCTACTGCACCGGTGGAAATCCGCAGATTTTGTTCTGCAATCTGCATAATGGCGGGGGAAATCTTCAGGGACCTGGAACCCCTGCGGGAGCGGGAGCGATAGTAAACCTGAACCTCAACGGCACCCCCTGCGACCCCCACAGCAACATCTTTGACTTGCCCGAAATGGTTGAGCCGGCACTAAGAAATTTCAATCTCCAACCCACTTCCCCCTGCATCGACGCCGGGGATACGCTACTCCCCCGCGACCCGGACGGCTCTATCAAGGATATCGGAGCTTTATTCTTCTTCCACTACCCCGTTTTCGTGGAATTGACCCCCCATTCGTCAACCATCATTCTGCCCGCCAGTGGAGGCAGTTTTGGCTTCGACGTTGCGGTGGAAAGCCAGTGCTCCTTTCCCCTGAACATCGATGTCTGGACCGAAGTGATTCTGCCGGATGGCAGGGTTTACGGGCCGGCGCTGGCGCGCGCGGGACTGCCCTTCGCGGCGGGGATGCGGGCACAGCGTTCCCTGACCCAGTATGTCCCGGCGGCTTGCCCGGGCGGGGTTTTGTACTATGTCGCTAAAGTGGGATTCCTCCCCGACAGCGCCTTAGCTTCGGACGACTTCAGCTTTATCAAACTGCTGGGCGAAGGCGCGCCCATTAACCAGCAAGGTTGGGCTTGTTCAGGCTGGGACGACGATGAAGAGAGATTCAGGACTCAGGATTCAGGATTCGGAATCCTATCTGTAAGTCCAAATCCATTTAATTCCTCCACAGCTATCAGCTTCGAGCTGCAAGCTGCAAGTAATGTGAAGCTGGCGGTTTATGATGTGTCGGGGCGGGAGGTTGAAATCCTCGCCGAAGGCTTCTATCCTGCCGGAGCGCATCAGGCGGTTTGGGAGGCGTCGGGAATGGCAAGCGGGGTCTATTTCGCGCGCCTGCGGGCGGGGAGTGAGGTCAAAACGGTGAAACTGCTTCTGGTAAAGTAGGGATTTGATTCATCAAATCCCCGCAATATCTCACAACAGAGACACATATCGTATTATTGTTAAAGGAATTGAATCCGATACTTGAAACTAACCTTCTGTGTGAGTACATTTTAATTGGGGAGAATAATCTATCTGTCATTCTACTCTAATCAATAGGAGCTGAGCATGAAAAGTAGAATTTTATACGTAATTTTCCCGCTTTTTCTGTTGGTTCTTATAACGAATCCACTCGAAGCGGATGAAACCTATCATATGGTGATGGTTTCTAATCCTGACCAAACCACAATCACCACTATGCTGGAACTCGGCCTGCCAATGGACGATTCCAAAATGATTCCCGGCCAGGGCCTGGAAATACCTCTGGAGGAGGCGGATATCGCCCTGCTCCGGAGAAATGGTATCTCATACAGCATTACTCAAGAAGACCTGGAAGCGTACTACGCCCGAATCTGCCGGGAAAACATGAAGCAAATTCCGAGTTACCAAACCGACGATCCGGTGCATATGAAACACGGCTCCATGGGCGGATTCTACACCTTTCAGGAAATCGTGATGGACCTGGATTCTATGCGCCTGTTATATCCCAATCTGATTACGGTGAAAGACTCTATCGGAGCGGGACACGAGGGAAATCCCCTCTGGATGGTCAAAATATCCGACAACCCGGACATTACCGAAAACGAACCTTCAGGCATATTCGATGCCCTCCATCATGCCCGCGAGCCCGGAGCCTACACGGTGCTTATATACGCTATGTGGCACCTGCTGGAAGAATACGGCGCAGACCCGGAAGCCACCTATCTGGTGAACAACCGCGAACTCTATTTCGTCCCCGTGGTCAATCCTGACGGCTTTCTGTATAATATCCAAACCAATCCCGGAGGAGGGGGAATGTGGCGCAAGAACCGCCGCGATAACGGCGGAGGAGTCTATGGCGTCGATCCTAACCGCAATTACCCCTATCAATGGGGTTATGACAATCAGGGTTCCAGTCCCACCCCAAGTTCCTCAACCTACCGTGGTCCCAGCGCCGGTTCCGAACCTGAAGTGCAGGCGATGATGAACTTCATCAACGCCCGCAATTTCGTCACCGGTATGACCATCCACACATCCGCCTTCTGCTATCTTACCGCATACGGGTATGATTTGGTGATGCCGGAACCCTTAGATGTCCATATGGAATACCTCGCCGAAGCAGCTCGTTATAATGGCTATGACTACGGTACATGCCGTCAGATAATGTACGCCTCCAACGGACGCACCCAGGATTGGCAGCTTCACGAGCAGGGTATAATCAACATTGAACCTGAAGTCGGCTCCCACGGTTTCTGGCCCAGCATTCAGTACATCATACCGGAAGCGGCGGAAAACCTCCACTGTTGTCTGAATCTGTTCTGGTGCGCCGGAGGCAAGGTGGAGTTATCTTCGGTCGAAGTGGCGGACGGTTATTTGAGCCAGGGCGATATCGACACCCTGATGGTCGAAATCTACAACCGGGGATACGGAACATCGGAAATAATCAACCTCCAGCTCGCCTCCAACGACCCCTACATCACGATTTTGAACGCTAACTCCGCCACCGACACTATCCCCCGCCGCTCCGGAGCTTTTGCCGGATTCAGGGTGGAGACCGCTTCAGCCTGTCCCATTGGACACGAAGCGGCATTCACGCTGACCATCGACCAGGGCGGATTTTTGCTAACAGAAGAGTTCACTCTTAGAGTGGGAGTCCCCACCGTTTACTTTGAGGACGATATGGAGAGCGGAGTCGGCGGCTGGACTCACTTGGCGGTCACCACTGGGTGGGAAGACCAATGGCATTTATCCACTATGAACAGCCATTCCCCCACGCACGCCTGGAAATTCGGCAGCCCCGGCGGCGATTACGCCAATCATGCCGACGGAGGATTGGTTACCCAGACCATCAATATCGGTATCAACGGGGAACTGACCTTCTGGCACTGGATTGAAGCTGAAGCTTCGGGAGCTTATCCCGATTCCGCCTATGACGGCGGTGTGGTCGAAATCTCGCACAACGGCGCGCCCTTCACCCTTCTGCCGATGCCGGGATACACGCACCATATCCGCGCCTCAGCCGGCGGGGGAAATCCCTATACCGGGCCCTTTACCCCCCAAATACCTGTGTTTTCCGGTTCAAGCGGAGGATGGGTGGAAGAGACCGCCGATTTGTCCGATTACCCGGGCGATATCCAACTCCGCTTCCGCTTCGGCTCCGATAACGCCTCTACCGCCGCCGGGTGGTTTATCGACGATGTCAGGGTGACCGCTTTCCCCTCAGGAACAACCCCCAACCTAATGGTGGAACTTACACCTTTGAGCCCGCCGATCCAGATACCTACCTCCGGAGGCAGTTTCTCCCTCCGCGCCGAAGTGTCCAACAATACCGCCCGTTCCATCACCTTCGACGCCTGGACTGAAGCGATTCTCCCCGGCGGGAATGTATATGGTCCTATAGTGTTGCGCAACAACCTGCTGATTCCACCCGGTTATACTATTATGCGGCAGCTCCTGCAGAATGTCCCCGGCTACGCCCCGGCGGGGAGCTACACCTATGTAGGCAAGGTCGGTGTATATCCCGACAGCGTCATCGACGACGATTCTTTCCCCTTCACTAAAATTCCCGGCGAAGCCGCGCCCACTCATAATCAGGGCTGGAATGTTTACGGCTGGGACAATGATGAAGAGGGATTCAGGATTCAGGATTCAGGATTCGGAATCATTTCGGTAAATCCCAATCCCTTCAACCCGGAAACAGCTCTCAGCTACAAGCTGCAAGCTGCAAGTAATGTGAAGCTGGCGGTTTACGACATCGCCGGGCGTGAAGTGGCGCTTCTCGCCGAGGGCTTCTATCCCGCCGGAACGCACCAGGCGGTATGGGACGCCTCAGCGATGGCGAGCGGAGTCTATTTTGCGCGCCTGCAGGCGGGGGATGAAGTAAGAACAGTAAAAATGCTGTTGGTTAAGTAGGGATTTGATTCATCAAATCCCCGCATGCGACTATGCCGTGGCGCAGGGTCTCTGCAGTTTATCCGACAATATATCACGCTGAGCGAAGCGAAGCATCTGCGTTTTGGTAAATAATTTATAAACAAGAGATTCTTCACTGCGTTCAGAATGACATAGCACAAAATCAATTATCGTCAGACAGACTGTCTATACCCTGCGCATACAACAAATAAACAAATACTTGCAACAGGGTGCGGAGACCCTGTTGCACTACTTATGTGAGGTGTCTTTTCCTTAAAAACCGGAGGAGAAACAAAACGAGAACACCAATTATCACTTTGGCGGTCGTTGCGCTTTCAGCTTTTTCCGCCTTAGCGCAGAATCCCGACACCCTGTGGTCCAGAATGTACGGAATGGACACTGTCAATGAAGATGGCCATAGCTTAAGACAGACACCGGACGGAGGATTTATAATCGCGGGCTATGCCGGCAGTCCTTTCCAGGATGTCTATGTGGTGAAAACCGACGCCCAGGGCGACACTATGTGGACGAGATGTCACGGCGGGACTGAAGATGATTATGGAGAAGGAATCTGCCTGGCTCATGATAGCGGGTATCTTGTTGTTGGTTTTACGAGGTCATACGGCGTCGGCAGCTCTGATATTTACCTGATAAAAATCGATTCGAACGGCGAAAGAATCTGGCATCGGACCTATGGCGGAACGAGTGTGGATTTTGGTCATTGCATTCAGCAAACCTCCGACGGAGGGTATATTCTCGTTGGCGGGTATGGCGTGGGGGGAGGCAATCTTGGGACTTATTTGGTAAAGCTCGAGGCTCAGGGCGACACGATATGGACTCGATTATCAAATATAAATCCTATGGATTGGGCGCGATATGTCTGTCAGACTTTTGACGGAGGATATATAGTGACAGGCGCTACTCTTGTCAGCCCAGTCAATTTCAATTATGACTTATTTCTATCGAAGTACAATTCAGACGGTATTGTAGAGTGGACGCGAATGTACGGCGGTCCCTATGAAGATTGGTGCTATTGTGTAAAGCAGACTCCGGACAGTGGATATATCCTGGTGGGTTACATCGATAGGATTAATTTTGTGGGTGGAGATGCATATGTCATAAAAACGAACAGCCTCGGCGATACTCTATGGACGCGAAGATTCGGGGAAACCGGTCTCTGTGATATTTTTATCAGTGTCGATGTAACCTCGGATGGGGGTTATCTGTGCGCCGGATACGCCACCAGTTTTGAACCGAGAGGCGAAAAACTATACATGGTTAAGATGAATTCTGAAGGGGAAAGACTTTGGGCGGAATATTATGGAGATTACCGCCCAAGCAGCGCGCTTAGTGTTGTTACGACTCAAGACGGAGGGGCTGCGATTGCAGGTTATGTCACCCCCCCTTATATCGGCTACAAAGATGTGTGGCTGCTCCGCCTGCCGGGAACGCCGCCTTCCTTGTCGCTGACACTCACTCCCGTGAATCCACCGATTCTAATCCCCGCCGGGGGAGGTAACTTCTTTTTCACCGCGGAGGTGCAAAATTCCACCGCCGCCGCGGTGACTTTCGACGCTTGGACTGAAGTAATCCTCCCCGGCGGCGCGGCGCACGGCCCCCTGATTATGCGCGCGAATCTCCCCATCGCCCCCAGCCAGACCATCGTTCGCACCGGGATAACTCAGTTTGTCCCCAGCTACGCTCCTGAGGGAGATTACACTTACAACGGATATGTGGGCAGCTATCCGGACAGCGTTATCGATGAAGACAGCTTCGAGTTCACCAAACTCCCCGGAGAAGCCCCGCCCACGCACAACCAGGGCTGGAGTGTATATGGTTGGGACGATGATGAAGATGGATTCAGGATTCAGGATTCAGGATTCAGAGTCCTTTCGGTAAATCCCAATCCTTTCAACGCTTCGACAGTTGCGAGATTCGAGCTGCGAGATGCGAGTCAAGTAGAACTCGCCCTCTACGACATCGCCGGCCGGGAAGTGGCGGTTCTCGCGGAGGGATTTTACCCTGCGGGGGCGCATCAGGCGGTTTGGGACGCGTCTGCGATGGCGAGCGGAGTGTATTTCGCGCGCCTGCAGGCGGGGAGTGAGGTTAAGACAAAAAAATTACTCTTGATAAAGTAGGGATTTGATTAATCGAATCCCGGTATAAAAAAGACACACTGAAGAGGTGAAAATGTATAGGATTATAGTGTCATTAATCATCGCTGGATTGACAATTATCAGCGCCTTAGCCAATGTGTTACGCGTCCCCACCCAGTACCCTACCATTCAGGCGGGGATAAATGCTGCAGTGGACGGGGATACGGTGCTTGTTGCTGTAAGAACATACACCGGCGAAGGTAATAGAAACCTGGATTTCATCGGCAAATCAATAGTGTTAAAATCAGAGAGCGGCCCGGAAACCTGCAGCATAATTGGCGGAAACTCCAACTATTCCTGTTTCAATTTTCATTGTAACGAAGACAGCAACTCTATCGTTGAGGGATTCACCATCACCGATTTCCGGGTGGAACAGAGTGGCGCCGGTATTCGATGCATACATTCAAGTCCCACTTTCAAACACTGCATAATCGCTGATAATGAAGCATATCAAGATATGTTTTGGTATTACGATGGTGGTGGTGTTTACGCTTTAAATAGTAGTCCTATTTTTATCCGGTGTACATTTTACAACAATAGAGGAAATCGTGGAGGAGGAGTTTTTGCTGAAAACTCCGACTTTGTGGTAAATAGCTGTATTTTCGTTGATAATGAATCAAACATAGGTTGAGTGCCGCAGGGCAGTGGGATCTACTGCTCATCAGGTAATCCAGTCATTATTCATTCCGACTTTTACCATGTGTATAGCGATTTATACGGCAATGGTATTCCCCCTGATGCCGGTATTCTCAGCCGCGTCAATGCTAATGGAGATTCATGCGATAATTACTTTAATATTTTTTGTGAATCCTGTATGATTGACCCGAGAAACGGGAATTTCAACCTAACCGCACTTTCACCCTGCATCGACGCCGGTTCTCCAACACTTCCGCGAGATCCTGACAATACCATAGCGGATATTGGAGCGTTGTATTTCGAGCAACCGCTGATTGACATAAGACTATTTCCCCATAATCCGCCTATTTATGTTCCAATCGGCGGAGGAACATTCAGCTTCGAGGCTGAACTTGAAAACAGAACCGGTGCGGCGGTTACCATCGATATCTGGACTGAAGTTCGCTTACCCAGAGGAAGCATTATTAGCCCGGTGATTCTACGGCAAAACCTCACGATTCCGGCAGATTCGGTTTTCACCCGTAACGTCACACAATATGTGCCCGGCAGTGCGCCTAATGGGAATTATAACTATATAGGCAGCGTCGGAATCTACCCCGATTCGGTCTTCAACCAAGACCGTTTTTATTTCGCGAAACTCTATGGCTATTCTGAATCGAATCATAACCTTGGCTGGACTGCCTATTGCTGTTGCGATTGTGAAAAATCACAAATCACAAATCAACAATCACAAATCGTAAATATAGAAGTTTCCCCTAACCCCTTCAACGCCTCCACTGTTGCGAGATTCGAGATGCGGGATGCGAGTCAAGTCAAACTGGCAATCTACGACATCGTCGGACGGGAAGCGGCGGTTCTCGCCGAAGGTTTCTACCCCGCCGGAGAGCATCAGGCGGTATGGGATGCGTCGGGGATGGCGAGCGGGGTGTATTTCGCGCGCCTGCAGGCGGGGAGTGCAGTTCGAACGCAAAAGCTGCTACTCTTGAAGTAGGACTAGCGAATCTGTAAAAAATCTGAGGTCGAAAGTGAAACCATTCTATTACCTTTTTTTGACAATGTTTTTTCTCCCGGTTCAGGGATTTGCCCAGCAACACTATATCGATACGCTCTGGACCAGAACTATGGGCGATAATACCATTAACATCATTTACTGCATCGAAGAAACCTATGACGGATGCTATGTCTCCGTCGGAGAAACGGGATTGGCGACCGGTCCCTATCGCAGGGATGTGTATCTGGTGAAAACCAGCCCCAATGGAGACACCCTCTGGACCAGCACTTTCGGCGGAACGGATAACGATATGGGATTCTACGTCCAGGAGACCTCCGACAGCGGTTTAGTCATTTCGGGATACACCGCCTCCTATGGAGCGGGCTCCTATGACGTCTATATCCTGCGCACCGACTCTTTAGGCAGGTTGATGTGGACTAGTGTCTATGGATTTCCCTCTTATGACCGAGGCAGGTGCATTCAAGAGACCCGGGACGGCGGCTATATTGTGGTGGGGGACGCTCATTCACAGTATCAGATGTATATGTTGAAACTGGACGCTTCAGGTGATACGGTATGGACCCGGTTATTGGGTAGGTCTAATGATACGGAAAGGGGTTTCTGCGTACGCCAGCTTCAGGATGAAGGATATATCATCACCGGTTACGCTACCCGCGGAGGCCAGTCTAACGGATTGTTCATTATGCGGACCGATGCCTCGGGTGACACTCTCTGGATGAGATATTACAGTGGGAATGTCTCCAGCGAGGGCAGGTGGATAGAACCGACTGGGGACGGCAATTACATCGCCGTTGGTACTTTCCGATTGAACAGTCTCGACAATTCACAGGTTTACCTTCTTAAAATTAATTCCAATGGAAATTTGCTCTGGTCGAAAAAATACGCCCTCGAAGATTTCAACTACGGTTACTGTGTCAAACCGACTCCGGACGGAGGGTACATAATCTGCGGAGGAACCAGCTCGGATTGGGGCGATATCGACAGAGCTCTGATAATAAGGACCGACGGGAACGGTAACAAGCTATGGACCCGCACTCTGGAACCCGGTCGGGAAAACAACGCATACTGCCTCGACCTCACCAGTGACGGAAATTATGTCATCGGGGGCTATTCATATTTCAGCGGGTCTATTGAGGACTTTATGTGGGCAAAACTGTCGGAACCGCAGACCATCGCGCCCATCACCACTTCTCAGTTTCCGCTTCGTCTCTCCCCCAACGGCGGCAGGTTCAGCTTCAACCTTGCCATTGCCAATAACAGCGTGAATCCTCTCAGCGTGGATTTATGCCTCAGTGTCACTCACCAGACCACAGGTTTTTCCTATCCGCTTTACACCCGCTCCAGAGTGCCTTTGCCGATTGGAGGTTATTATAACCGCCGGGATATTTGGCTTAATGTGCCGGGGGCGGCGCCAGCGGGGTATTACTATCTGAATTGCAGCTTATGTGAGAGCGGAACCTGGCGTTTGGCAGGAGAAGATTGTATAAAATTCGAGAAAAGAGCGTTTGCAGATTCAGAATCAACCTCGCCGGGAGGATGGGGAATTATCGGTATGGAGGATTTTCCTGTAGCTGACACCCTCCCAAAATTCTTAGTTCCCAGTTCTCAGTTCTCGGTTTTCAATTCCTCCCCCAATCCCTTCAACCCGGAAACAGCTCTCAGCTACCAGCTGCAAGCTGCCAGTAATGTAGAACTCGCCATCTACGACATCGCGGGGCGGGAAGTGGCGGTGCTCGCCGAGGGCTTCTATCCCACCGGAACGCATCAAGCTGTCTGGGACGCTTCCTCGATGGCGAGCGGAGTGTATTTTGCGCGCCTTCAGGTAGGGGATGAAGTCGCAACCACCAAGCTGCTGCTGGTGAAGTAAGTCTCGAATCCCAAGTTTCGAATTCTTTAGCCCCGTTCGGGCGGGGCTTTTTTTTCAAGTGGATTATTTTTGACATTGAGAATATTTTTCACTATCATTCGAAAAACAACGGTTTCTCCACTCAGGCTCTTCTACCCATGTTTTAACTAAGATATTGTAACATAAGTTTTTCAACAAGATTTATTTCGAGTAATATGATTTAATAATTGTCTACGGGCGGGAAAAAACAAAATAATCATTATCTCAATACTCAGTATAATCATCATCGCCATTAACAGACTGTCAATAGATGGATTCTCTTCGCGACCATCCACAACCTGCATTAGAAAAATTGTATCGCGTGATGCGCCGCCAATATTTTCAAAGTAACAATTTTAGGAGGAACCGTTATGAAAAAATCTTTATTAATCGCGGTTTTGATTTTCAGCCTGTTCATCACATTTTCGGTTTTCGCGGCTGATAATCAGTATTCATCATCAAATCAAGCCGAGAATCCCACGGGGATACCTTATTCCGGTGGGCTTGACGAAATCGCCTCACCAGCATCCTACAGCACGGATGAACTGGTTGAGGAGACATTCGGTTCATGGAGCGAGGTCTGGAGCTGTAATGACGGGAGTCGAGGGAATATTTTTTATGTGGACAGCACGGTTAATCTACATGAGCATCGTCTGCACATAGAATTCGTCACCGCTCAATCCGTCTGCTTTTTCGTTTACCAAGGTGTTGCCTTACATGGCAGCTATACTCTAATCGATTCCGTGAGTTTTCCCAGCGCCGGTCCCGGCAACCAGTTCTATTCATCGGGCGTCCGGGATGTAGAACTCACGCAGGGTTTTTACTACTTAATCGGAACTGCCTGGCCAATTGGCGCCACATATGCCCGCGGCGGCCCGACTCCGCCTGTCCCCTGCTCTTTCGGCAACTTGAGTATTGCGGTTCCCCTGACAGTAACCGGTCCGTACCCACTGACGCAGTCGATAACTTTCACCAATACCTACATGTGTCCGGCTTATCATCAGGTCATAGTAACCGGCACGTTAGCAGCTCTTTCGCTTACACTGACGCCAATTAATCCGCCCATTATCATCCCCGCCGGCGGCGGCAACTTCGTCTTCGACGCCTCCATCGTAAACACTACCAACGCTGCCGTCAATTTCGACGCCTGGACCGAAGTTATTCTCCCTAATAGCGTAGTCTACGGTCCCCTTATCGAGCGATTCGGACTCTCGATACCAGGTAACGCCACTATTATGCGCCAGCTCACCCAGGCAGTCCCCGGAATAGCGCCTGCGGGAAATTACGAGATGGTGGGCAATGTGAGGGTTCTGCCCGATTCCATTGTCGTTTCCAGTAGTTTTCCCTTCACCAAACTCGCCGGAGAGGACGCGCCCACTCACAACCAAGGCTGGTCCTGCTACGGCTGGGACGATGAAAAATCACAAATCGAAAATCATAAATCACAAATCACAAATCTTGCCGCCTCCCCCAATCCCTTCAACGCTTCCACAGTCGCGAGATTCGAGATGCGGGATGCAAGTCAAGTCAAACTGGCAATCTACGACATCGCCGGCCGCAAGATCGCCGTCCTCGCCGAGGGCTTCTATCAAGCGGGAACGCATCAAGCGGTATGGGACGCATCTTCGATGGCGAGCGGAGTGTATTTTGCGCGCCTTCAGGTAGGGGATGAAGTCGCAACCGCGAAGCTGCTGCTGGTGAAGTAAGCTTCAAGTTTCAGGTCTTGATTCAAAAGCCCTCGTGAATGAGGGCTTTTTTTTTAAGTTTTTCTTGACAAATTGAGATTATTTTCCTATCTATTAAGTAGGTGCGCCCTCCATGATGGACTTCATCCCATAGGTAAATCGCTGATTGCTGAAAAATGCTGTTTCTTATTAATCCCTTAGCATACTGAGTTTAATACCCGGATTCAGTGTTATCCGCTTGAAATATTCAACCAAAGGGTGAGTGGTTTATTTCTGTGTTTGATAATATAGAATTGTATGATGTGGACTCAAATGTCAGTTTTAATTGAATATGAATTTGCGTAATCAGCGATTCTAAAAATCTTCACAAAGAATCCGGATTCTCTTATTCGCTTCATTAGCCTTATCAATAAAACTTATCACAAATCAAGTATTTTGGAGTAAACTATGAAGCGTTTCTTAGTCACAATTGCCGCCCTGTCCTTTGTCGCAGCTATCGCAACTGGTGGATTGTTCGACTCCACCCTCGACCGGTCGGAAACTCCGGCGCCGGTTGCTCCGGTGGAAACATTCAAATCCCCCGGCGGCGGAACACACAATCCGGTGGACAGCACCTTCGGGCCGCTACATGCGCCCACATTGCGGATGCAGTTCGACGACCCGGTTCCCAATCACAATATGGGGATCGCCTCGGACGGGCAGTACTATTATACAGTCTGCGGAGGGCAGTCCGCTAACGGAAGACTTGCAAAGTACGACCTGCAGGGCAATCCCGTTGGAACGACTCCCTGCCCGTTGGATTTCAGGAGCATCGTGTATAACAACGCCGACGGGTTGTTCTACGTCTCTGTTTATACCGGGGATGTTTACAGAATCACCGATGTAAGCACCGGCACCTACGTAATGATGTATGATAACCTTCTGCAAAATTCACAGGCTTCGATGGGAATAAGCTGGGACGGGCAGTACATCTACGACAATCACAACGGTACTGTCCGCGTCATCAATCTTTCCACCGGAACCATCGTGAATACTATGACCGGCTTCTCCTGCGGGTCGGGTTCGTCGTCAGGCGGTGATGTGGTGGTTGCCGACCCGGATTATCTCTATACCGTCAACACTTCCGCTATGACTATTTATGTCTACGATCATAGCGGAACGCCGGTGACAAGCTATCCTTACTCGCAAGGAAACTACGGTTTCTCAATGTCATTTATCATCGGCGATATCTGGATGGCGCGGGACGGGAATTATGGCACCGGTACCTGGTACGCCCATAATGTCCGGGACTTCATACTCTCATCGCTGAACCTCACCCTGACGCCCCATAACCCGCCTCTTGTCATTCCCGCCGGAGGGGGCAACTTCGTTTTCGACGCCTCCATCGTAAATACTACCAACGCTGCTGTCAATTTCGACGCCTGGACCGAAGTCGTTCTTCCCAACGGCGCAGTTTATGGTCCCCTCATCGAGCGCCTCGGACTCTCAATTCCCGGCAGTGCTACTATTATGCGCCAGATTACGCAGGTAGTCCCCGGCGGTGCGCCTGCGGGAAATTACGAGTATGTAGGTAAAGTGAGGACGTTGCCAGATTGCACCGTCGTTTCCAGCAGTTTCCCCTTCACCAAACTCGCCGGAGAGGACGCGCCCACTCACAACCAAGGCTGGTCCTGCTACGGCTGGGACGATGAAAAATCACAAATCGAAAATCATAAATCACAAATCACAAATCTTGCCGCCTCCCCCAACCCCTTCAACCCGGAAACTGCTCTCAGCTACCAGCTGCAAGCTGCAAGTGATGTGACGCTGGCAATCTACGACATCGCCGGCCGCAAAATCGCCGTCCTCGCCG
The DNA here is from genome assembly GCA_964421875.1 of uncultured bacterium. Lineage (GTDB taxonomy): Bacteria > Electryoneota > Tariuqbacteria > Tariuqbacterales > Tariuqbacteraceae > CAYQZD01. Next base: position 14,445 of record CAYQZD010000053.1, read on the forward strand.
AAGGATACTACCCCGCTGGAACGCATCAGGCGGTCTGGGACGCATCCTCGATGCCCAGCGGAGTCTATTTCGCGCGGCTGCAGACGGACGGAATGGTTCAAACGCAGAAACTGTTGCTGGTGAAATAAGTCTCAGGTCTCAAAGCTCGAATTTTGAGTTTAAAGGCTGGTCCGAAGGATCAGCCTTTTTTTATAGGTCAGGAGGATTTACCGCTAAAGTGAATATCCGGCGAAATTCCTCTATGTGAAAATTTTATCGACAAATAATTTGCAATTTATCTCTGTATATATTTACCTTAAAACTACGGTAGCGTTAACACGCGAGCCGCAGATCTTCATAATTCGTTATGCGAAGTCGCGATAGAAATCCTCGCATGAGGGTTTACTTGGTAACGCTGAAAACCATCACAGATGGTCTCTTCCGCGAAGTATCGCAAAGCATAAAACGAAAATTATCGGCTCGCGTAATGACGCCGCCGCTGTTTTCAAAGTAAACCTAATTTAAGAAAGTACAAATAATACAAAATTGAACTAATCTGGAGACAGAATGGAACAAAAGGTCAAAGGTCTTCCAGCTAACGCTTATACCCCCCTGCAGCCGGGCGAAACCTATGAGCCCTATGTCCCCACCAAGGAGACGCCGATGGAAATCACCGCCCGCTCGGTGATAATCGGGTCCATTATGGCGGTGCTCTTCTCCTTCGCAGCCTGCTATCTGGGACTGGTGGCGGGTCAGGTCTTCGAAGCGGCAATCCCCATCGCCATCTTAGCCGTGGGTATGGCGGGAATGTTCCTCCGCAAAAGCACCATTTCCGAGAATGTCATCATCCAGTCCATCGGCTCCGCCTCAGGCGTGGTGGTAGCCGGGGCGATATTCACCCTCCCTGCCCTCTATATCCTGGGGCTTGAGGTAAACCTCTTTCATACCTTCATCGCCTGCACCCTGGGCGGATTCTTAGGCATCCTCTTCCTCATCCCCCTGCGCCGCTATTTTGTGGCTCAGGAACACGGCAAGCTCCCCTTCCCCGAAGCCGTAGCCACCACTGAAATCCTGGTTTCCGGCGAAGCCGGGGGCAAATCAGCCCTGGTGCTGGTCTATTCCATCATCGTCGGCGGCGTTTATGACTTCTTGGTAGAGGCGATGCACGCCTTCCCAAAACTGCTGCACTCCGATGTGCTGTTTGGAGGATTGGGCGCTTCCCTGGCGGAAAAAACCCGGATGGTGTTCAAAATTAACTCTTCGGCGGCGCTGTTCGGGCTGGGCTATATCGTGGGCATCAAATACGCCTCCATCATCGCCGCAGGCTCGGTGTTGTCCTTCTTAGTGCTGGTGCCCCTGGTCTATTTCGTGGGACAGCATGTGCCGATGGCTTTCCCCCCAGGTGACATCCCAATCTCACAGATGACCGAACTGCAGGTTTTCGCCTCCTATGTCCAGAAAATCGGCATCGGCGCCATCGCAATGGCTGGCATCATCGGCATCGTCAAGATGGGAAAGATCATCATCTCCTCCTTCTCCGTCGGCATCCGTGAAATTATCCGAGGGTCGAAATCCGACGCCGCGGCGCATCCTCGCACCGACACCGATATGAACATCAAATATGTCATCCTCTTTCTAATCGGCACCCTGGTGCTGACCTTGATCGCCTTCTTTGTTTTCGCTTCACCCGCCGCTGTCGCCGGGGGATTCGGATTTGTGTTTGTCGTGGCTATTGTGGGGCTGCTTCTAATAGCGATTCTCTCCTTCCTCTTTACACCGGTAGCGGCCCGGGCCATCGCCATCATCGGCGTTAACCCCGTGTCCGGAATGACCCTTATAACCCTCATCATCTCCTCCATTGTCTTGGTCTCCATCGGACTCAAAGGATTCGTGGGAATGACAGTAGCATTGATTATGGGCGCAGTGGTCTGCACCGCCCTCTCCACTTCAGGCGCATTCATCAGCGACCTCAAAATCGGCTATTGGCTGGGTTCCACCCCGCAAAACCAGCAGCGTTGGAAATTCCTCGGCATCGTGGTCGCCGCGATTTCAGTATCGCTCGCGTTGCTACTGATTCAAAAATCCTACGGATTCACCATCGGCGGCAGCATCCTCGAAGGGGGAACCCCCAATCCCGCCATTCCCGCCCCCCAGGGAAACCTGATGGCCGTCATCATAAAGTCCTTGATGATAGAATCCCAGATTCCCTACCTGCTGTATGGCGCAGGCGCCCTGGTGGCGATTCTGCTGGAGATGGCGGGAGTGCCGCCCCTGGCCTTCGCCCTGGGGATGTACCTCCCCATACAGATTAATATGGCGGTCTTCGTCGGCGGCGTAGTCTCCTGGCTGGTAGGCCGGAAATCGAAGGAGAAAGGCGAAGGCGAAACCAGCGACCAAACCCCCAAAGGCAGAGGCACACTCATCGCCTCCGGCTTCATCGCCGGCGGAGCGCTAATGGGTGTAGTCGGGGCGCTTTTGAACCTCCCCGACATCGGCAAACCCGTCCGCTTCATCTCCATCGGCATCAACTACGTAAAGGAGATCGTGCCGGAATCCGGTGCTGTAATCTGGAAAATCGGAAGTCACGCCCATTACTTCGACACCATCGCCGGGCAGCTCATCAGCCTTGCTGGTTTCGTCGGGCTATGCCTCTTCGTCTATTTCTACGCCACCAAAGTGAAATCATCCAAATGAACCGCAGTTCATAGTCTCCCATCTTGATTGGACTATGACGGAACCTATTGACGACATCCATTGTAAAGGGGAAGAGCCATCTTCCCCTTTTTTTATTTCGGTGAATTGCACTTATGAAAAATCCATCATCTCATTATAAACCCCGCCACGTATGCAGCGATGCGGAGAAAATATCCGCCGTCAAGCGGATGTTCAGAGAAATTACCCCCCGCTACGACCTCCTCAACAGGATTCTATCCGCCCGCAGCGATGTGCAGTGGCGCAAACGAGCCGCCCGAAGCGTCCCGCAAAACGCCGCGCGGGTATTGGATGTAGCCGCCGGCAGCGGAGACTTGACCATCGAAATCGCCCGCCAGCGCCCGGAAGTCAATGTAACCGGAGTAGATTTCGTCCCGGAAATGCTCGAACGAGCCCTCGACAAGACTAAGACAGCAGGACTCCACACAAGGATTCAATATGTTCTCGGAGACGCGATGAGCCTCCCTTTTAAAGATAATACCTTCGATGCCGCGGGAATAGCTTTCGGACTGAGGAATATTCCCGACCGGCTGGGAGCGATAAGAGAAATGGCTCGAGTGGTTAGACCCGGGGGAAAAGTCATCACCCTGGAAATGACCTTTCCCCGAAACTTGAAACTGCGCTCGTTCTTCCAATGGTATCTCAAACATATTATCCCCCGGCTTGGAGGATTGATCTCCCAAAACGCCGAAGCATACTCATACCTCTCACAATCCATCCATGAATTCCTGTATCCCGACGAACTAACCCGGCTTTTCGCCGAAGCCGGACTGGAATCGCTGAAAGCGAGTCCGCTCACACTGGGAATATGCTGGCTCCATGAAGGAATATCGCCTTCCCAGTCTTCATATTGAGCCTCCTGCAAAAGTCTGGTATTTGTTAATTTGTCATTCTGAACGCAGTGAAGAATCTCTTGTTTATTATGATGTTAGAAAAACTTGAGACCCTTCACTTCGTTCAAGATGACACTTCCGGCAGACTTTTGCAAGTACTTCTATTGTTAAAATTACCACGATTTATCGAAAAAAATTCTCCCAATCTCTTGACAAAAAGAGTAAAATGGTTTATATTCTCTGATAATTATTACCCCCTTTATGGGTAAGGGGTTATTTAACTACTATACTCCATTAATTTGCATTGATTTAGGCTGATATGAAAAGTTATATGCTCCTGGAAAGGTTGATTAACCACATTATGAGCGAGCGGCAAGCCAAGGTCTATCTGGCGCTTTTACAGATGGGGAGCGCCACATCGGCGGAACTGCAAAAAGCCTCGGGGATTCCCCAAACCAAAATTTACGAAATTGTGCGGCAACTGGTGGGAAAGGGTTATTGTAGAGAAAGGAAAGCCGGACATAAGCGAACCTTCGAAGCAATAGATCCTGCTGTGGCGCTAATGTCCAATGTGCACCAGCTTGAAGGAGAGTTGGAAACCATTAATCAACTCAAAGCGGACCTCTCCAAATACTATAGTCAGGTCGTAAAACAGGCTGAACCTTTGGAATACATCGATGTCTTGAAGGGGAACGACACCATACATCAACACTATTGCGGATTGGTGAAGAGCGCCAATGAAGAAATCCTGGGTTTCGGCCGAGGTCCCTACTCCTGGAAAGTAACAGACAAGCTGAAGGAACAGGAACGCTATCTGGCGGATATGGTGCAGCGCGGAGGAGTGAGTCGGTGGGTGTTCGAGTTGAAGCTGCCGGATGAGTCCGTTATCTTGGATTATATTGAGAATCTGAAGGGAAGAGGAGTCACCTATCGTGTCTCCAACAGCCTGCCCGTCAAGATGATGATTTTCGATAGACATACTCTGCTAATCGCCGACGAAGACCCCTATGCCCCCCGCGGGGATTTGACTATGTCCATCATCAAACAGCCGACCATTGTCAAGGCTTTCACCGCTCTCTTCGAATACTTTTGGAATAATTCCATCGATTTCGATGCATGGAGAAAGAAATACACCAGAGCCCTCAAGACTGGCGCTCCGATTGAAATCACTTGAGCTTAGTATTTAAACCTTATTCATAGCCGGGATTAACTTCCCCGGCAGGTTTTTTTACCCATATTTAATCAAAAAATTCAAGAGGCGCTTATGGATTGAGTATCTGAGAAATCACTTTTTTTATCCAATCACCAAAGACGATTCAAATCAACACTACTAAAAAGGAGAAGGGAAATGAAGAGAGTAAAACTCTTTACCCTGTGTTTGATCGTTCTCGCATTCTCCGCGTCGTTGGCTACGGCGCAAATTGAATTCACCAGGCACGAGGTCTATCCCTGGTACGCCGCCAATACTCACCCCATTGACATCGACGGCGACGGCGACATCGACATATTCGGTATGGGCTACCAGGATCTGAGCTGGTACGAGAACAATGGCTACTTCGGATGGGTCGAACACCGTGTCCAGGATTTCTGGAACTACGGTATGGGCTGCTGGGCCGGAGACCTTGACAATGACGGAGACGTCGACTTATTAGGCTCTGCCTGGAGCGGCGACGAAGTCGCTTGGTGGGAGAATGACGGTAACCAGAACTTCACCTATCACTCTTTCGGTCTCTTTGACGGCGCCGCGTATGTCGAAGGTTGTGACCTTGACCAGGACGGCGATATGGACATCGTCGGCGCCGCGGACGCCAATAACCTGGTTTATTGGCTGGAGCAGGATTCACTGAGGCATTTCACTCAGCACCTGGTGGATTCAGTGCTCTATCCCCGACACGCGCATTGCTACGATATCGACCTGGATGGAGATATCGACATCGTCAGTCAATCCGGCCACGCGCCTTATCCCGCGAGGGCGGACTCGGTGCTGTGGTTCGAAAATGACGGCAACGAGAACTTCACCAAGCACTGGGTCGCAACTCTGTCGATACCCTACGACCAGGATTGCGCCGATATGGACGGCGACGGCGACATCGATATCATCGGCTGCAGCTACTGGTCAGACTGTATCTATTTCTATCGCAATCAAGGCAATTGCACCGCATGGGACACCATACCCATCACCCTCTCGTTTGACGGCGCCTACGAAATCGAACTGGTTGACTTCGACGATGACGGCGATTTAGACGTTATCTGCCCCTGCAACCGCGAAAATTTCATTGCCTGGTTTGAAGCTGACAGCGTGAATGATTCTTTAGTCTTCATCCAGCACGATATCCCCCTCACGGTGACCTGGGCCAGTGAAGCCGACCCCATCGATATAGACTTCGACGGCGACTATGACTTAGTAGCCTGCGGCAACGAAGACTACATCTGGTGGATCGAAAGCCATCTCTATGAGCCCTACGCCATTTCGCTGGAGCTTATTCCCACCAATCCTCCCATAACCGTCCCCGCCGGCGGCGGCAATTTCGAATTCGACGCGGTCATCGCCAACACAGGAACGGAGACCTTCAACGTAAACGCTTACATCGATATCACCCTCCCCGGAGGGACCATATATCCAATTCTCCAAAGACCTTTGACCATCACCCCAGGATTCAGTTCCACCAGGCATCTCACACAGTTCATCCCCGCATCGGCAATGCCCGGAGAATATTGCTACAACGGACATCTGGCTGATTCACAGGTCTGGAACATCTACGCTGAAGATTCTTTCGACTTCCTAAAAGCTGACGGCGACAACGTTCCCACACACGACCAGGGCTGGGCGCTCTACGGATGGGATGAAGAAGCCGCTGCAAACGCAATCTTGGATTATGCGCTGATGCCGGCGTTCCCCAATCCCTTCAACCCGGAAACCCGCTTGACCTTCACCCTGCCCCAAGCGGCGGAAGTGTCCATCGTAGTCTTCGATGTGCAGGGACGTGAAGTCGCAAAACTGGCTGAGGGCTGGCATAACTCCGGCCGGTATGAAGTCAACTTCGACGCCTCCGGCCTTTCAAGTGGACTATACTTCGCCCGGATGACCAGCGGGTCATTCAACCAGACACAAAAACTGCTCCTCACGAAGTAAACCTGGCGATGAATCTAATAACGCAATAATCCAATGCGAAATAAGAAATTCGCCATAACGGTTCACAATTAATCTCGAAACTCAAAGGAGAAAATAATGAAACGTGCAGCATATTTGCTTTCTGTGTTGCTGGTTGTTGTCTTCGCTGCGGCTCCCGCTCTGGCTCAGATAAACTGGGTAGAGCACGTCGTGCATCCGATGTGTCTGACGCCAAAGGCCGCTAATGCCTGGGATGTCAACGGCGATGGGGACACCGATATTCTCGGAGGACCCGGCACAGAGGTTATTCTATACGACAACAACGGATATCAAGCCTTCAGGCAAATCCAGGTTGCTCCCTTTATCAGCGGCGGAGCTTATGCTATGGAAGCCGCTGATTTCGATAACGACGGTGACAATGATGTCGTCGTTGCCGCATACTCTGAAGACCATCTCGGTTGGTATGAATACGACGCCACCGCAGGATTCACTTACCACTTCCTCGGTTTCTTCAACGCCTGTATGTCGGTCGATGTGGCGGACATCGATAACGACACCGACCTCGATGTCGTTGCCGCCTCCGCCACCGGCGATAAAGTCTCAGCCTTCATCAACGACGGCTCGCAGAACTTCACCGAATTGGTCCTCGAAGACACCCTCGACCAAGCCCGCTATGTCTATTGCATCGATATGGACTATGACGGGGATTTGGACGTGGTGTGCGCCTTATACACCCCCGATGTGGTTTACTGGTTGGAGAACGACACTGCGTGGGTTCGGCACGATGTCGGTCCCTTGGACGGAGCTTACTGCTGTAAAGCCGCTGACTTCGACAACGATAACGACATCGACATAGTGGCTTGCGGATATATGTCGCAGACTGTGGAGATTTTCCGCAACGATGGTAATATGGTCTTCACATCCGACACCATCGCTCCCGCAGTGGGTCGTCCCCGTAATCTGGACGTCGGAGACGTGGACAATGACGGCGACATCGATGTTGTGGTCACCGGCTATTCGGACGGAATGGTGCTGGTCTATATCAACAACGGCGCCACTTTCGCTGAGACCATCGCCTGTGACAATATGGCTTATTGCTATCAGGTCAATTTCGCCGATGTCGATACCGACGGAGACCTGGACATCGTCACTGCCGGATACTACGGTTACAAAATTTCCTGGATTGAAAGCGACGTAACCGGCGCATTCCCCCTGGAAATTACTATGACGCCGCACGATACTGTGATTAATATCCCCGCCGGCGGCGGTAGTTTCGGTTACGACGTCAGCATCAACAACACCAGCCTCACCGAAACTTACGTCATAGACACCTGGATCGATATCACACTTCCACCAGGACAAATATATCCCATCCTCTCGAGAGGTAACCTCACAGTCCCGCCCGGCGGAACTATGCTTCGCACATTGACCCAGTATATCCCCGGCACGGCTATGCCCGGTGTTTACTCCTACAACGGCCACGCCAGAGACCATAGCACCTGGCAGGTTTACTTCAACGACTGCTTCCCCTTCACCAAACTCGAAGGAACCGACGCGGCTAATCATAACCACGGATGGGCTCTATTCGGCTGGGATGATGAAGCGCCGGCGGGTAGCGCTCCCGCGGATTACGCTCTGAATCGAGCGTATCCCAATCCATTCAACCCCTCCACTTACCTCACCTTCGACCTGCCCCAGGCCGGAGAAGTTACCCTGGCGGTTTACAACATCCGGGGAGAGGAAGTGGCCAGGCTGGTCGACGGATGGTACAGCGCCGGTTCTCACGGTATCACCTTCGATGCCGCAGCCCTTTCCTCCGGCGTTTACTTCGCTAAAATAACCGCGGGTTCCTTTACCCAAACTCAAAAACTGCTCTTGACCAAGTAGCGTGTTGCATACTCCTCCAAAGTGAAGATACCGGCTCCCAACTCCGGGGAGCCGGTGTCATTTAACTTGAAAATAGCGGGAGCGTTTACACGATAGCCGTCAATTCTCATTCTTCATCGATGATGGTTACGGCTAAAATCCATTAATGGTTTGCTATGAAGATTCTAAGATATCTCATTGTGGTTTCGCTGTTTGCGATGTGTTTTACCGGTCTTTCAAGCGGGCAGCAGAACCTCAGAGGACCCCTGAGCGGAAACCTGGGACTCGGCATATACAATGTGGTAGGGGATATTGTGGTTTTGAATGGCCAAACCCTAACCCTGGCGCCGGGAACTGTCTTCATTTTTGGAACAAACCATGATTTCACCATAGCCGGTACCATCATCGCCCTGGGTACAGAGACCGACAGCGTCAAATTTGTGCAAAATCCCGATTCTTTGGCTGGTTTCGGTTCCGGATGGAACGGATTCGATTTTTTAAACGTAGCTTCCGACTCCAGCCGCTTCAGATACTGTGTTATCGAAGGCAGCGATTGCATCGGATTCGATCTGGACAATTGCAGCCCTCTTATAAGAAACTGTCTTATCTCCAACAACAGATCCTCCGGCGGTTGAGGCGTCTTCAACAGCGGTGGGATCTACTGCCATAACAACTCCAATCCTCAAGTCATCGAGTGCGACATCATAGGAAACTATGCTCAGTCCGATGGCGGGGCTGTATACAGCATCGACTCCGCTCCGGTATTCATCGATTGCCGCATTAACCGAAATTACACCATCGACCACGATGGTGGAGCCGTATGCTTGGTCAATTCTCCCGCAACCTTCACCCATTGCGATATTTCCTCGAACCGAGCGGCAAGAAATGGGGGTGGATTCTACATCAGCAACTCCAACCCGGTCATTGAATACTGCACCCTCATCGGCGATTCGGCGCGCCCGCCGTTTTCTCTAACCGCCTACGGCGGTGCGTTTTATATACATGGAACTTCCGAACCCGTTATTCGAAACTGCACCGTCAGCGCCTGTTATTCCTCATACGTTTGCGGGGGGATCTATCTCCACGCCGCTTCCAACCCGCAGGTGCTCAACACCATTATCGAAGGAACTATAAACGGAAGTGCGCTGCACCTCACCTCCTCCCCCAACGCTTCTTTCACATATATGGATTTTTACAACAACCGCGGTGGAAATTTTTCCGGCGTTCCACGTCCTGGAATGGGGACTTTGACCGGTGTCAACGCTAACGGGGATTCTTGTGACGTCTTTATGAATATTTACCAGGACCCGATGTTTGTTAACGCAGCAGGGGGCAACCATAACCTACGACCGGGGTCGCCCTGCATCGACGGAGGCGACCCCTACAGCCCCCTCGACCCCGACAGCACCATAGCCGACATCGGAGCCCTCTATTTCGACCAGAGCGCCGCGACTCCGCTGGTGTTAACCCTGACTCCGCATAATCCGCCGATTCAGATTCCCGCCAGCGGAGGAAGTTTCACCTTAGACGCAGCGATTGAGAACACCACACAAGACCCCATAACCTTCGACGCCTGGACCGAAGCGGTCCTTCCCAGCGGCGCCGTTTACGGACCCATAATCCTGCGGACCGGATTGATTATTCCGCCGGGAGCGACCATTATGCGGGTGTTGACGCAGAACGTTCCGGGATACGCGCCAAGGGGGAATTATACATACGTTGGCAAGGCGGGGACTCATCCCGGGGTGGTGATAGATTCCGACGAATTCCCCTTCACCAAACTCGCCGGAGACGCCTTGCCAGGTCTCAACCTGGGTTGGTCTTGTTACGGCTGGGATGAAAACACGGACGCCTCTTCCATTCAGCATTCATCATTCGGTATTCAGTATTC
>CAYQZD010000054.1:0-24646 GCA_964421875.1 uncultured bacterium
GACTTATGATGTGTTTTAGACGAGATTGAACCACAGATTCACAAATACAGCCAAAATTATAGCGTATGGATCATTTGGAATATTCTTAGAAGACTTTAGATACTTAAATCATCTTTCACATCACTACACAGGAGGGAAATCGTGGTGGGGTCGGGCCTCCCGAAATCGAAGTAGCTGTAAATGCGGGACTGCTTGATTATACGAAAAATAGATAACTTTGTCAAGTATTTTGTGTGTTTTTTTGAGGGGTCATTCTGAACGAAGTAGGGGCGAAGCATTCTGGTGTATATTATTAAAAACATTATCGTTAAACAAAGAATGCTTCGCCCCTACCGGAGGGATTACTTCATCTGCGCGCATCCGCGTAAATCTGCGATTCTAAAATCACAAATCACAAATCACAAATCGAAGTTCACCCGAATGTAACCAGAAAAGCCCCGGCCACGCCTAAGATGATACCCACAGTGCGGCGCGTGTCGATGATTTCGCGCAGGAAGATACCGGCGAAGAGGAAGACGAAGATGTTGGAGGTCTGATTCAAAGCGGCGGCGATGGAGGCTTGAGTGTATTTCATCCCGCCCAGCCACAACAGCAGCGCCAGATAGGCTCCGGTGAAGGAACCGGTCAAGGTGTAAACCCTCCTCCCTGAGGACCAGACAGAGCGGAGAATCGCCCCGCTGTGCGGGTGCACTATAAGCACTATGACAAGGGGAATTATCCCCCCTAACAGCCGGAGTTCCATCACCCAGAGCAGAGGGGAGGTTTCCAGCAGGGGCTTTATCATCACGATGCTGTAACCCATTATCCCCATCGCCAGCGCGCCGTATAATATCCCCCGGAAGAGGTCGCGACGACTGATACCGGCGGCGCCCCCCTTCAGCGATACGGTAAGCACCGCGGAAATAATCAGCGCCGCCCCTATTATCTGCACCGCAGTCAGGCTTTCACCAAGCATTATCACCGAAAGTCCGATGATGCAGGGGCTGTAAAGGCAGTCCACAATAGCGGACAATCCCGCACCCAGCAGGTTCAGGCTTTTGAAGAAGAGGGTGTCCGAGATACCGATGCCCAGCACACCGCTGAAGATTATGAAGAGATACTGCCCGGCGGGGACGGGGTGGAACAGGCTTTTTCCCATCAGCCACATCGTGGGGATGATGAGGACGAACGCTAAGACGTTCTTGAAGAGATTGAGGCCGATGGGGTGAACCGTTTCGCCGCTCTTCTTGAACAGTATCACCGCCGAAGCCCAGACGATAGCGGTGGTCAGCGCCATTATTTCGCCGGGGTAGGGGATATGGTCGAGCATAGGCTGTGACGTGATGAATAATTACAGCGGCAGTGCGCCGGGGTGAATATATAAAATCAACTCCTGTAAGTTGTTTTAGGTTCCTTGCGGTGAAGAGTCAATTCAACCGCTCGTTTTTTTGCCTGAATTCTATATGTTTTTATGGGATATAATTTGATAAATTTGTGTAAGTTTCTTATATTTAGATAACAGATTTTCTATACTCGTTAGATAATCATTATAGAATATTGCCTGAAACTAAAAATATCGACAGCCGCATACGCGATAAAATCCCCTTGTCTGAGTTCATAGGGCCGCTTGACCCGGTGATTACGCTGGGAACGGCGAGCAAGATGCTGGATATCTCGGAATCGATGTTGCGAAAATACGAAGCAGAAGGGCTGATGATTTATCATCGCACCGACACCGGACGCCGACTGCTCTGCAGGGAGGACATCGACCGCGTGAGGCTGCTGAAGCATCTGAACAAGGTCCGGGGCATCAACTTCGAGGGAATACGCCGACTGCTGGCTTTATTGCCCTGCTGGGAACTCAAGCCCTGCACGCCTGAAGAGAAAGCTACCTGCAGGATAATGCAGGATTCCACCGGACCCTGCTGGACCGTAGCTAACACCATCTGCGCCGAGAAGGGCGAGGACTGCCGCTCCTGCGTGGTCTATCGCTTTGGAGCTTATTGCACCGAGGATATCAAGGCGCTGGTTCACGGCGGCGGGGAAGGACTGGGAGAAGTATTCCACAAGGCTGAGAACAGGTAACGGCAGTTCAGTTCGGTGGAATAAGATTCCGCCCTACTGCCAAGTAAATCTGCGCGGGAACTGAACTCACGAAACCTTCGACTTGCTGACTTGCTCACTTGCAGACTTGAAAACCTATTTTTTGAATAAACATACAGAAACATAACCAAAACAAGGGACAGGAATGACTGCTCTCTACGTTTTCACCTACCTCACGGCGGTAGTTTTTGTAATCGCCATCGCCGCGCGAGCGATTCGAATCGCTTCCGCCCCGATGCACCTCCGCTGGGAACTATACCCGGTGGCTCACGAGGGGAAACGCTCGGCTTACGGGGGATCCTACCTCGAGGATTACGAGTGGTGGACCAAGAAACGCCGCCAGAACAGATTGGGGGAACTGACAGTGATGATACCGGAAATCCTGCTGCTAAAGGGGCTGTGGGAAAACAACCGCGGAATGTGGTTTCCTTCATTCACATTGCATCACGGAATTTACTGGCTGGCGGGTACGGCGTTCTTGATGATTGTCAGCGCTCTGTTCAACCTTCCTCAACTCAGCGTGATAATTACGGTGACCGGGACGGTGGGATACATTGCGGGTATCGTCGGCGCGGTATCGCTGCTGGCGATGCGGCTGACATCAGGCAAGCTCAAACCCTATACTTCATTAGCGGCTTATTTCAATCTGCTTTTCCTGCTGGCGATTTTCGCCACCGGGATTTATTCCGCGGTGACTTCCGCTACTCATTACAGCCAGATGACGGAGTTTTTCGGAGGTCTCCTGGGGAAAGGATTCGTTCCGCTGAGCGGCGCGGTAACGGTGCATATTTTAGTCGCTGTCCTCTTTGTGCTTTACCTTCCTTTCACCCATATGACGCATTTTATCGCTAAGTATTTCACCTATCATTCGGTTAAATGGAACGATGAACCTAACCTCAAAGGCGGGAACTTGGAAAAAGATATCGGTAACGTGTTGAAATACCCGGTGACCTGGTCAGCCAAACACCTGGGCGCCGACGGGGAGAAAAACTGGGCGGATATCGCATTGTCGGAGGTGCCGGATGACGAAAAATAATATTACCGTCGAAGATATCAGTAAAGATTCGGAACAGTTGACTCACATCGAACCCAAGGACTTGACTCCGCTGCCGCCGCCCTACGATGACATCGAACAGCAGCCCGGATGGCTGAAAATGAAGGAAGAGCACCGGAAAACGGTGGAATCCTCCCTTGATGACACCGTGGCGGTGGGTATTCCCAAGCCAGAGACCAAGGAAGAGGAAGAACGGCTGGTCAAGGATTTTCTGGAAGGTCTTAGGAAACTGTTCACCAAAGAAAACAACTGGACCTTCCTCCAGCCCCTGATGCTGAGTATGGAACACTGCGCGAAGTGCCAGACCTGCAACGACGCCTGCCCGGTTTACGAAGCCAGCGGGGGAAAAGAGATTTACCGTCCCACCTACCGCTCGGAAGTGCTGCGGCGTATTTACTTTAAATACTTAAAGCCGGGCGGAAAATATTTCGGTAAATGGAAGCATGGCGACATCGACTTGAATTGGAAGACGGTGGCTCGTTTAGCGGAACTTTCCTACAGGTGCACCCTCTGCCGCCGCTGCGCCCAAACCTGCCCTATCGGTGTGGACAACGGTCTAATCACCCACGAACTGCGTAAGCTCTTCAGCCAGGAGATGGGCATCGCCGCCAAGGAAATCCATGAGAAGGGCTCGGTGCTGCAGCTTAAGGTCGGCTCATCAACGGGGATGAACCCGCTGGTGGTGAAAGACAATATCGATTTCATCGACGAGGATATGTTCGACCTCACCGGCCTTGAAGTCCACACCCCCTGGGACAAGGAGGGCGCCGACATTCTGTTGATTCACAACGCCGGGGAAATCTTGGCTTGGCCCGAAAATCCCGGCGCTTTCGCCCTCATCTTTGAAGCGGCGGGAATCAGTTGGACTATGTCCAGCGACCTGGTGGGTTACGACGGTATAAATTACGGTCTGTGGTACGACGATTTCCAACTGGCTCGCGTGGCGCTGAAGCACGCGGAAATCGCTAAGAAACTCAAGGTTAAAAAAATCGTCATCGGCGAATGCGGCCACGCTCATAAGGCTTTAACCGTGATTGCCGACAGAGTGCTTTCGGGCGAATTTAACATCCCCCGCGAAAGCGCGATGCCGGTTCTGGAGGATATTGTTTTTTCCGGCAGGCTCAAGCTCGACCCTTCCAAGAACGATTTCCCCATCACTTTGCATGACCCCTGCAATATGGTGCGGGCGATGGGGATTGTCGAGCCTCAGCGCAGAGTGTTGCGGGCGATATCCCCTCCGGGCAGGTTCCGCGAAATGACCCCGCACGGAGTCTATAATTACTGCTGCGGCGGCGGTAGCGGCTTCGCTATAATGTCGCCCTACAATTTCCGCGACTGGCGCCTCAGCGTTTCCGGCCGCAAAAAGCTGCAGCAAGTGTTGAATGCATTTGAGAATGAGCCGGTGGAAGATAATAAATATCTCTGCGCGCCCTGCTCAAACTGTAAGGGGCAGATACGCGACCTCTTCGAATACTATGGAGTGTGGGATAAGTCTCGTATAATGTACGGCGGCTTGGTGGAACTCATCGTCAACGCGATGGAGGACATCAATCAGCCTTTCATCAATTGGGAATGGCATTAGGCTCTTCGGATGTTTTCATCGCTTCAATCCTCGTAATCAACTATAAAATCCCCGGCGAAATTAAGTCGGGGATTTTTTTGAATATTATAATCTGAAAACAGATACGAGTTGCGAGTTGCGATTTGCGAGCCAAAGAAGGGCAGACACAGGGATTTGCCCCTACAAATAATCATCTGACTGTAGGGGGCGAATCCCTATATTCGCCTAAAACAACATTTTCATCCTTCGTTGTGTGTGGTCATAACCAAAACCCTCTCTGAGGGTTTGCTAAATTGCCAGCCTTTGATTATATTTATAACTCGATATTCTTGCTCCTGCAACAAGTATATGAACAACGTAATAATGATGTAAACCTGTAGTCTCCGGAGAAAAAGACTGATGACTAATTCGACCATGCATGACAACGATAATACCTTTCATAAAAGAGTCAGAATCGCCATCCTCATTGTTCAATTGATTCTGGCGGCTTTTTTTCTGTTCTATGCCGGGAGCCGGACCGAACTAGGTCCCACACTGGACGACGCCTGGGTTTATTTCCAGTTCTCAAAAAATGTGGTGGAGCACGGCGAAATTTCCTTCAATCCCGGCCACTGGTCGAATTGTACCAGCCTGGCTTGGATATTGGTAATCGCTGTAGGTATGGCTTTGGGGATACCGCCGGTCGCCTTTATCATTGTATCGGGACTGCTATTATATTTGGTCTTCGGGCAGTTGGTCTATACTCTTTTCGGTTCGTTTTGGGAAGACAGGTATAACCGGGTATTCTCCATCTTAGTGATTGTCTTCACAGGCAATGTGATTTGGTATTCGTTTTCCGGTATGGAGACGATGTTCTTCCTGACGTTGGGTTTATGCTGGATTTTCAGCTTCATCCGGGGAAGGTACATCATCGCCGGGCTCATCGCCGGAATCCTGAGTATCACCCGCACCGAAGGGTTGGTCTTCTTCGCGATTTCCTTTGTTTTTACTCTGCGAAAACTGGGATTTAGGAGTGGGATTAGACCGGCTCTGCTCCAAGCGGGGATGAGTCTGCTGGTTTATATTCCCGCATCGATAATGAACTATATAGGAACCGGTGAGGCCTTCCCCCACACCTTCAAAGGCAAGCAGTTCCTCTACGGAATGGATATCGGATTCTGGAATTTGTCTTTGGGGAAAGCTGTGAAGTTTTTTCTCGCCTGGGCCTCGACCTTCTTCCAGGGGAACTGGTGGCCGGAACTTATGGAACGCCCCTGGACCATACAATACCCCCTCCTACGCATCGTTACTTTGGGCCGGATAGACAAGTCGCCGGGCGAGTTTCCGCTGGAACCCAATCCGCTGTTCTGGCAGATTGTCGCGGCGCTCATCGGCGCGGCGTTGTTTTTCGTCCTGATAAGGGGATTGATAGTGGTGTTCAGCAAGGCGCTGAAAAACCTGCCCCGAAAGAGAGAATACTCACCCTGGGAATTCTTAGTCTATTGGATTGTAGGATTGAACGCGATATACCTGGTGCTGCTGCCCATCAGGGGACACGGCGGCCGCTATCAGGCGGTGAACTTCATCCTGTTCGGACTGCTGATGATTGCCGGAGTGGAGTGGAAATCGAAGGGGGGGGCGCTGGTTCGCAAGTTCAAGAATTATATAGTCAAACCCGGTATCATTCTCATCTATTTCATCGGGATTTTTTCCTGGGCGGACATCTACACGCAAAGTATCTGGCAAATCAACATCGTCCACCGCGCCGCCGGAGAATGGCTGAAGGAAAACCTCCCGCCGGATACTAAAGTAGCGGTCTTCGACGGCGGGGCGATAAAGTATTTTTCCCAACTTCCGGTGGTGGACATTGCGGGGATTTTCGAAGCGAAGGGGCTGGAAGAGATGCTCAAAGGCAAGGGCTGGCAGTTCCTCGAAGCGAGGGATACGCACTATTTAGCGATGATTGAAGGGGAAACTCCTTCAGGCAACCCGGAATCCGACAGTGATGAAGCTTTTTTCAGCCTGTTTTACGACCAGTTAAAACTGCGGGAGGGCATCGGGAAAAAAGTGAGTTTGACGCCGATTGCGCGCTTCGAAATGCCGATGGTGGAATGGTGGCGGCATTGGACCGTGATGATAACCCACAGCCCCATCGTTGTGGTCTATGAAATAGACTACATCGAAGAACAAACCGTTCCGGAAAAAACGATTTTAACAAATCAAGACTCATGAAACGCGGTCGATGTAAGTAGTGAAACTATTACCGCGCAGATTGGAATAAACTATCCCGGCTTGATTAAAGCCGGGATTTTTTTAAGATTTAATCTGAAAATAGCCTTACCGCTTCCTCGCGAGGCATTATTTGCATCCTTCATTGTGCGATGGTTCGCGAAAAGAATCCATCGAATGATGGTTTCTTTGACATTTTAATTCTTTTTTGTATAATATAAGGTAATTTCACTCCGGTTTACTACGAAATCCCTGTGTTTGACCTGCAAGAACAGCTTCACCGAATAGACATCCCCGTTAAATTATTTTTATAAAATCATTAACGAAGGAGAAATCATGACCTCAACTCGCGTCATTTCAGGATTGGTATTCTGCACTCTCTTAGCAGGACTGTTTGGGCTGGCCTTCAGCGAAGTCGTCTGGGACGAGGATTCGCAGTCATACATCACCCCGCCGTCCCGGTCCGATTACACCACGCCCCAGCGGCATTACAACACCGACCAGCCCCGCCTGCTCTGGGACGATATGCACGATTCCGACGGAGACGACCTCTATGTGAACTATAGCAACTGCAGATTGCTGATGGATTCGCTGGGGATTGTGGCGATTCAAATCAGCGCCGGACAGTTCAACCAGGCGATGCTGGATTCCTTCGATATATTAGTGTTGATCGATGCCGAGGTCGCTTATACGATGGAGGAAATCCAAGTGGTTCAAGGCTGGGTGAATTCCGGTGGGATACTTTTTATGATTGGTGAGGGTTCCTCTGCTTTCAATCTCGCTTCAAACAACGGCATGATACAGCCCTACAATATGGTGTTTTCCTCCACAATAACCGACAGCGCCTACAACTTCGCCGCACACCCCATAACACAGGGATTGAATCATTTGAATATGCCATTTGGTAGTGCGATTATCGTATCTACACCCGCAGTGGAATTGGGTTGGGACCTCAGCAACAACTATACTCTCGCCATCAATGAATCGGGAGTAGTGGCGCTTGTCTTCAATGACAGCAATATGATGCAGAATAACTATCTCACTCACGGAAGCAATCACCAGTGTATGATAAATACGTTCACATATCTTATTGAAGCGTCTGCCGGTCTCACAGTAACCCTGACCCCTCACAATCCCCCCATTCAAATTCCCGCCGGCGGAGGCAATTTCACTTTCGATGCAATTGTGGAAAACGCCGCCGACAGCGCCATCACCTTTGACGCCTGGACAATGGTCATTCTCCCTAATGGAGCTGCTTACGGTCCAATTATCAGGCGGGACCGGCTGGTAATCCCCTCCGGAGCCACTATAATGAGAGTTTTAAACCAATATGTTCCAATGAGCGCTCCCCCCGGCAATTACCAATACGCCGGGTATGTGGGAGTTTATCCTGATAGCGTAGTCGCCGAAGACTCTTTCGCCTTTGCAAAGTTTATAGGCGAGGGCGTTCCCGCTCACAACCAGGGCTGGAATGTCTATGGCTGGGAAGATACAGGACGCCATTCATCCACGCCGGAAATGGAGGGATATGTGATGCTAACCGCCTCCCCCAACCCCTTCAACCCCGCTACCCAAATCGAATTCACCCTGCCGGAGGCGGCGCGCGTTTCGCTGCGGGTGTACGACGTCAAGGGAAGGCTCGCCGGAGAATTGCTGAACGGCTGGCTGGAGGCGGGAAGCCACAACGCGGCCTTCGACGCGGCGGAACTGCCCACCGGCATTTATTTCGCCCGGCTCAAAGCCGGAAATGAAGTCAGGACGCAGAAGCTGCTGCTCGTGAAGTGATTACGGTCTCCGGTTGCCGGTAAGGGCGAAGCATTCTTAATTTATCAACAATGTGTTTAAGAATTTACACTGAATGCTTCGCCCTTACGCAAAACTTTACTAACATATAGAGTAGGCGTCATTCTGGCCGCGAAGCGAGCCAGAATCCTTCCTCGCCGGAGGGATTCCGGCTTTCGCTCGGAATGACATCCTTTTTTTCTGTCATTCTTTTCAAGAATGACTAAAAACATCGAAAAAATCGACCCCGGCTGAATACTCAGCCGGGGTTCTGTTTATTATAAACCTTGGATGTTATCGACTATATAATCCCCTGGTCCATCATAGCGTCGGCGACTTTGAGGAAACCGGCGATGTTGGCGCCGTTGACATAGTTGCCGGGGGCGCCGAAGCGTTCCGCGGCGTCGATGCAGGCTCCGTGGATGTTCTTCATAATCATCTGCAGGCGGTTGTCCACTTCCTCGCGGGTCCAGCTATAACGCATACTGTTCTGCGCCATCTCCAGTCCTGACACCGCCACACCGCCGGCATTGGCGGCTTTGCCGGGGCCGTAGAGAATCTTGTGATGGAGGAAGATTTCGACGCCCTTCGGGGTGGTGGGCATATTAGCGCCTTCGGAAACTACATAGACGCCGTTGTTCACCAGATTCCGAGCGTCTTTGTCGTTGATTTCGTTCTGAGTGGCGCTGGGGAAAGCGCAGTCGGCTTTTTGGTTCCAAACCGGATTGTAATCGAGCTTGGCGTCAACCGGGATGAAACTGGCGCTCTTGAACTTATCCGTGTATTCCTTAATACGGCCGCGACGCACATTTTTAAGGTCCATCACCCAAGCCAGCTTCTCGCGGTCTATCCCCTCCGGATCGTAAATACAGCCGCCGGAATCGGACAGGGTGACCACTTTACCGCCCAGGTCGAGCACCTTCTCTGTGGCGTATTGCGCCACATTTCCGGAGCCGGAGACCAGGCAGGTCTTGCCTTCCAGCGATTCGCCGCGGGTGGTAAGCATTTCGGAGGCGAAATAGACCGCGCCATAGCCGGTGGCTTCAGGGCGAATCAGCGAACCGCCCCAGTTCAGCCCTTTACCGGTGAGCACGCCGGTGAATTCATTCCTGATTTTGCGATAGGTTCCGAACAGGAAGCCGATTTCCCGTCCGCCCACGCCGATGTCGCCGGCGGGAACGTCGGTATTGGGACCCAGGTGGCGGTAGAGTTCGCCCATAAAGGACTGGCAGAAGCGCATAACTTCGTTGTCGCTCTTGCCCTTGGGGTCGAAGTCGGAGCCGCCTTTACCGCCGCCCATCGGCAGGGTGGTCAGGCTGTTCTTGAACACCTGCTCGAAGGCGAGGAACTTGAGGATGCCGAGGTTGACCGAGGGGTGGAAGCGCAGACCGCCCTTGTAAGGACCGATAGCGCTGTTCATTTCGATGCGGAAACCCTTGTTGACATAGACTTCACCCTGGTCGTCCATCCAGGGCACACGGAACAGAATCACCCTTTCCGGCTCCACAATCCGCTCTAAAATCTTGGCGGCGCGGTACTCGGGATGCTTATCCAGCACGATTTCCAGGGATTCCACCACTTCGTGAACCGCTTGATGGAATTCAGGCTCTGCGGGATTCTTGGCTTTGACTTGAGCCATAAAATCGTCGACGA
Organism: uncultured bacterium; assembly: GCA_964421875.1. Classification (GTDB taxonomy): domain Bacteria; phylum Electryoneota; class Tariuqbacteria; order Tariuqbacterales; family Tariuqbacteraceae; genus CAYQZD01. The sequence goes on from CAYQZD010000054.1 coordinate 10,341, forward strand.
ACTGAGACATATTGTTTTCCTGATAAGTTTGGAATTGTTGTTATTTATAATTTGTTCATCCTGAAAATAGCGGTAGCGTCTATACGCGAGCCGTGTATTTTCACCGCTGGTATAACTGTGATTCGCGAAAAGAAACCATCTGTGATGGTTTTCCGGTCAAATGCGTTTTCAACGTATTCACCAATTTTACCAAAATTTTCGGCAAATCTCAATGGGTACTATTACCCATTTCGGCGGGGGAAAGTATGTAGATTGACTATATCGCCGATTAGGAAAACGATATGTATATTGACTTTGCTTTGGAAAATCGTTATTATGTGGTTAAAGCGTATTAATTGTCCGACAGCCTTATAGAGGGAAGCTGCGATGAAACCAGTACTGTTTATTTCTTTCCTGTTGGTTTACGCCATTGAAGCCTTAGCCTCCGCCAGTTTTATCATCTGCGGCGACCAACCTGGAGAAATCTATTTCACCGGCTTCATCGACGGTAGTGTCTTTATGAAAGGTTTATATTATAGCGAAGATTTTGGCGCAAATATCGAACTTATAGATACTACTGAAATTCTTAATAGCAATTACGGTTTTCTGTTGAAAGACGCTGCGGATAGTTCGCTTTATTGTTTATTCATTTATCATAATATTCATCGACAATATTTCAGTTCAGATAAAGGATTGAGTTGGATAATTATGAATAATGGTCCTGTTAGTATAGCGTCCGGTTCAGGGATTATCCCGGGCGAAGTCTATAGAAGCAGTTGGCAATTCCATAATATGGTTGAAAGAAGTATTAATCATGGTCAAGACTACACATTGTGCGCAACCAGCGGCGTTCCCTATAATTATTCTATAAGCTCTACGGCGCTAAATAGTGATTCGGGGGGGCTGTATATCTATGGGGGAGGAGGAGATTTATATTACAGCTCCGACTACGGGGAGAATTTTGAATATATAATCAATCTACGGGTGTCTTGGGGGATAAGCCAATATTCCTGGCTCATGAATGGCGCAGAATCCGGCGAATTCTATATATATTATGATGATTGGAAGGCTATTTGGCGCGGATACGACTATGGCCGCCAAGTTGAAGAAATAGAAAATTTTCCAGGGTCTTACGCTTATTGGAATGGTAGTATTGCCTCCAGTAATAGGCCGGGAGAAATATATTTTTATGCATGCGCGCCTTCCGGTATAACATGGATTCCCTATTTGCACATCTATCATACCACAAATTACGGTCAGGATTGGGATTTTTATGAACATATACCCGGTCAGAATTGTATTAAACAAAACCTCAAGTTCATCCCTAACCGTATGTCTCTTAAAATTTACCCCAACCCCGCCAACGCGGGTTTCAATATCTTCTACGAACTGGATAGGTTATCCGATGTTAGGCTCAACATTTTCGATGTGTCCGGCAGGCTGTTATGGGAAGAAAATGAAGGGATGAAAGCTCCCGGCGCATATAATGGTATTTACAGGAATCCCGCTCTCCCCAGCGGAACTTATTTCCTGAGGATGGATGCCGGCGGCGCGGCTATGGTGAAGTCGATTATTATTGTGAAGTGAACCATCATTCGATGGTCTCAATCGCGGCATCGCTTATGTGTCGCAGAGTCCCCGCACTCTGCGACCGGGAAAGGGAAATAATGCTGCAGACTACGGGGAGTCGACAGCACAAAAATTGGGCTAATTGCACCAGGCGCTTTTTCACACTCTTCTATCTTTAAAAAACTCCTGCAATATCCCCGCGCATTCCTCCTCCATCACTCCGCCAATGACCTCGATGCGGTGATTCAGCCTATTATCGTCTACGATATTGAACAGCGTCCCGCAAGCTCCCCACCTTAAATCCGGCGCGCCATAAACAATCATCTTCACCCGGCGCAGCGCCGCCGCTCCCGCGCACATCGGGCAGGGTTCCAGAGTGCAGTACAACACCGTTTCCGACAGATGTTTCCCGCCGAGTTTCTCCCGCGCCTGCGCCATCGCTTCCATCTCCGCGTGAGCGGCGGGATCGGCAAGCTCTTCCATCCGGTTGCGCCCCCGGCCGATGATGGTATCGCCTGAAACCACAACTGCTCCCACAGGAGCTTCACCGGCGGCAAAGGCGGCTTGGGCTTCTTCAAGGGCAAGCCGGATATATTTCCGATGCAGGTTCATCGCCGATAATTTGTTCAGTTAGTTTTTCGCAAAAGGAATTGACTCTGCAACAGCAGCTGCTTAAAATCTACCTCTTCCCAGTCCCCCTCAGCAAAAATCTTCCGCCATTGAACCGGTCGGCGGAATTTTAGCCCGGGACTCCAGAGCTTTCTGATATAATTCGGGAGACTGGGATGAGCGGCGGTGAAGAACAGTGCGCCTCCCGGCTTCAAAACGCGTTTAATCTCTAGCAGCCAGCCCTCGGCGTCCTCGATATACTCGGTCAGCCCCAGCGTTGTCACCGTGTCGATACTTGAGTCGCGGAAAGGAAGAGTGCGAGAGTCGCCGCAGACAAAGCGCCAGCCTTCCGGCTTGTTTTTCGACCGAACTAACATCCCCGCCGACCAATCCAAACCGATTCTTAATTCGAAAGTTCCCGGAAGAGGCGGTGTTCTCTCACCACATCCAAGGTTCAGTATCACGCCGCCGGGCTTATTCAGACTGCGGCTTTGCATCATCCGGCGAAAAGAGGCTTCTTCACAGCGCACAATCGGCGCGGTCAGGGGGAAATACCTGATAATTCGATAAAAAAAAGCCCTGAAGTTCCAATAGCGCCGGAAAATATCTGCGTTCTTGGTACCGCTGCAGGGCATAACTTTACTCTGAAAATTGCGGCAGCGTCAATACGCGAGCCGTGAATTTTCATCTTAAGTTGTGTTATGATTCGCGAAAAAGACCATCTGTGATGGTTTTTGGTACGCCTCGAGGGACTCGAACCCCCAACCTTCTGGTCCGTAGCCAGACGCTCTATCCAGTTGAGCTAGAGGCGCGTTAGGAATGATTATCCTATTTTAATAAACTTAAATTTACTACAATCTTTGAAAAAAGTCAAATTTCGAAGCTCTCTGACGGTCATCGAAGTTACGATTAACCGTTCAGCAACCTTTTCGCAAAACCTTCGTCTAATATTATTGACCTTTGAGCGCCGTCCATGGGCGGTTCCGGTGCGTTAGATTTGCACTTTAGGGAAAAACTTGTACATTTCGGAATTAGCGTAAAATTTACAGGAAAGGATTCGTAATCAGAAATATGTAAAAAATGTTCGTGATAGCGCTCGAACCTATTTGAATTTTCTTAGACATTATAACGCTATCCATCTATCAAAAATATAGGAACAATGGCAAATGTTCAAACAAAAAATTATCTTAACCTTCATTATGGCGCTATTCATTGCAGCCAATGTAGTCTCCACCGGCTCCGCCGTGGAGCGTTCCGAGATTCCCGATAAATATAAGTGGAAACCGGAACACATCTACGCCAGCGAAGAAGACTGGGAGAAGGATTTCACCTTCGTCGAGTCCGGCGTGGAAAAACTTGCAGCCTTCAAAGGCGCTTTCGCCGGGGATAAAGCCGATAATCCGGCGGCAAGTATGATGGAATTCAACAAACTCGCGGAGGATATCGGCTCCAAGTTTGAAAAATTGTACACCTATGTGATGTACAACTATCACGTGGATTTGTCCAACTCCAAATGGATTGGGATGATTCAGCGCTGCCAGTCATTGGGTGTGAGATATGGCGAAAACCTCGCCTGGGTCGACCCCGAAATCCTCGAAATTCCTGAGGCGACATTGATGAAATGGGTCGATGAGAATCCCGGACTGGAGGACTACCGCAAGAGCTATCAAGACCTCTACGCCCAACAAGCGCACGTCTTGAGCGAACCGGAAGAGAAAATCCTGGCGCTCTCCGGCAACATCACCGGCACCTCCGGAGACGTATTCGGTAAGCTCACCGACGCCGATATGAAATTCGGCTTCATCCTGGATGAAAAAGGTGACTCGGTCGAAGTTACCGACGCCGGCTGGGTCTCCTGGAGAAAGAACAAGAACCGCCGGGTGCGCGAGAACTATTGGCGCGCAGTATGGAATACTTATGACTCCTTCGGCACCTCTATCTCCGCCCTGATGAGCGGCAACCTTAAGAAGGACGTCTACTTAACCAAGGCTCGGAAATACGAGACCACCTTGCACCGCGCTCTGGACAGCAGGTTCATTCCCGTGGAAGTTTACATCAACCTGGTGGAGACAACCCGCAAGAACACGGCGCCTCTGCATAAGTACAACGAAATCCGCAAACGGGCGCTGGGCTTACCCCATTACCGCCACTGGGATTATTACGTGTCGATGGTCGATTTCGAGGAAGAAGATCGCTATACCTGGGAGCAGGCGGTGGAGATGGTTACCGAATCCCTGAAGCCGATGGGTAAAAAGTATGTCGCGGACATCACCTACGCCCTGAATCCCGAAAACGGCTGGGTTGACCCTTACGCTCACAAAACCAAGCGCGGCGGCGCCTATTCCAGCCGTAGTTATGGTATTCACGGCTATATGCTCTACAATTTCGACTTCGAGAAGGGCTTGACCTTCAACGACGTTTCAACCATCGCGCACGAAGTGGGGCATTCGATGCACTCCCATTATTCGGAGAAAGACCAGGCTTATCCCAATAAAAACTACGCCATATTTAACGCCGAAGTCGCTTCCACTACCAACGAAGCGATTATGACTATGAAGTATCTGGAGAAAGCCCGCGAAGAATTTAAAAAGGTCAAAAAATATAAAGACCACAAAGACCCGAAAAAAAGTGACGCTTTCGACAAGGCCAAGAATAAGCTGATGTACCTGCTCGAATCCAATATCGACGCCGTCCGCCAAACCTTCTACCGCCAGACTATGTTCGCCACCTGGGAATGGGAAGCCCATAAAATGGCGGAAAAGGACGTTCCGCTGACCAAAGACAGTATGAACAAGCTCTACTATGACCTGCTGCAGGAATTCCACGGCCCCGCGGCGGAATATCCCGAACTGTCGGCGATCTCCTGGAGCCGCATCCCTCATTTCTACCGCGGTTATTATGTTTACAGCTACGCCACCAGCTACGCCGCCTCGATGGCTTTGGCCAAGAACATTGTGGCGGAAGCGAAGGGCGACAAGTCCAAGAAGGGTGCGCAGGAGAAGTTCCTCGCCTTCCTCGCCTCCGGCAGTTCCCGGCATCCGGTGGAACTCCTGCAGGACGCCGGAGTGGATATGGCTACTCCTGCGCCGGTACAGTCCCTGATCGACCAGTTCGCCCAGTGGGTGGACGAACTGGATGAGATTACACAAATGTAGGGGACTCGATTCAAAAAAACGCTTGAATCACGAAAGTAGCAAATATACGCAAAGGCGGGTCATTAGAGCCCGCCTTTTTTGTTGACTTTTGTTGAAATTATGGATAAAATGTAACCGGGAGTATTACCTCGATTAATCCGACACTGTCTTCTGATAAATTTGTATCATTTTACTGATATGAAGCGCATTCGTCATTCTGGCTGCGAAGCAAGCCAGAATCTTTCTTTTCCGGAAGGATTCCGGCTGCGCCGGAATGACCATTTAGCTTATCACTTAAGATAACTAAAGTCTTACATGAATTTAAATTCTCTAACTCCAATTTATCGATATTACTTCACTTGTTAATCACCCTATAATCTGGAGGCGCTAAAATGAAAAGGCTGTCAGTCTCCTTAAACATAGTGACTACGTTATCAATTACAGCCTTAGCCCAACCGCCGGACACACTCTGGACCCGCACCTACGGCGGAAACGCCGCCGATTACGCCGAGGAAGTCCAACAGACAACGGACAGGGGCTATATTATTGTGGGATATACTATCTCCTATGGCGCCGGTTCCTATGATGTTTATCTGATTAAGACCAACTCCACCGGGGATACGCTTTGGACAAGAACTTACGGAGGAAGAGGTAATGATAAAGGCTATAGTGTGCAGAAGACCACGGATGGGGGCTATATTCTCGCGGGATATACTTATTCATACGGCGCCGGTGGATGTGATATCTATCTGATTAAGACCAACTCCACAGGCGGAAGTATCTGGACCTGCACCTACGGCGGAAGCGGTAATGATTACGCCGAAAGCGTTAAGCAGACCTCAGACGGGGGATATATTGTCGCGGGATACACAAATTCCTATGGCGCAGGCTCCTATGATTTCTATCTGATCAAAACCGACTCCTTCGGTGACACGCTCTGGACCCGAACCTACGGCGGAAGCGGTATGGAATACAGCCATAGTGTTCAGCAGACTACAGACGGGGGGTATATTGTCGCGGGATGGACCAATTCCTATGGCGCTGGTCAACCCGATGTCTATCTGATTAAGACTAACTCCATCGGCGACACGCTCTGGACCCGCATCTGGGGAGGGAATATGCCTGATTATGGTCATAGTGTTCAGCAGACCACGGATGGAGGGTATATTGTCGCAGGTTTGACCCGTTCCTTTGGCGCTGATAGAAGAAATTACTACTTGATTAAGACCGACTCCATCGGCGGCGCTCTATGGACCCGCACCTACGGCGGAGATTACCAGGATTACGGCTATAGCGCGCAGCAAACCACGGATGGAGGGTATATTTTCGCGGGATACACTGATTCCTATGGCGCTGGTTATTTCGATGTTTATCTGGTTAAAACCAACTCCGGCGGCGACACGCTCTGGACCTGTGCCTACGGCGGAATCAGTAATGACTACGCCTATTGTGTTCAGCAGACTTCGGACGAAGGCTATATTATAGCGGGTTATACCGACGCCGGCAACACCGATGTCTGGCTGATTCGTCTTGAAGGAGTCCAACCGTTGACGGTTACCCTGACTCCTCGCTTCCCTCCCATCCGAATCCCCTCCGGCGGCGGAAGTTATGTCTTCGACGCAGCTATTGAAAATGTCACCGACAGCGCCATTTTATTCGACGCCTGGACCCAAATCGTGCTCCCCAATGGAGTTCCTTTCAACCGGCCGATGTTTTTGCGCGCCGGACTGAACATTCCCCCGGGAGCGGTTATGACTCGGACGCTTACCCAGTTTATTCCCGGCTATGCTCTGCCCGGAACTTACACCTATGTCGGCAGCGCCGGAGTCTATCCCGATTCCATCATCGCTTCAGACTGCTTCCCCTTCACCAAACTACCCGGAGACGCCCCCCCCGCTCACAACCTGGGCTGGACTTGCGCCGGCTGGTTCGACGATGATGAAATCTCAATTCACAATTCACAGTTCTCAATTCTCAGTTCCTACCCCAACCCCTTCAACCCTTCGACAGTTGCGAGATTCGAGCTGCGAGCTGCGAGTCAGGTTCGGCTTGCAGTCTACGACCTCGCCGGGCGGGAAGTGGCTGTCCTCGCCGAAGGCTTCTATCCCACCGGAGTGCACCAGGCGGTTTGGGACGCCGCTTCTATGCCCTCCGGAGTCTATTTCGCGCGGCTCACCGCGGGGGAATTCACGCAGACGCGGAAGCTGCTGTTGGTGAAGTGATTATTAACCACGAATCAACACGAATATTTGAAAAGTAGGGCGGGTCATTAAGCCCCGCCTTTTTTTATGTGACGATTTCCAAGACTATTTTCCGATGTAGGGGCGTTAAATTGAACGCCCCTGCAAAGAATATCATATTCATTGTTGACTAAGAAGTAATGTCGCTTGTTATATAGCCATTCTTGAAAAGAATGACGGAAAAAGGATGTCATTCCCGCGAAAGCGGGAATCCATCTTCTTGTATTTGTATTATTTACTGGACTCCTGCTTGCGCAGGAGTGACAAATCATAGGACAATCTTTTTTGGAATCGCTATAGCTCGAAACTTACACTACTTTTCGGTCGTCTTTTGTATAAGGGGCGGCCGTTTTTTTTGTATATTCTAACAGAATAAACTTGCATTAATTTACAATAACTGTTAGATTGCCGGTACATCGCTGTTTCATGATTTGAGGTAATCACAAATCAAACTTTAACTGGAGGCTTTCATGAGAGCGATAATCCCATTTACCATCGCTTTACTGCTTATCGCATCCCCTCTCTTTGCCCGAACCATCCGCATTCCCCAGGAGTATCCCACAATTCAGCAGGGAATAACCGCTGCGGTGAACGGCGACAGCGTCCTGGTGGACTCCGGCGTCTATGTCGAAACCATCAATTTCCAGGGCAAGTTAATCGTGGTGAAGAGCCTTCGCGGCCCTGCAGTAACCATCATCGATCCCTATATTGCGGGTCCGGTGGTGAGTTTCAGCCAGCGTGAAGGGCGCGGCGCGGTCATCGAAGGATTCACCATCACCAACACCGACACCGGCACCCACCCGGATGCGGTGGGGGTGAAATGTGACGAGGGCTCCGCCCCGGTAATCAGGGGCAACATAATTATCGGCAACGGCAACTACTGGCTCTCGGTGGGAGGCGGAATCATCGCCAATCACGCCAACCCCTTGATTATCGGCAACCGGATTGCGGAAAACCGCGCGGTTTACAACGGCGCCGGAATCTGCGCTATGTACTGCGATGATATCGTCATCCGCGACAACGAAATCCTGGATAATTACTGCGGCAGCGGCTACGGTTTCGCCCGAGGAGGCGGGATTTTCATCGGAGGCAGCCACGCGGAGGTGGAACGAAACCTCATTGTGGACAACGTCGCCGACCCCAATTTTGGTTGGGGCGGAGGCGTCTCCGTCCAGGACACCGGCTATGTCGTTATCAGAAACAATACCTTCTACGGCAACGACGGAAAAACCGCCTATCTCGACGGCAATCCCATGCAGGGGCAGCTGACTGTCCGCTTTTATAATAATGTGGTGATGAACACCCTCAGCGGAGGGGGATTGGAGGTTATAAGTGTTTCCAGTCTCTACCACGATTTCAACGATTATTGGAACAACCTGCCGGTGAACCTCATCGGCGCTTCTGCCGGTGAATACGACATTTTCCAGGACCCAGCCTTCGTGACGGGTCCGCGCCACAGTTTCTACCTCAGTGAAAATTCCCCCTGCATCGACGCCGGAAGTTTCCTGAACGGACTCGACCCGGACGGCACCCGCCTGGATATCGGCGCTTCCCCCTTCAACCAGCGGAGCGTGAATGTGGCAGTCGTTCCTGACTATTGGCCTGTCATTGTTCAGCCACAAGGTCTTTCCCTTACCGCATATTTAAAGAACAACACACCGTCATCCGCGGTTTTCGATGTGTGGGTTGAAGCTATGCTGCCCAACGGCCAGGTAGTGGGACCGATACAATTGCGTGAAGGGCTGTCATTCCATCCCGGCCAGAGCATTAACCGCCGGATAACTCAGATAGTTCCAGGCAGCGCCCCGCCGGGAAATTATTTATACATCGTTTCCACCGGTGATTACGCCACTCAGACCGTCTATCACCAGACCCGGATGCCCTTTACTAAGCCTGCGGCCGGCGAGGGCGGCGGCAATTGGGAAGACTTGCGCTGGGAGGAGGATGAAGAAGGACTCAGCATTCAGCATTCAGCATTCAGCATTCTGTATGTAAGTCCCAATCCCTTCAACGCTTCGACCGATGTCAGCTTCGAACTGCAATCTGCAAGTCATATAAAGCTGGCGGTGTACGACATCGCCGGGCGGAAAGTGGCGGTTCTAGCCCGGGGCAGGTTCGATTCCGGCCGGTACAACTTCGAATTCGAGGGCGGGTCGCTGCCATCCGGGATATATTTCTGCCGTTTGAAGACGGACACACAAGTTCAAATATTGAAGTTAGCGCTTATCAAATAGTGCTTGTTGCAAAACTCCGAAATTGTCATTGCGAGGAAGTGAAGCAACCTTATTAAATAATATAATCGTAGGGTTTCAACCCACCACTCGTCATTCCGGCGCAGCCGGAATCCCTCCGGAAAAGAAGGATCAGCCCTACAACTGATGACGCTTGCGCTTCATATCAGTAAAGAGTTACTTGGTTCATAATGACTAATAAAGGACTTTTTCAACGGAGGCTAGATAGGGAAAAGACCGGAAATCACAATTAAACGGAGAGGAGAGAAGTGGTTTACGCCAAAAGATTCTGGATAGCTCTAATCTTAGGTGTCATTACCGGAGTTATCTGCGGTTGGGGGAGTATGTGCGGAGCCCCGGAAGGAATGGAGATGATGATTTTCTGGAGCGCTCTGATGAACCGAGTCTTCATTGGGTTCGTGATTGGGATATCAATTTGGAAGTTGGGCTGGCTTTTGCACGGAATTCTCATCGGTCTAATCGGCAGCCTCCCGCTTTCATTTCCGCTGATTTTCAATCCTGATGCGGGATTCACTGTGTTCTTGATGTTCACCGTTGCCGGTGTGGTATGGGGATTCCTCATCGAACTTATTACTACGATTGTGTTCAAGGCGCCGATGAAAACGGCGGTATAGAATCCTGATTTAGCGGTAATTACACGATAGCTGCCAAAAAAGACTGACCAATCGGTCAGCCTTCTTTATTTTTTCCACGTTCCCACGCTTCTCGTGGGAATGCATAATAGCCACAATTGCCATTATTGCCCGTGAATCATTAATGTGCAGCAGAGTCCCCGCACTCTGTCTGAGAATGCACCGAATTTGTCATTCCCGCGAAGGCGGGAATCCAGAAATCATAAATTTGTCGTGGCGCAGGGTCTCCGCACCCTGCGCCAAATACCTATAAATCAATTTGTTACTGCCAATTGCGGAGAGTCGACAGCACAGCGCAAGACCAAATTTTATCATTCTCGGACAAACTGCACGCACTCTGCTGCATCTCCCCATAAACCGTAGGGTGGAATCTTCAACCCACCAAAAAACGAAGAAAACGTTATCGTAACATATTAATATACAATAAGTTACAAAATAATTAAAATTTCTCCCCAAAAAACTTGACAAATGTTCAGCATTTTCGTATATTACCTGTGAGGGGGCTCTTGATAAAAACGGTAGCGTCGATGATGAGTTCATTAGCTTCGCCCTCATCTTCATTATCATAATCATTATCATCATCTCGCCCTATGGGCTCAAATGTCCTGCAACCCGTTTGTCCGGTGTCCAGATGAGCGAATATTGTTACCTGTAATTATACATTCTGAAGTTTAATAATCCACACTTTGAACAATCGGAAAACTTATGAAGAGACTTCTTTGCCTTTACCTACTGGCTTTTGTCTTGCCCGTAATGACCTTTGCCCAGCTTTCCGGCGCGTTGTCGGGGACCTTGGGTCCGGGGAATTTCGACGTTGTGGGAGATGTGACCATTAGTATAATGGATACTTTGAGAATAAGGCCCGGAACCGTATTAACTTTCAGGAGCGCTTACGATTTTGAGATACACGGAGTACTTTATGCGGTAGGGACGGAAAGCGACAGTATTAAGTTTTTGCGTGATATGTACCAATCCGCCTGGCACGGTTTGGATTTTAACTTGGGACTGTCCAGCGGCAGTATTCTGGAATACTGCGTAGTTCAAGGCAGCCAGGCTGCCGGGCTGGAGATTCTGTATTCCAGCCCCACCATCAGGCATTGCACCATTACCGGGAATTATTCCAGCGGCTGTTGAGGGAGCTTGAACGGCGGAGGGATCTTCTGCCTAAACAACGCCAACGCGACCTTTGAATACTGCGCAATAGTCGATAATTATTCCCTCAGCAGCGGCGGCGGGGCTACGATTCAAAATTGCTCGCCCACCTTCCTGAACTGCGTGTTTAACCATAATGAGGCTCGCGGCAGCAGAGCCGGAGGGTTGTTCCTGGTTTGCAGCAATGCGACTTTCATCGATTGTGATATTTCCCATAACCGCGCTCGGAGCCAGGGCGGGGCTTTTTTTCTTTCCTCCAGCAGTCCCCGCCTCGAAAGATGCACGGTCTGCGACGATTCCGGTAATTACGGGGGCGGGATTTATATGTCTGTGGATTCATATCCTGAAATAGTGAACTGCACTTTTTCCGGGAATTATACCAGTGCTTACGGCGGGGATATTTACACTGATGGAAGTTCCTATTTCACCGCGGTGAACACTATTTTCGAGGGAACTTTGAGCGGCGGATGCCTGTATTTGACAAGCAGTCTGAATGTATCCTTGAGCTACTGCGATTTTCACGAAATCATAGGGGGTCTGTGCCAGGGTAATCCGCTGCCGGGTTTGGGAATTTTAACCGGAGTGAACGCCAATGGGGATTCCTGCGACACTTTTATGAACATTCTGTTGGATCCTCTCTTCATAAACCCTGCAGCGAGTAACTATCATCTCCAACAGACCTCGCCCTGCATCGACGCCGGCGATCCCAGCCTCCCCGCTGATCCTGACAGCACTATCGCAGACCTCGGCGCTTTCTATTTCCCACAGGGTTCGGCTTCTCTCCTCATCATTACCTTGACGCCGCTGAATCCTCCGATTCAGGTTCCGGCGGGTGGCGGTAGTTTCGGTTTTATGGTAATGTTAGAGAACAGTTCGAATGAACCTGTTACGTTCGATGTCTGGACCGAATCTACCCTCCCCGGCGGCGCGGTTTACGGGCCTCTAATTCAGAGGCTGGGACTCAGTATCCCCGGCGGAGGAACTGTATCGCGCCGGCTCACGCAGTATGTTCCGGCCGCAGCTCCGGCGGGGAACTATATTATGACGGGTGCGGCGCGGACTTTGCCCGATTCCGCCGAGTCTGTTGACAGCTTCCCCTTCGTCAAGCTTCCGGGCGAGTCGGTTCCGGCGCATAACCTAAGATGGGCGGTTTACGGCTGGGAAGACGATAAAGCAGTCGGTGGCCGGCAGTCAGCGGTCGGGATCTTTAATATTTTCCCCAATCCCTTCAACCAAACGACAGATATCAGATATCAGCTGCAAGCTGCGAGCAATATTAAACTTGCAGTGTACGATGTTTCCGGGCGGGAAGCGGCTGTGTTAGCGCAGGGATTTTATCCGGCGGGAGAGCGCCGGGCGGTATTCGATGCGGCGGGATTGTCCAGCGGAGTGTATTTTGCCAGATTGTATGCAGGGGGGAGTCAATATACACAGAAGCTGTTGTTAATGAAGTAATCTGGAGTTTCGCGATGCGAGATGTGAGATGCGAGTTTTGTAAGAAAGCCCTGCTTGGCGGGACTTTTTTTATTAGCGGAATCACTGGAATGGAGGAATGAGGATTAGGGAGGAGGGGGAGAAGCGGGGGGTGAAAGGAGTGAAACACTGTAATCAGCGTTTATCACTCTATAATTTTTTGTGTTTCTACTTTCAACTTTATCTTCTGAAAATAGTGCCACATTATACCCATTTTTAAAATAACTCTTATACAAAACGCCATCCCATCCGTTGTTTTTGATTAGTTCACATAAATATTGGGTAGGCAAATAATCAATATCTGATATGGAAGGATTGATTGGTTCAGTAAGGTCGGAACCTAGTCTATCTAGAAAACCTATCATCTTAATCCCTTCCTCAAAGTTCTCAGAAAGAGAAAATTGGAAAGGAGATACATCGCGTAAATCAATTACGCTTATCTTTTCAATTACATTAAATTCAGCAACTGTTATTAAATCTGTAATATTGGGTCTAATCTCAGAAATGGCTGTTTTATAATCAGAAGCTAAATATAAATATGGTATTCCAATAGGATTTGCTCTGCCACTAGGTGTTTTTTCTGGCGGAGGTTTTCCCATTTTTGCGGATTCAAATGGCTGACCTCTAAAACAATTCCGTGCTCGAAAATAAGTATCACCTTCACTGATATCGTAAACTAAATGTTGAAAAAGTTCACTTAATAAATCTTTATCTAAAATTTCACCTTTATGCAGAAAACGATCGTGAAATTTTATTGCCTCTGAAAGATTATCCCATAATTTCTTTACTCGTTCACTTTCATCAAACTCACCAGCAAAATCCATTTCATTTTCAACAGGATGGGTCAAATGTAATGGTTCTTCTATATCTGGATCTTTCTCACTAAAAATTTCTATAATAATTTTTCTTGCCAATTCAACATCATCGAATATTTCCCAATTGTATGTAAGTTTTTCCCAAATGAACTCACCATCAAATTCTTTTAATTCTTCAATACTCATGAATTCAATTAAGGGAGTATAGAAATCCAAAAAAGGTATAAACTTCTCTTTTAAAGACATGACATCTATGCATTTCTCATTCTTTTTTGTACAAAAATCACATTGATTTATTTCACCGTTCTTATCAATATATTCTTGAAGATAGAAGTCATTAAAGCAATTTTTACAACAAAATGACATTAACAAATTTCCTATTATTCTATAGAACCTTATTATTATTAATGGGGGCGAATAATAGTGTGCATTATCAATGAGAGAAATAGTT
>CAYQZD010000055.1:0-24101 GCA_964421875.1 uncultured bacterium
AAATCCAGCGTCAAATAGTTCCTGGTTACGAAATTGAACTGCGGATTATTTGGTGTGCCCACATTTTCGTAGAAGAAAATATCTCCCATTTGGCTGTTATATGTTGCTTCCCGCCCTACGAACAAGTCGTAATCCCCATCCCCGTCGATGTCCGCAAACTCCGGCGAAGCGTAATCACCCACATCGATACCCTCGAAGTTATCCGTTATATAAACGAAATTATAATTCACCGAATCACCATCATTCCGATAATACCAGATGTTACCGTGTTCTTCACCAATGAAAAGATCATAATCACTATCATTATCGATGTCGATGAAGTCGGCGGAAGCTCTGCCACCTGAAGTATAAAAGTCTGCGAAATTACTATCAACTAGTACGAAACTGAAACTGTCCGGTGTTCCTGTATTTATGTAAAAAGTAATCCGTTGCCAACCACCAAAAAGGTCATAATCGCCGTCTGAATCTATATCTATCAACTCTGGTGCGAGGCACCATGGTGTAGTATTAGGAACTAATGTGTTTGTTAATAACTCATAACTTGGTTCGTTAATTGAGCCAATATTTCGAAAATAGTAAACGTATCCATCGATATCACCCATTACTAAATCCAAATCACCATCGTTATCCAAATCCTGGAAACAAGGATTGGCACGCGATTCCTGAGCATATATTGAATCGAATCTGTTTGTTATCAAAGAATAATTAGGAATATTGGAATTTCCATTATTTTCAAAATACCGTATCCAACCAAAGTATTCACCGGCAAGGAAATCTAAATCTCCATCTGTATCGATATCTACAATTGCCGGGGCAGATTCGCTTATTCCCCCCGCCCAGGGACAATGTGGCTGCCAATGGTTTATCACCACCGGGATGGAATCGGTTTCCAAAACAAAACGGAATTCCTGGGCGAAGAGGAGACCGGGAAATAATATGTATATAAGATAACGCATAATTATATCCGAATACCGAGAACCGATTACCGAATACCGATTACCGAAAACCGAAAACTGTAGGTCGGCTTATTTAAAGCCGACATTGGCGTTATGTTATGGCTTTAGCGCAGCGGAGACCTGACATCAATTAAACACCCGCCTGACGGCGTCCAAGTCATCACAGAACAATAAAAAGCAAATCAAATATCACAAATCAAAAATCGAAAATCAAAAATCATCGCCGTAATAGCCGTAATAGCTAGTGAATTTTTGGTTCCTCGCTGTTTTGGGTAATGTCCTGGTATAATTGTTTAATTGTGGAGAATTGATATTTAACAAGAATTAAAGACGAAAAATTGTAGGTCGGGGATTTATCCCCCAACAAACCCTGCGGGGGGATGAACCCCCCGCCTACCGAAATATAGCCTTAAAGATTGCTTCGTCCGCCGTACCAGTCTGTCTGAAAATATGAAAAAACGAAGGATGTTAGAGTTACCGAATATTATAACCTATTGATTATTTATGAGTTCTGGATTCCCGCTTTCGCGGGAATGACAAATTTGTGGCATTCTCGGACAAACTGGTACGGCGGACTCGCAATGACAAATGATTGGTGGGGTGAAACCCACAGTACGACTCTTCCCAAGCTCCCAGCCCCCAGCGCCAAACACTATTTCACCAGTTCACTGTTTAACTGTTTCACTTGATGTATTTAAACAAATCGGTTGTGGGGGGCAGTACGATGGTGGTCTGTTCGTCGAAAATCTTCTTATAAGCGTCCAGCGAGCGGGTGAACTCGTAGAAATTAGGATCGCGCTCGAAAGCGTTGGCGTAGATTTCGATGGCTCTGGCTTCACCCTCGGAACGTGTTATCTGCGCCTGTTTGTAGGCGTTGGCGAGGATGATCTCCTTTTCCTTGTCGGTGTCGGCGCGAATTTTCAAAGCTTCCTCTTCACCTTCGGAGCGGTACTGGTTAGCGATACGCTTTCTTTCGGCGCGCATCCGTTCATAGACCGAGGCTTCGTTTTCCCGGGTGAGGTCGGAGCGTTTGATGCGGACGTCCAAGATTTCGATGCCGTATTGTTGCGCGGTATTATCTGAAGCTTCGGTAACCAGGCTCATGATGTTCTCCCGGTCGGTGGTGACGATTTCCACCAGGTCGTGGTTACCGAGCTGGACGCGGAGTTCGGAGTAGATGATGTCGTCCAGACGGGCTTGAGCGCCCTGTTCGTCGCGGACAGTCTGCATAAACTTCAAAGGGTCGATGATTTTCCACTTGGCGAAGTTGTCCACGATGAGGTATTTTTTATCCTTGGTCAGGATTTCCGTGGGGGAGGCGTCGTAATCGAGGATGCGGTCTTCGTAAGTGACTGCAGTCTGGATAGGGTTAGGAAGTTTGATTTTAATTCCAGGTTTCTTTACGGTTTTCACGGGCCGTCCCATCTGCAGGATGACCACCTGCTTGGTTTCGTCAACCGTATATACCATCAGCAGAATCAGGAGTACTACGGCGGCGATTATAATCCAAATCCAGTTTCTTTTTCTCATTTTATATACCAAATTATTTGTTATCAGTTATTGGTTACCGGTTGCCGGTTTTATCCGCCGCTTTTAATGGGTTGTTTTCCGGCGAGGGGTAGTAGGTTCATTGTCCCTTTTTCGCTGAGGATATACTTCTGGACACGGGGAAGGATTTCTTCCATCGTCTCCAGCAACATCCGCTTCCGGGTAACATTCTTGGCTTTTGAATATTCCCTCCAGATGTTGATGAAGTTTTTCGCGTCTCCTTCGGATTCGGCGATGCGGGCTGCGGCATAGGCTTCAGCTTCCCTTAGCATTTTCTCCGCCTGACCGCGGGTTCTGGGGATAACGTCGTTGCGGTATCCCTGAGCTTCGTTGATCTTTCGCTCGCGGTCCTCCTTGGCGGAAGCCACATCCTTGAAATCGTCAGCCACCGCCTGTGGAGGGTGCACATCCTGAAGCTGCACCGCCACAATCACCACACCGGCTTCATAGCGGTCAAGTATCTCCTGAAGCTGCGCCAGGGTCTGTTCCTGAATCTGGAACTTCCCGGTGGTAAGAGCTTCGTCGATGTCATGTTTTCCTATGACCTGCCTTAAAGCGGCCTCAGCGGCTTTGTGTATGGTCTGTTCCACATCTCTTACGTTGAAAAGAAATTTCACCGCGTCCCGGATGCGGAACTGCACAATCATATCGATGTCGATGATGTTGAGGTTTCCGGTAAGCATTATGGCTTCGCTGGGAACCTCCTGGTAACGAGAGGGAGGACCTGGGTCCACAGTGCGGAAGCCGATTTCCAGCCGCTTGACCTGGGTTACCTTTGGTTTGTTAACTTTTTCCACAGGGAAGGGGATGTGGTAGTGGATTCCGGAGCTTGCTACACGGGAAAGTTTCCCGAACCTTCGTACTACACCCTGTTCATCAGGACCTACGATGTAAATCCCGGTTGCCAGCCATATCAGGATGATGGCGCCGATGATAAGTCTGACTCCTCCCCCGAACATCCGGGAGAAATCCGGGATTTCGAAGATTTCTCCGCCGATGTTCACCGATTTTTTGGGAATAGCCATAGTTTTTTCCTTTCTATTTTATCGTTACTTGTTTCTCGTTACTTGTTTCTCGTTACTCGTTACTGGTTACTCGTTACTGGTTACTCGTTACTGGTTACTCGTTTCTGGTTACTCGTTACTCGTAATTGAACCGGGCAGGCGTCAACTATTTCTTAGGAGGTTCAGTCTTATATACGGGGGGAGTTCGGCCCGGCGGGCGGGGCCGTTTGAGCACAATAACCATACTGCCCAAACTCTGACCCACTCCGGCGACTTCCCACCCTTGTTTCTGGAACACGGCGAGTTCGCTCTCGAGCCTTTCAGCGCCCTTGAAATAAACCTTGATCACTTTATGTTCATATCGAGTCATTTTTTGTTCTCCCCCAAGTCAAGATTGTTCTATCAGGTCTTGCACGTCTTAGGAGGGTTTTACCTGCCGGTGAAAGTCGGTTTTTCGCTGCGCTGAAGAGCGGACTTAACCATGAAGTATGACATCTTATCCAACAACAGACCTTCTCCCGCGGATTTTTCTACATCACTTTAAGATAGTTATTTGGGTAATAAGATGCAATAATTTTGAAATCGAGATTCGGGATTTAACCGTGATAGTGAATTTTTCCACAAATTTGAACGACATACATTATTTTGTTATATTATATGGTGGTGTCGTTTAAGCTTAGAAATAGCGCGGCAGCGCTGCTACTCACAGCGGCGCTGGGACTATTCTCGGTATCGATGAGCCAGACCCTCGATACAGTGCGGGTGGATACATCTGCGGGGAAGAACGCATCCGTAGATTCGGCGCGCGCCGATTCGACTGTGTTAAGCGACAGTCTGAAGATGGAGCAGAAGAAATCCGAGCTGGACACCGTGATAACTTACAGCGCGGATTCGGTCTATTTCGGAGTTACCAAGCGGATAACGGTGCTGGAGCGGAACGCCGTGGTAATCTACAAGGATATGAAACTGACGGCAGGGCGGATTACGGTGGACTGGGATAACCGGCTGCTCACGGCGGAGCCTTTGATAGACAGAGTGTCGCGTGAAAAAGTCCGAGGCGCTGCAGCGCCCAAGGAATTCATCTTCAAGACACCCGCGGACACCTCCAAACCGGATTCATCCGAAGCGGAGACGGTTCCGGAAAATAATCCGGAAATCCGAACTCCAACCGGCGCCGTTGAGACCGATTCCAGCGGCGGGGAAAACGCCGCGATGACGGATACGGTGATACAAACGGGTTATCCCCAATTCATTCAAAGCGGAGACGAGATTGTGGGTTCACATATGACCTACAACCTTAAAACAAAGCGGGGATACATAATTGAAGGGGACACTGATTACGGGGAGGGCTACTATCGGGGGGACAGGATAAAGCGGACCAGCGACGATGTGCTAAACGTAGGCGAAGGCTATTTCACCACCTGCGACCTGGACACACCGCACTACCGGTTCTATTCCAAGCGGATGAAGTTAGTGGTGAAAGACAAGGTCATCGCCAAACCGGTGGTGCTCTATTTTGGCAAGGTACCGGTGGGGGCGGTTCCCTTTGCCATTTTTTCCTCGAAGTCGGGGCGGCAGTCGGGGCTGCTGATTCCCAGCTACGGGGAGACGGCGCAGCAGGGGCGGTTTTTCCAGGATTTAGGGTATTACTTCGCCCCTTCGGATTATTGGGACGCGCGAGCCACGCTGGATTTCTACGAACGGAAGGGGATATTGCTGGATGGCGGGATGCAGTATAAGAAACGCTATTCGCTGAACGGTTCACTGCGGGGCGCATACACCCGTTTTCATGAATACGGCGGTTCTTCGCGGCGGTGGGATTTGATATTCAAGCATAATCAGGTCGTCACACCTACGGCTAACGCGATGGTGGACGCTCAATTCACTTCGGATAACAATTTCTACCGGGATTACTCCTCCAATCCCCTGGACCGTCTGGAGCGGACACTGCGTTCCAACGCCACCTACCGGCAGAGTTTCCCCTCGTTCAACGGCAGTATGAGCCTCAATCTGAACCACGAAAAAGACCTTGATGCGAACACTTCCACCACCACATTACCGCGAGCGAATTTCCGTTTGGGGCAGCGTAGCATTTTCCCGCAGGCGGAGGGGCAGGACGACCTCTTATGGTATAATAAAATTTACTACTCCGCATCTTCGGATTACACCAACAAGCGGAGCCGGCAGAAAGCGTCCGGCGGAGGATTTCTTACCCGGGAACAGAATGTGTTGAAAAACAGATACTCGCTGAGCACGGCGCAGACTCTTTTCCTGTACTTCAACCTAACTCCATCGTTGAGCGTAAGCCAGGAGGTGACCGACGAGCGGAAGGATTATCGATACGACCAGGAAGCGGATTCGATTATCACCACGCCTGAGGACGGGGTGTTCGTGCGGCATACTTTCAGTATGGGCGCGGGGCTGGGGACGAAGCTCTATGGCACTTTTCCGGGCTGGTCTAAGAAGGTGGTTGCCTTTCGGCACGTGATGACTCCTTCGATATCCTTTAGTTATCAGCCTGATTTTTCGGAGGAATTTTGGGGCTATTATCAATACCTTGAGGACAATTCCGGGGGGATTCACAAGCTTGACCGTTTTTCCGGACAGTATTTATTAGGGGGAACGCCTTCGCGGCGGAGCGCCACGATGGGGATTTCTCTGGCGAACCTGTTCCAGATGAAACGCCTTAAGGGCGAGGAGGCGGAAAAGCTGGATTTGTTCACCTTGAACTTCGGCACCGGCTACAATTTTACGGCAGATTCGCTGAATTGGAGCAATCTTTCGACCACATTCAGAGCGGACCCGATTCGAGGAACTATGGTGGGTCCCGTTCGTTCGATGTCCATCGACCTCTCCACCACTCACAGCCCTTACGCTACCACTCGCACCGGCAGTTTACTCGACCGTTTCTATTTCGAGAGGGGTAACCTGGAGCGGGGTAAGATACTGCGGTTGACAAATTTGAACCTTAGCGCAGGTTTCAGTTTCGCCCCGCCAACAAAAAAGAAAAAGGAGGAGAAACCGGAAGAAGAATTCATCGAGATGGAGGAGGATACCTTATCCGGAGATGTTGACTTGCCTGATGTGCCGGATATTCAGGGCAGCAACCGGTTGGGGCGGGATATGGATTTCAAACCGGCTGAGATTCCCTGGGATTTGCGGAGCAATTTTCGTTACAGTTGGACTCGCAATAATCCATTTATCGAGGCTACTAAGACCTTGTGGCTTGAGAACAGCCTTAATGTCAGGCTGACCACAAACTGGAGTGTCAGTTACACCAACCGGGTGGATTTAGTCCAGGGGAACATCGTAACCTCGGGATTCACCTTTTACCGGGATATGCACTGCTGGGAGGGGCGGTTCATCTGGAATATCAGCGGAGTGGGTCAAGGATTTTTCCTGAAAATCAGCGTGAAGTCTCCCGGTTTGCGAGATTTGAAAGTTGAGAAGCGGCGGGGGCAGGGCGGGTTTTTAGGGCGTTAGCAGCCTGGCTGGCTGACAAGTTTTTTTGGATTTAATGATGGAACGGATTTTGCAGTATGTAATTAGATATTGCGAACCGTCCTCATAATTCGACGGTGTAATAACTGAAAAGGAAACTAATGCGCAGAAGAAGATTGCGATGAAAGAATCCCTTAAGAAAACAACTACCGAGAAGCAACGGGATTTCCGAGGTTTATCCCACCGTTTGCTGCAAATGGCTAACCAGGGCTTGCTCCGTATCGATTTTATGCGTGAGGTTTTGAGTCTCACCATGAATACCTCCGGCTGCGACTTGATAGAAGTAATGTTGAAAGAGGGAACCAAGCGCTACCTTTACCGAATGGTCAAGGGTAACGGACGGGAATTCAGCTTTGAGACCGCGTCGGCTGATACCGCAGACAGCGGTGTGCTCATCCCGGGCTCATTCGGAAGCGAGGGGATGGAGCGTTTATGCCGTATGATATTGAACGGGAATTACCACCCCACTCTGTCCCATTTTACAGAAGGCGGAAGTTTCCGGACGGGGGATTTGTCGCGTCCGGTAATTATCAACGACGCCTCCAGGGGTGAGATACAGTTCAATCTTGATACGGGGAAAGGTTACAAATCGATGGCGCTCCTGCCCCTGGGTATCAACCATAACCGAATCGGGCTTATGGTTTTAAAGTGCCGGCAAACCGAGTACTTCAAGGAGGAGGAGATAGCCGATTATGAAGATGTGGTGAAGACTCTGGGGATAGCTATTGCCCAGCGCCGGGTTCATGTAATGCTGCGGGAACGGGTCAAGGAATTATCGTGCCTTTACGGAATCGCCAAGGTTGCGGCGCGTCCGGACCTTTCACTGGAAGAGATTTTGGAGAAGACGGTGGCGCTGCTGCCTCCGGGATGGCTTTACCCTGAGTTTGCTCAAGCGCGTATCATAGTGGATGGGAAGGCTTACCTGACTCCGAACTTCCGTGAAGGTTTATACAAACAGTCAGCGGTGATAATGGCGAGCGGGGAGAATTTAGGGGTGGTGGAGGTGATTTACACTGAGGAGCGCCCGGAGCTTGACGAGGGGCCTTTTTTACGGGAAGAACGTAGCCTTATTAACGCCATTGCTCGTGAGCTGGGCATCATCATCGAGCGCAAACGCACTGCGGAGGAGAAAGCGCGGCTTCAGCGTCAGCTGCTTCACGCCGACCGTCTGGCGACCCTGGGACAGTTGGCGGCGGGGGTGGCGCACGAATTGAATGAGCCGTTGGGAAATATACTGGGCTTTGCACAGCTTTCTCAGCAGATTCAGGGATTATCAGAGCAAGTCTTCCTGGATCTGGAAAAAATTGTCCAATCCTCGCTGCAGGCGCGTGATATTATTAAAAAGCTCCTGATTTTCGCCCGTCAGACTCCTTCGACTTGGCGAGCCACTGACATCAACCAAGTAGTGAGAGATTGTCTGGGCTTTTTTGAAAGCCGATTTGTCAAGGAAGGCATTGAGCTCCAGTTGAACCTGCAATCGGACCTGCCTGAAATCGAGTCCAATCCCGCTCAGCTTAACCAGGTGCTGGTGAATCTTTTGGTGAACGCTATGCAGGCGATGCCTCAAGGGGGCAGGATGACTGTCGAGACCCGCAGTGACGGGGAGAATATCCATCTTTCAGTGGAGGACACGGGAGCGGGGATGGATGATGAAGTGATGCGGCAGATTTTCGTGCCGTTTTACACCACCAAAGATGTGAATCAGGGCACCGGATTGGGATTGGCGGTGGTGCATGGGATTGTGAGCAGTCACGGCGGCAGTGTCAGGGTAGAAAGCGAAATTGACCGGGGTTCCCGTTTCGAAGTGATACTGCCCATCAGCGGCGGGAAAAGTGAAACAGTGAAATAGTGAAATGGTGAAATGATGAGCTTGTTCTGGTACATTCCATGAGAAAATTGTAGGATCTTGATTCATCAAGTCCGTCTTTAAGTCATTTTAAAACAAGGGATTTGATAAATCAAATCCCTACAATACTGCTTGTCAACCGAGTCACAAATCATAGAAACCTATTGGGCGACAAACCTTTTTTAAATCGCTGTATTATAGATTATGCGGGATAAGATTAAATCAGGGATTTGGACGGAGGAGTATAAAATCCACTCTTTCGATGTGGATTACAAGGGGGAAGTCAGCATCCATCAACTCCTGCGGTTTTTTCAAGAGACAGCCTACTACCACGCGGAGGATTTGGGGGTGGGCTACAGTTTCCTGCGGGGAAAGGAAATGATGTGGGTGCTTTCGAGTATATCCCTTGAAGTTGACAGATATCCTAAATGGGGGGATGTAATTCATATTCATACCTGGCCTTCGGGTAAAGACAAGCTGGTGTACTACCGGGATTTCAAAATCACTGACACCGGCGGCGCTTTTTTAGGCAAGGCGGTGAGCAAATGGTTTGTCATCGATATGAAGCGGAGGCGTCCGCAACGGACTGATTCTATGTCTGAATTCAATTTCGAGTATTTAGATTCTCAATTCATTAAGCGTCCCGGCCGGATAGAGGCTCAGTCGGATTTGCCTACTATGCGGGAAATCACAGTGGATTACATCGATTTAGACCTCAACCGGCATGTGAATAACGCAAAGTATATCGAATGGGTCCTGGGGGCTTACCCTATGGATTTCATCGATTCACATTTCCTGAAATCGATGGAAGCAAGCTATACGTCTGAAGTCCAATACGGTGACCGTGTTCTCATCAAGAGCGTTGAGATATCCGGCGGGGAGAGAATCCATTTATTGGTCAGGACCACTGACGGTAAGGAAGTGTGCCGAATTGGATTTTGCTGGGAATAGCCTCATTGTCTTATATTTATAATCAAAAAATCTAGGATATTATAACATTGACTTCAGGTAAAAACAAGTATAAAATATTAATCGTTGACGACGCTCCAAACACACTGGAGGTTCTGCATCGGAATTTGACTGCTGCGGGCTATCGGGCTTTCACCGCTCCGGGTGTGGTGGAGGCCATTCACTTGATGGAGTCCACTCCGGTGGATCTGGTCATCACCGACTTGAAGATGCCAGGCATCAGCGGGTTGGATCTGGTGCGCCATGTGCGGGAGAATTACCGCGACACTGAAGTTATGATGATAACCGGTTACGCCACAGTTGAAGGGGCGGTTAAGGCGGTGAAGAGCGGGGCGGAGGAATATCTTCCCAAGCCCTTCACCAACGAAGAGCTTTTAACGGCGGTCGAGGGGGCATTGCAGAAGTTGAATCAGCGTCGGGCAGGGCTGTCAGATTCGACGGTTCAGGGTTCTGCCCGTTTTGGAATGATTGGAGAGTCGGAAGCGATGCAGGAAGTTTACCATGCGATCACCAAGGCGGCTTCGACCACAGCCACGGCGCTGGTGACCGGCGAAAGCGGTACGGGTAAGGAGCTGGTGGCGCGGGCGATTCATTACAACAGCCCACGCTCTTCGGCTCCGTTCGTCCCGGTAAACTGCGGGGGGATTCCGGAGACGCTTTTAGAGAGCGAGCTTTTCGGACACGTTAAGGGCGCTTTCACCGGCGCTTCGGAATCGCGGGCGGGATTTTTTCAGACTGCGGACCGGGGAACGATATTTTTAGACGAAATCAGCGAGACCGGACCTGCGATGCAGGTTAAACTGCTTCGCGCTCTGCAGAATAAAGAGATACGGATGGTTGGTTCCAGCCGTGCTCAGCGGGTGGACGTGCGCATAATCGCCGCCACCAATAAGGACCTTACGGGCCTTGTCGAGAAGGGTGTGTTCCGAGAGGACCTCTTCTACCGGCTGAACGTGATAACCATTGAACTGCCGCCGCTGCGGGAGCGGGAGGGGGACATTCCGCTGCTAATCGACCATTATACCCGGCGCTATGCGAAGGAATACGGTAAACCGGTTCCGAAGTTTTCGGAGGAAGCATTTCAAATTCTACTCAACTATTACTGGCATGGCAATGTCCGGGCGCTGGAGAATGTGATTCAGCGGTTAGTGGTAATGGTGGAGGGGGACAGCATCGATGTGCCGGATTTACCCTCGCTGATGCGGTATTCTGCGGTGCGTGAGAACGGTTTGAACCGGACGCTGGCTGAAGTTGAGGTTGAGTATATCAGGAATGTGCTTGCCAGCGTGGACGGCAACCGAACTAAGGCGGCTAAGATATTAGGCATAGACCGAAAGACGCTGCGGAAGAAACTGGAATCGGTGGGGGGCGATGGTGAAAAGGTGAAGTCGTGAAATCGTGAAATTGTGAAATACGGTTAGAATTGAGGGATTCATTCAAATCAGGCTCCCCTTGAGGTTCATGCAGGAGCGGGGAGTTTTTCCCCGGCGGAGCATAATTCCCCGATCGCTTCCTATCATGATGAATAAAAACCACATTTTTTCTCTCCTTCTATAATACCTCTATCCCCTTGCTTTCAATAAAGCTTCGTTTATCCTTTCTTTCGTTTATCCATTGGGCACGGCGGTTGCATATATCGTAACAGACACCGCGATGCGTTGTCAGAAGCGTAGATGAATTTACGAATATCTTAATGGAGGAAACGACAATGTTGACAACAGTCAATCAGAACGAGCTTTGCTCTACTTGCAACGAAGTGGATGAATGCATTATTCCTCGGAGCAATACCCGCCTTCCGGTGGTTTACTGCGAACAATTTAATGATTTCTACCCAGCCCCACCCAGAAAACAACCTGAAATCAAAGCTGTTAGCATTCCCGCAAAGGACGAAATCGAATACAAAGGTCTCTGCGTGAACTGCGAACACCGGGGAGAATGCGTGCACGCACGTACCGAAGGCGGTGTCTGGCACTGCGAACAGTACGAGTAAAGCGACGCCTTTGTTTTAGCCGGCTGAGGATTGAAGACAGGATGAAGGGCAATTAAACGCAACGCCTTAACCGAGACGCGTTCCAAAAGGTTTATACTCTGGGATAAGGCTCTCAGCTGAAATTCCACAAAATTAAAACGGAGCATAATTATACTATTATGAATCCAGAAACCATTTTGAGGATACTGGACCGCCACAACGGGGAGAACGGCAGCTTAATCGGCATTTTAGAAGAGATACAATCCAATTACAGTTACCTTCCCCCTGAGGCGTTGAATCTGGTAGCGAATGAGACAGGCAAATCGTTAACCGACATCTATGGCGTGGCGACTTTTTACAAATCGTTCAGTCTCAAACCGCGCGGAAAGCATTTGTTGTCGATTTGCCTTGGCACAGCCTGCCATGTTCGGAGGTCTCCCATTATTTTAGATATTTTCAAGGATCAATTGGGAATATCTCCGGGCGAGACCACTCCCGACAATGAATTCACATTGGAGACTGTGAACTGCTTGGGAGCCTGCGCGCTGGGGCCTATTGTGGTAGTTGACGGGCATTATTTCTCGAATGTCAACACCAGCGATGTTAAGGACATTATTAGAAAAGCGCGTGAGGGTCTTGACAGAGTAGAGCTTGAGGGTGATGCGAGGATTTTCCAATTACGCGTGAGGTGTCCTCGTTGTAATCGGAGTTTGATGGATCCTCAATACTCCATCGATCACCATCCTTCGATTCGAGTTACCATGTCATTCCAACAAAAGCATGGATGGTTAAGGCTTTCAAGTCTCTATGGCAGCTATAACATCGAGTCGGAATATGAGTTGCCGCTTGAAGCGACGGTTCACATTTTCTGTCCTCACTGCCATACGGAATTAATCGGCGCCACCGATTGTCCGGAGTGCGGTAATCCAATGGTTCCACTGATTGTACAGGGAGGCGGAACGGTTCAGATTTGTCCGCGCCGCGGCTGTAAAGGTCATTTACTTGACTTGGTCTAATTATATTAACATAACAACCACTTATTATTAAGGAACATATGCATGAACCGATTCACATCTGTCGAAGAATTTGTTAGCTTTAGACGGAATATAGTGAATGAACCAGTATTAGATATTCCGTGTTTGGTGGTTTGTGCTGGGACGGGGGGGCAAGCCAGTGGTTCTAACGACATTATGAGGATAATCAAAAGGTATATTCTGGAAAATGATTTGCATGAGAAGATAACTTTGAGAATAACCGGATGTCAGGGTTTTTGTGAACTGGATCCCTTTATCATAGTCGAGCCGGGCAAACAGCTTTATCCAAAAGTCAAGATGGAAGATGTTCCGCGCATCATCCAGGCCGCTCTGGCGGGCGAATCGATTGAGGAACTATTATACCGTGAGACCATTCATCATCAGTGTCATCATTGTAAGGATGATATTCCATTTTTCAAGAAACAGAAAAGGCTGATTTTAGGTTGGAATGAGAAAGTTGACCCCATCAGGATATTCGAGTATATCAAAAATGGGGGTTACGCCGCGCTTTCCAAGGTATTGCAGAATGGTAATTCCGAAGAGATTGTGGAGGAAATTAAGCGTTCCGGTTTACGGGGGCGTGGCGGCGGAGGTTTCCCCACCGGCAAAAAATGGGAGCTGGCTCGCGCCGCAAAGAGTGGAACCGGTCAAAAATATATTATATGCAACGCCGATGAAGGCGATCCCGGGGCTTATATGGACCGGAGTTTATTGGAGGGCAATCCCCATGCCATCATAGAAGGGATGATTATCGCCGGTTTAGCCATCAACGCGACGCACGGCATAATATATGTGCGCAGCGAATATCCGCTTGCCATCAAACATGCTTTGATCGCTATTCGTCGCGCGAATGAACTTGGTTTATTGGGTGAGAATATTTTAAACACCGGCTTGGATTTCGACATAGAGATTGTGCGCGGGGCCGGGGCTTTTGTCTGCGGCGAGGAGACGGCGTTGATTCATTCCATCGAAGGGAGTATCGGGGAACCGAGGCAGCGGCCTCCTTTCCCTGTTGAAAAGGGTTTGCACGGCTGTCCGACCTGTATTAACAACGTGGAGACTCTTGCTAATATACCAATTATAATAAATATGGGAGCGGAGGAGTATTCTAGGATAGGAGTTCCCGGAAACACCGGCACCAAGATTTTCAGTCTGGTGGGTAAAATCAAGAACACCGGATTGGTGGAGGTGCCGATGGGTATGACCATCAGAGAGATTGTATTCGACATCGGTGGCGGTTCCGCAAGCAGTTCGAATGTTAAGGCGGTTCAGACCGGGGGACCATCAGGGGGCTGCATTCCCGCTCATAAGTTCGATTTACCCATCGACTATGACAGTTTGGCTGAGGTGGGTTCGATTATGGGTTCCGGGGGTATGATTGTTATGGATGAGCAGACCTGTATGGTCGATGTCGCCAAGTATTTTATGAATTTTCTGAAGGATGAATCGTGTGGGAAATGCTTTACCTGCCGTAAAGGAACGCAACGGATGTATGAGATATTAGATGACATCTCCACCGGTAAAGGAACAATGGAGCAGCTTGACCTCTTGGAAGAATTAGCGGCGGTAGTCAAGGACGCTTCGATGTGCGGTTTGGGTCAGACGGCGTCCAATCCTGTTCTTTCCACTTTGAAGTATTATCGCGAAGAATATATTGAGCATATCCGCAATAAGCGCTGCCCGGCGGGTGTATGCAAGGAGTTGGTCGGAGCGCCCTGTCAAAACGCCTGCCCCATCGGCACTGAAGCCTGGCGATATGTGGCTCATATCGCGCGAGGCGAGTATGAAGAAGCCTACTTAGCCATAAGGGAAACCAATCCGTTCCCTTCGGTATGTTCCAGGGTTTGCGACCATAAATGCGAACAAAACTGCCGTTTAGGCTCGACTGGCGTTCAGCCGGTCGCAATCAGAGACTTGAAGCGTTTTGTGACCGACACTGTAGATCCTTCTGTATACATACCTAAACGAGCTTACGATTCTGAGGATGCGAAGCCCATGGTTGCCATTGTAGGTTCAGGTCCAGCCGGCCTTACTGCGGCTCATATGCTTTCGCTGATGGGATATAAATCGACAGTTTTCGAAGCTGAATCCGAACCAGGCGGGATGATGCTGAACTGCATTCCTTCTTATCGATTGCCTCGGAATGTATTGACAAAGGAAATCGAATCGGTTATAGATGAGAACGTCAGCCTCAGATGTAATGTCAGTTTCGGCAGGGACGCAACCATCGACAGTCTTTTCGAGGATGGATTCAAGTCGGTATTTTTGGCGATAGGAGCTCAGAAAGGCCGACGATTACAAATCGACGGCGAAGACAGTGAAGGGGTTTATCCCGCCATTGAGTTTTTGAAGGCTTTTAACTTGCGGGGAGAGAATTGGGCAAAAGGTAATGTCGGCGTGGTAGGCGGGGGCAATTCCGCGATTGACGCTGCCAGGACGGCTTTGCGGCATGAGAGCGTCAACAGCGTAACGATAATTTATCGTCGGACTATGAATGAAATGCCTGCTTTTGCCGAGGAAATAGAATCCGCGGAAAAAGAAGGCATCGATTTTAAAACCCTTATAACTCCCATCAGGGTATTATCTTATAAGGGGCATGTCGCTGGGATAGAATGCAAGAAGAACCGATTGGGCGATTTCGATTCAAGCGGCAGAATGCGTCCGATTCCGACGGACGGCACTGATTTCATCATTCCCTTGGATACGCTCATCATCGCCATCAGTGAACAACCGGACAGCGATTCCATAGATCCGGGAGGATTAGGCGCCCTCAAGACTAACAAAAACGGCACCATCTGTGTTGATAAAGAGTCTTTAGCTTGTAATATAGACGGGGTATTCGCCGGAGGAGACGCTGTCACCGGTCCTAACACTATAGTCGACGCCATTGCTGCCGGGAAGCGGGCTGCAGTGATGATAGACCGCTACCTTCGAGGGTTACCGCTTCATCAGCCGGTCAGACCAAAATTACCTGAGGTTTATGTTGAACCCTGGACTTTGACCGAAGAGGAAGCGGCAGCGGATACTCTTCGCTGTAAACCGTCCCAGCTTATTATCGACGAGCGAATCCGAAGTTTCGACGAAGTGGACAGGACTATTACCGAACCGGAGGCTCAGCGCGAGGCGAGACGGTGCCTGCGCTGCGACCTTGATTTCACCAAGAAACAGATTGAAGTGGAAGCAGCAGAAACTGTTCAATAATTAGGAACTATTAAGTGATAAAACTTACTATAAACGGTCTGGAAGTGTCGGTTGAGGAGGGAACGACGCTGTTAGAGGCGGCGAGGTTTTTAGGTTTTCCCATCCCCACGCTGTGCCATATGGAGGGGCTCAGTCCTTACGGAGCCTGCCGGCTGTGTGTGGTGGAAATCGGGGAGGGGCCTCGGTCTAAACTGGTTTCCTCCTGCACCTATCCTGCGCAAGAAGGTTTGAAGGTTAGGACCGCTTCGAGCCGGGTGATGCGGGCTCGGAAGATGATACTGGAGCTGCTATTAGCATCGTGCCCGCAGTCGAAGGTGGTACAGGATTTGGCGGCGCAGTATGAAATCCGCCGGCAACGATTCAAGCAGGAGTATGAAGACTGCATAATGTGCGGGTTGTGCGTGCGGATGTGCGAGGAGCAGATGATGGCTAAGGCTATCGGTTTCCGAGGCCGGGGCGAGAACCGGAGTGTCGGCACTCCCTTCGACATTAAATCGGAGCAGTGCAGACTTTGCGGGGGATGTATTTATGTCTGCCCGGCTTGCACCCTGCGCTGCACTTACACCCAGCCTGAGAATGCGATTTGCGGCGGGTGCGCCAACCTCAATCCGCCGTGCGTGGGTAAAGACGGTTTCGACGATATGATGTGCTATATGGAGCCTTGCGTTGCTTGTGAAATTCAAAAGTAGCGCCGGACTCCGATTCGGTCAATCCGGCGAAGCCGGAATCCTTCTTTATTACCCGTTAGTTTTTATTAATACGCGAGAATTCTGTCGGCGCTGCGTCTGACAGAATGACTGTTTAATTAGACTTTTTATAAAAGTCAGCATCTTATGGAAAATATATTAATCTCAATACAGATAAAGGAGAATAACAGCCAATGCTTACGTCATTGTCCAGAGTGAATTCGTCGGCGGCGACGCTGACCAAGAACCGCACCGACGGCTCGGTGACTCCGATTTCGGGGATGTGTGTTACCTGCGTGGACGGCTGCATCGGGATGTGCGAAATCGGGAAGTCGGCTTATCGCGGTCACGAGGTGATTTATCCTCAGCCTTTCGGGGTAATCACCACTGCGGCGGAAAAGGTCTATCCGGTCGATTACTCTCATCTTAATATAATGGGGACGGCTGTGGGCGCTCAGGGTATCGAAGCCGACAGCGATAAGGCGATTTTCCCCAATGTGAACCTGGAAGTGAAGTTCGGTCATGACGGCGGGCTGAAGTTCCGGCTTCCGATAATGATACCCGGTATCGGCTCCACCGATATCGCTAAGAACAACTGGGAAGGATTGGCGATAGGAACGGCGCTGGCGGGCACGGGCCTCACTATCGGGGAGAACGTGGCTGGTATGGATCCCAATTCGAAGTATGATAACGGCCGTGTAGTAGATACGGTGGATCTGAAGCGTCGGGTGAAACTTTTCACCGACCATCAGCGTGACGGTTACGGCGCTATAGTGGTTCAGTCCAATGTGGAGGATACGCGTTTAGGAGTGCAGGAGTACGCTCTCAGCGAACTCGGCGTTCAATGTGTGGAACTGAAGTGGGGGCAGGGCGCGAAGAACATCGGGGGCGAGGTCAAGATACGGGATTTGAAGAAGGCGCAGATGCTATATGAGCGGGGCTATGTGGTTCTGCCCAATCCCACCGATCCTAATATGGTGGAAGCTTTCAAACGTGGTTCGTTCAAGGAGTTCGAGCGTCACTCCCGGGTGGGTATGGTTACGGAGGAATCGTTCGCCAGCCGGGCGGCTGAACTTCGGAAAGCGGGAGCGAAGTATATTTTCCTGAAGACGGGAGCTTACCGGCCGGCGGATTTAGCGCGGGCGGTGAAGTTCAGTTCGAAGTATAAAATCGACCTTTTGACGGTTGACGGCGCCGGCGGCGGCACCGGTATGAGTCCCTGGCGGATGATGAACGAATGGGGAATGCCTCCGGTGGAACTGCATTCGCTGCTTTATGAATACACCAAGAAACTGGCGGACCAGGGAAAGCATGTTCCCGCTTTGGCGCTGGCGGGGGGATTCACCTTCGAAGACCAGATGTTCAAGGGGCTGGCTTTAGGGGCGCCCTTCACGAAACTGATCGGGATGGCTCGTTCCCCCATTGCGGCTTGTATGGTGGGCAAGACCATCGGCAAGGCGATAGAGAGCCACCAGCTTCCGGTCTATGTCGAGCGGTTCGGGAGCAATATCGATGATGTATTCGTGACTGCGGCGGAACTCAGGCACGAATTAGGAGAAAAGGTATTCGAGCAGATTCCTCCCGGCGCTCTCGGGCTCTACACCTACTACGAGCGTTTGGCGCAGGGGCTGCGGCAGCTTATGTGCGGCAGCCGTAAGTTTTCGCTGGAGCATATGACGCGGGACGATTTGGCGGCTTTAACGCCGGAGGCGGCTAAGATAACCGGCCTGCCCCACGTGTTGGATGTGGACCGGGAAGAGGCGGCGAAGATACTGGAGGCTGATTAACCATCATTCGATGGATTTTCTTCGCGAACCATCACACAACGAAGGATGAAAATTCACGGCTCGCGTATCGACGCTGCCGCTATTTTCAAAGTAAATCGATGGTACGTCATACGGTTTATCTCAAGTCTATGTTTATCAATGGATAATACCAGGGGGCGTTCAGTTGAACGCCCCTACGGATTAGTGTATGCGTTTAGTATACCGGGAATCAGATTATGAAATATGAAGATCAAACAGAGGTAAAGCGAATCAATCGGGAATTCGATTTTCGCGTTCTAAAGGGCGCTCTGCCGGATTCGATAAACAGCGGGGAAGCCTGGGGGTTCTTCAAGGCGTTGGAATGCGCGGGAATATTGGACTGCGGGAAGACATTCGGAAGCGAGATAAGCCAATTCCGGGGCGGCGCTGAGGAATTTCGCTCTGCGGTGGAGGGATTCATCAAAGGCGTGCGGGGCGCGGTGCATTGGACGGGAAATTATGCGGCGCTGGAGCGGCCGGGGCTTCGAGATTGTCTGCTGGAACTCTACGATTTATGGGAAAACACCGGGGGAAACGGGGTTGGATCACAGAAGCGAGGGCGTTTCAGCTCAATTAAAGAGTTTCGAAGGTTGTGCTGCGAGTTGGAAAACGAGTTCAGCGTGGCGGTGTCCTCACTTCCGTTATTGGCGGCGAATTCCGGGCAGGCGATGTCCCACATCGACTGGCTGAAACTGCGGAATCTGTTGTGGGAAGAGCCAGGCGGAAGGGCTGCTACTCAGTGATTACTTCCCATTGACACAATTGAAACAGGACGGATTGATTTTCGTCCTGTTTTTTTTACCAATTTTTCTTTTAGATTTACTCACCACCACCTCTTCTCATAGAATATTACACTTCCCGCTATAATAGTATCATCGCTACTATATGACAGTTTAATAGTAGCGTATATGATACTATAAACGTAATAGAAATTGCCACATATAATCGAAAATTAACCATCATAATATTGTAATTATTAGCGATACGATTGATAGTCATTAAACTGGCATTAGTATTGCTTTCATATGTTGTTGAAAAGGTAGTTAAAATTATGCGAGTGGCAATACCAATTTGGGCGGGGCGCGTATCTCCTGTGATGGATGCGGCGCGGCGGTTGTTGATTATAGACATCGACGAGGGCCGCGCCAACGGCCGCAATATCCTCGAAGTGGACAAAGGCCCGCTACAGGTGAAAGCGGAATACTTTCGGGCTCAGGGCATCGACTGCCTTTTATGCGGCGCGGTTTCCAATGAATTTCTGGAATACCTGAACAGAAGCGGCGTGGAAGTCCATCCCTGGCTCAGCGGGCCCATTAACGAGGTGTTGTCAGCTTACCTACAGGAAAGGTTGACAGATCCCAGGTACCTGATGCCCGGTTGCTGCCAGCGGAGGAGGAGGAGGGGTAGGAAATAGTGGATTTGTTTGAGAGGTCTCCCCTACTCTAACGCCTTCGCGCTTCTGGTGTTTTCAGAATGAAGCGTAATAATTATGTATAGCATAAGGAATCTATTATGAAAATTGCCATAACGGTTTCAGATAAGGATTATAATAGCGAGGTCGATCCTCGATTTGGGCGGGCTCCCTATTTTATGCTGGTGGACACAGAAAGCGGCGCCGTAGAGCATAAGGATAACTCCCAGAACTTGAACTCACCCAGCGGAGCGGGAATCCAAGCTGCGGAAACGGTGTCGGAGTCGGGCGCTGAGGCGCTGCTGACGGGTCATTGCGGACCAAAGGCTTTCCGGACGCTTTCCGCGGCCGGTATTAAAGTGGTTATCGGTGTCGAGGGACCGGCATTAGATGCGGTTGAGAAGTTCAAAACCGGGATTTACGAGTACGCTGAGGCTCCGGATGTATCGGGACATTGGTAGTACTTTTTCGAAGGATGAAACCAGTATTTAGCGCTGCATCAACTTACACAAAGATAATTGAAAGGAGAAATAAATGCCAGGTGGAGATAGAACAGGACCTATGGGCGCGGGACCTCGAACCGGTCGGAGCGCAGGTTATTGCGCAGGGTTTGACGGGCCGGGATATTTAAATCCCGGATATGGAGGCGGATTTGGGGGCGGTTTCCGCGGCGCGGGACGCGGAGGAGCGCCTTGGGGTGGAGGCAGAGGTCGTGTATGGGGCGGCGGTAGAGGCAGAGGGTTTTTCAGGCGACTCGGATGGTTTGCCCCTCCCATCGGAGCGTCATATCCTTCCTCGCCGCCGTCCCAATCCGAAACATTGAGCGCTTCGGGGGAAATCGAGGCGCTAAAATCGCAGGCGGAATATTTTCGCGGAGCTTTGGAAGCGATTGAAAAGCGTCTGGAGGAGCTAAGTAAGGAAATTAAACAGGGCGAATAGCCTATCTAATTAAACCTGAATAGTTTCATCGAATGAAGATTGCTATCGCCAGCGGCAAAGGCGGAACCGGCAAGACTACGGTAGCGGTGAATATCGCCTCCGCGCTGGCAGCCAGCGGGGAGCAGGTCGCTTATGTCGATTGTGACGTCGAAGAGCCAAACGGGGCGCTTTTTCTCAAGCCTGCGATTGACCGCGTGAGGACGGTTGGCGTCCTCAATCCGGTAGTGGATGCGGAACTATGCGACGGCTGCGGGGAATGCGGGAACATCTGCCGTTTCAGCGCTATTGTGGTAGTAGGGGGAAGGACACTCACCTTTCCCGAAATGTGTCATAGCTGCGGCGGCTGCGCTCTGATTTGTCCTAAAAAGGCGATTAAAGAGGTTCCACGTGAAATCGGGGTAATAGAGAGCGGCCACGCCGGAGGAATCGATTTTTGCGGGGGAAGGCTCAATGTTGGTGAAGTATCCGCGGTTCCGCTGCTCCGGGACTTGAAGCGGTCGCTGCCTGCGGACGGCTGCGTGATTCTGGATTCCCCTCCGGGGACTTCCTGCCCGGTGGTGGAAACTTTAAAGGGAGCGGATTATGTTACGCTGGTAACTGAACCTACTCCCTTCGGGGTTCACGATTTGAAGATGGCGGTGGAAACAGTGCGGGAATTGGGGCTGCCGTTGGGAGTGGTTTTAAACCGCGCGGGATGCGGGGACGACCGGGTCGTGGAATTCTGCAGAAGGGAAGGAATCGAGGTTATCGCTGAAATCCCGGATGACCGCCGGATTGCGGAAGTGTATTCAAACGGAGGCTTGATTATCAATGAGCTTCCCTGTTACCGGGAGTTATTCGAACATATAGTCGATAGAATCCCGCAGGCGGCGAAGGTTATGATTTAATTTAGATTAGTCGTTATTTATCAGTCTATTATTGCACAGTATAGGATTCCTGTGCCCTAGTACAATCAAAGAAGGATTATGTTATGAAAATTGCCATACCAATTGCTAACGGCGCGCTCAGTTTGCATTTCGGTCATTGCAGCGAGTTTGCGATTTTGACTGTGGAACCGGAATCGAAACAGGTGATTTCTACCGAAACTATCGGTTCACCCCCTCATCAGCCGGGGATGCTTCCTGCATGGCTTAAAAGTCAGGGAGTAAACTCCATCATCGCCGGTGGAATGGGGATGCGCGCTCAAGATTTATTCCGAATGTATGGCATCGATGTAGTTATAGGCGCTCAAGGCGGTTCGCCGGAGCGTCTGGTTGAGGACTATCTTGGAGGATCGCTGGTCACCGGCGACAATCCATGCGACCATTAATTCATCGGCGGGACTAAGGTTATGCCAATCTATGAGTATGAATGCCGGGATTGCGGATTTCGGTTAGAGAATCTGGAGTCTTTCGATGCGGTGCGGGAGCGGATTTGCCCGGAATGCGGCGGGAATGCGGTCCGGAGCCTTTCCTCCGGAACGGGATTGGTAATGAGTGGAGGCCACCAAAAAGGCTGGGGACGAGGGAACTGCGAGCAGAGTTCCCCCTGCTGCGGACGGGAATCCCGATGCGAGCATCCGCCGTGCGAATCGCTTTGACGGACAACCGCTTCCAAGCTATATCCCGTTAGAAGGGATCCCACATCCTAAAGAAACAACATTCCGGTCATATCTTTTTCAAAGAATCATCGTATATGTCCATCACTAAAGAGATAGTAATCATCAGTGGCAAGGGGGGCTCCGGCAAGACCAGTGTGGCGGCTTCATTCGCGGCGCTGGCGGGGAATTCGGTCATCGCCGACTGCGACGTAGATGCGCCCGACCTGCACCTGGTACTCAATCCGGAGAAGGTGAGGCGGGAGGATTTTCGCGGAGGTTACAGAGCGCGGATAGTGGCGGAACGATGCAGCGGCTGCGGGGTATGCGAGGAGCTATGCCGTTTCCAAGCGGTGCGATTCGACGGTGATTCCGATTATACTATCGACCCGATGTCCTGCGAAGGCTGCGGAGTCTGCGCTTACTATTGTCCTGAAGAGGCGGTGGTGATGGAGCAGCCGATTTGCGGCGAGCTTTATCTTTCCGAGACCCGCGCAGGTCCGATGGCTCACGCGCGTTTGAAGCCTGGCGAGGAGAATTCGGGGAAGTTGGTGTCATTAGTGCGCCGCAACGCGCGGGAAATCGCCTCGGAGAGGGGACTAAACCTTATCCTCACCGACGGGTCGCCCGGTATTGGTTGTCCGGTGATTTCATCGTTGACAGGCGCCAGCGCGGCTTTGGTGATAACAGAACCGACGGTGTCGGGAGCGCACGATATGGGGCGGGTATGCGAGCTGACCGGACATTTCCGCCTCCCGACTTACGTCTGCGTCAATAAATGGGATTTGAATCCGGAAATGTCGGACAAGATTGAATCTCAGGCGTTGACACTGGGAGCGAATGTGTTGGGGCGGATACCCTATGATGACGATTTCACCAAAGCTCAACTTGCGGGATTGAGCGTGGTGGAGTACAGCGAAAGGGCGGCATCGATGGCGATAAGAGAATTATGGGACACGCTGCGCTCCGAAGTGGCGGTGATTGGCTAAATATTGATAAGAATTAATAATGTATACACACCTTCGACCTGATACATACTCTTCCTGAAAACTACACTTTCCCTGTTTATTTTTCATTCCTGCCTTGAAAGAAATCATCAACTATAACAACTCCATTTGAATATTTTTTCCTCCGTCTTTTATTATGTTCAACTCAATACGGGAAATATATCTTGAATCTTAGAAAACTCCTATTGGCATAGTTTTTGTATCATCTCTCTGCACTACTACGATTTTCACTTACGGTGTTTAACGATTAGGACACTATGTAAACGGAAATTGACATTATGAGAGATAACACCAGAACAGTGAAATGCTGACAATCCGGATACCACGACATTCGATTATACCACGACTACAATGACCCCGGATTTTCACACGCCCCTGAAGCTACAGTCTTCAGGGGCTTTTTTTATTACCTGATTCAATGCCAACCAGACTTAAAAGAGTTTCTACAACATAAAAACTGAATATATTTCTTTCTATTGATTATCATTGAAATATACTATATGCGCTTTTAATAATCTTAATTTTCATTATTGGCTGCGGCGGTGAACGAGATTCCGGTCAAATGGTAATCGGTTATCCAGTTTGTTCAGGAATAACTATAATTGACCTCTAATATTCGAAATCGATCACCATCGTCATTCCGGGCTTG
>CAYQZD010000056.1:0-23254 GCA_964421875.1 uncultured bacterium
ATCAAAGGGAATATAATACGCCTAAATAATTACCCACACGAAACAGCGATGAACCGATTATTTATTGTGTCGCAAAGTCCCCGTACTCTGCGATATATGTTTATAAATCAGTTAGTTGCTGTCGACTGCGGAGAGTCGACAGCACAACGTTATAATAATTGACAATAATACTTATCCCAATGCAATTTTGTAGGGGCGGTTCGCGAACCGCCCCTACCCTAAGAACATATTTCTGTTGAGACAAGAACTAATGTCGTTCATTATAATAGTACAATATTATGCTGAGCATAATCCGCTCGACAAGATTTTCATAAATCCAATTCCTTTATATGTTCTTCAAACAAATCTTCCATATTATCATAGACATTCGATTTGTGTTTTTCAAGGAATATCCGCCGGACGAAATTCGCATGGAAGTATAAAGCGATGAATATAAGAACGATTGTTGTTAATGTTAATGAAATACACAGATTACAGGAAACGACTTCATTGAGAACGAGATCTTTTAATATCAGCATTATTGCTGAAATAGATATTATCAAGAGGGAACAGATCAAAGGCTTGGTAATTTCCTCTCTTATTAGTTTTCTTTTTTCGGTTAACGATCGTAAATGTATAAGTAGTTCTTTAACCCTTTTAGAATCTTTCTCCAAGTCTTTTTTTCTAATATTACTATCCTCTTCTGATATTTCTTCTTTATTGGTTATTAAACGATTAAACGCATTATTCACTACTTGTTTATGTCCGTATATGCTCTTGCCCATTCCTTGACTAAGGTGGATATAGACTTCTTTAATTCTTTCATTTATGGAATTTTCTATCGCCTGAAGTTTGAACACTATCCCCACGATGACCACACCGACCAGCGCCGCAAATCCCTGCAGCACGGCGCTGTAGAAATAGTAGTAACCGCTTTTTCGAGGAATTCCTGCATCATTATTATCCTCCGACTGTGTAAAAACTTGGTGATTTGAAGTCAGACCCGCCGTAATTCCGCCGGGTGCGGTGGCCCGGCGGCACGGGTGTTTGTCGGTTTTGAATAAGCCGACCTATGATTTGTAATCCCCCCTGCCCCCCTTTATGAAGGGGGGGAAAGGCGCAAGACTCCTTTAAGAAAGTGGGGAAAGAACGATTCCGGCTGCGCTGGAATGACGAAACGGACTTTTGTCTTAAGAACCAAAGCGGTTTTCATCATTCATCATTCATCATTCACAATCCTTCCTTCCCGAAGTACTCTTTCGCTTCGGAAAGGCGCACCATCCAGCTCATCCAGTCGATAAGTTGCGGTTTTTTCCGGTAGATTCCTTCGAAGGAACTTAGAAGGTTTTGCGCGGTTTGTCTAATCCGGTCGTTTTTGTCGCTCTCATCGGCAAGGGGGAAGGGCGGCTCGATGTGTATGGTGTGGCGTTCGTCGGAGCCGCGCTGGATCCAGGCGGGCAGAATCGGCGCTCCGGTCATCATCGCCAGGCGGATCCAGCCGCTGGTGAGGAACAGCCTGCGGTTCATAAAGTCCACTTCCACGCCTGCGTTTCCCGCTTCGGCGGTGGAAGCGATTTGCACCAGGCGGTTGGCTTTAAGCGCCTGGATTATCCAGCGGGGATTATCCCCCCTAAAGCCCACCTGGTGCACCTCCGAAGTAATCCCTAACTTGAAGCGGCGCACGATTTCGGGGTCGTCGGCATAGGCGGAACTGACCACACTGACCGGATAGCCCGTCAGCGCCAGAAAATAGTGCAGC
The DNA here is from genome assembly GCA_964421875.1 of uncultured bacterium. Taxonomy (GTDB): domain Bacteria; phylum Electryoneota; class Tariuqbacteria; order Tariuqbacterales; family Tariuqbacteraceae; genus CAYQZD01. The sequence goes on from CAYQZD010000056.1 coordinate 1,739, forward strand.
AGTCGGATGTTGCCGAAGTGGGGCACCGGTAAAATCGCTCCTTTGCCTCCGCTAAGCGCCGCCTCCAGGCGTTCGGCGCCTTCGATATCCACCAGGCGGCTCACGTTCCCGCTGTCGATGTTTCTCAGCATAATCAGTTCCAGGAACATCCGCTGATGGTCTTTCCAGAAGCCCCGGAGGATTCGCTTATGCTGCGCCGGAGGCAGTTTGGGGAAGGAATCAGCCACGGCTTTGAGGTATTCCGTCTTGGAATACCCGCCGACATAGCCGATATGAAAGCGGACAGAACCGGTCAAATCCGCCATTTTGAAAACGCGCCTGAAATTTTGGTAACCTCCCATTAAATTGACGATTCGTTCAAAGATTATATAGACAGTTTTTCGCAGTTTTTTTAGTGACGGATGCAATATCTTACCCTGAATAGAGTTTGCAGGTTTGTAAGTTGACAAGTTGGCAAGTTAAAAAGAATCGGACGCGGTCATAGGTTTCATCTATCTAATGAGATGTTTCCAAGCGCTAATAAATCGTTTCAAGATAACTCCGGGGGTGGAATTATGCAAATTGCGGTGTTGAACCGAGAGTTTTTTGTTTTTGTGAAGGACGCTATTTGACATTTATTGGATTTATTTATAACTTTTGGTTCAGTCAATCTATAGCGCTGGAAACAGATCCCAGTGTTCACCGAAATCACAAACACCATTTCGATATGGACGCGGCATAAATTAAAACACGACGGAGCTGAAATGAAACGGATATTTTGCCTTGCGCTGCTATTCTCCTTCCTTTCCCTCTTCGCTTTCGCCCAAACCGATCCCCCGGATTTCGATTACCAGATTCTATTCGATATGAAGGAAGGGAGAGTACCCGCTTCAATGGAACCACGTGACGACGACATCTACCATTACAATGTCACCCATGAAGATATAAACATCAGCATCGACCCCACTACGCAAATCATCAATGGCACGGTTACAATGACTGCGGAATCTTACATTAATAATCTGGCTCTTATAGCGATTGATTTCGCCGACAATATGGCGGTGGATTCGGTTTACGATCCCGCAGGGGCGTTGACTTACAACCGGCTGAACAATCAAATCCGGGTTACGCCTCATTCTCCTTTGAATCAAGGGCAGCAGTTCCAGGTGACAGTGGTGTATCATGGTCATCCCGGGGGGGGAAGTCTGCAGGGATTCACTTTTGGTTCTCATAGCGGCACCGTTATCGTCGCCAGCCTTTCCGAACCGGAAGACGCGCGCACCTGGTGGCCCTGCAAGGACGTGCCCCACGATAAGTTCACCGCAGACATCCGTTATACTGTCCCCGATTGGATGTTCGCCGCTTCCAACGGTGTGCTGGTAGATACGACTCACAATCCCGGCAGCACCATCACTTACCATTGGCAGGAAAGCTACCCCATAACGACCTATTTAATTTCCATCTCCGCCACCAATTTCGTGCATTTCGGGGAACCTTACATCAGCGTTTTCGGCGACACTATGCCCATCGACCATTATGTTTACCCGGAGCGGTTGTCGCAGGCGCAGACCGCGTTTGCCACCCTCCCCAATTACATGGCTTTCTTTGAAACGAAGTACGGCGAATACCCCTTCATAGAAGAGAAATACGGCCATGCCCTTTTCACCTGGAGCGGGGGAATGGAGCACCAGACTATGACCTCCATCGGGCATAATATTTTGAGTACGAACTATGAGTGGCTCTATGTTCATGAGCTGGCTCATATGTGGTGGGGGGATATGGTCACCTGCGGCACCTGGATGGACATCTGGTTGAACGAAGGATTCGCCACCTACAGTGACGCATTGTATAAGGAGCACGCTTACGGAACCGCATCGTTTAGAAGCCGGATGAGTTCTTTCCGCTCCACTTATTTTTATGAAGACCAGCGGGACCGTTTTCCTATCTACAACCCGACGAATATGTGGGGCGGGACTGTTTATCAGAAGGGGGCCTGGCTGATGCATATGCTGCGCTGGGTCGGTGGTGATTCTGCCTTCTGGGAATTCTTCCCCGCTTATCGGGACAGTTTTGCTTTTGAAAGCGTGGTGAGTTCTGAATTACAAGAGGTTTTTGAAGCGGTTTATGACACCACCCTCGACTGGTTCTTCGATGAGTGGGTTTACCAGGCGGGCTTCCCGGAATTCAACTGGGGTTATCAATCGACCAACCTGGGCGGGAACCAGTATCGAGTGGATGTCACATTCCGTCAAACCCAGCAGTTGATAAACCAAACCCCGATATTCACTATGCCCCTGCCGGTTGAGATAACCACCACTTCCGGCGCTTATGAATTCGTTGCCTGGGACAGCCTGCCGACTCAAATGTTCAGTTTCAATGTGGAGGGACAGCCTCTGGCGGTGATGTACGACCCGGATGAATGGATACTGGACCGGCGGTATAGTGTGTCATTTTTCCTGCCCGACCTGCAGGCGAAGCTGGTTCCCGACAGTTCCACACTGGTGATACCATCGGGCGGAGGTTCCTTCAGATACACCGCTTCCCTGACCAACAATTCCAGCAGCGTTATAACCACTGACGGCTGGACCGGAGTAGTATTGCCTAACGGCCAGGGGTATGGGCCTATCGCTCTCCGCACCAATCTGACGGTTCCTGCGGGGGTGACCCTCACCCGTCAGTTTGAACAGAATGTTCCGCCCAACGCCCCTGCAGGCGAGTACAACTTTTTCTTCCTAACAGGTTCATATTCCGATTCTTCAACGGTGGCTGCCGATGCGTTCCGGTTCGTTAAACAATAGTCTCCGGTTTACGCTGCTAGCGCTTTGGTTCATTCCTTTATTGCTTTTGGCGGAAGAGGGATGGATTAAGGTGGATACTCACAGCGTGAAGTCCGCCCTGGAATTCTCCGATATTCCAGGCGATGACAGCGTGACCTCTACTTATACCCTGGCGGCGTTAGAAGACGCCATAGCCAGCCCTCCGGAGAAAATCGCGGTTTTCAAGATAGAGATTGTGCTGGAATCAGGCTATACCATCACCCGGGTTCAGGATGATTGGAAAGAAATCATAGTCCCCAGCGCCAGCGGCGAGACTCAGATGAAGGCGATAGAGTTAGAGGTTGTGTTGGAGGGCTGGAGTTATTGGGATATGGAGGTGTTCACAGCTAACGTATGGTATAAATTAAAGCCGGATACGGTGAAGCAGCGCATTTAGAAAACATCTTGCCGCGAATATACGCGAATGAAGAAAGATCAGCTCACTGGTATAACTTTAATTCTCTGAAGTTAATAACATATATGTATTTGTTTATTTGGAGCTTATATTCACAACAAATTAAACGAATTAAACGAATAATAACATTTTACCGATTTGAAACGCAAGCGTCATCAGTCGTAAGGCTGGCACTTCTTTTAAAGAAGGATTCCGGCTGCGCCGGAATGACTATTGTGCCTCCTGCCTCAAAGTTCTTTAGTGATACGCTCACTATTGCCATTTTATGGATATTCTTGTTAATCAACGGTTAAACCATCAAGGATGGTCTCCTTCGCGACCATCCGCCACCAAGAATGAAAATTCACGGCTCGCGGGAAGCGCTTCCGCTATTTTCTAGGTAAATTAACTGGATCTTCGATGAATTCTACAATATTCCGACAGTACGATATCAGGGGAGTGGTGGACGAGGATTTAACGCCTGAGGTGGTCCGCACTCTGGGGCGTGGAATCGGGACGATGATGGCGGGGCAGGGGCGCAGGCGTTTGACCTTGGGATGGGATGCGCGGCTTTCGGGGCCTGCTTACCGCGACGCCATCACCGAAGGGCTGGTTTCCGCGGGGATGAGTGTGATTCAGTTGGGGATGTGCGCCACTCCGATGTTCTATTTCTCCATTCATCACCTTCAAGCCGATGGCGGGGTGATGATAACCGGGAGCCATAATCCGCCGGAATTCAACGGTTTCAAGGTGAACGTGGGCCCGGAGTCGCTCTATGGTGAAGGCTTGCAGGAGCTTTACCGGCTGATTGAGAAGGGGGATTTCGCGCAAGGTGAAGGTAAGGTATCCCGGTTCGATATCTTAGCGGACTACATAATGTATCACAAGAACACGGTGTCTATCGAACGACCTCTGCGGGTGGCGCTGGACGCAGGCAACGGGACTGCGGGTTTGGCGGCGCCGGAGCTTTTCCGTTATTACGGCTGCGTGGTTTACGATTTATTCACCAATCCCGACGGGAATTTCCCCAATCACCATCCCGACCCCACTCTTCCCGATGAGATTAAAGTTTTGCGAGATACCGTACTGCAGAAGGGACTCGATTTCGGCGTGGGTTACGACGGCGACGGGGACCGTATCGGGGTGGTAGATGAGAAGGGTAATATCATCTGGGGGGATGAGCTGATGGTGATTTTTTCGCGGGATATATTGCGCACTCACCTTGGCGCGGCGGTGATTGCCGAAGTTAAATCATCACAACGGTTATATGACGACATCGCCCGAAACGGGGGCCGGCCCATAATGTGGAAGACCGGACATTCGCTGATTAAGCGTAAGATGCGGGAGGAAGAAGCTCTTTTGGCGGGTGAGATGAGCGGGCATATTTTTTTCAACGACCGCTATTTCGGTTTCGACGACGCCATTTACGCTTCGCTGCGGCTGGCGGAAATTGTCGCCCGGGGCAATCTGAAATTGTCGGAATATCTCGCCGATCTGCCTAAGAGTTACGCGACACCGGAAATACGGTTCGACTGCCCCGAGGACAAGAAATTCGAAGTGGTTAAGAAGGCGGTGGAGTGTTTTAAGCGGGAGGGCTACGATGTAAACGACATCGACGGTGTGCGGCTGAATATGGGCGACGGCTGGGGATTGTTGAGGGCTTCCAACACTCAACCTGTTTTAGTGATGCGGTTCGAAGCGCAAAGCCCGGAACGATTGGACGAAATAAAGCAATTGGTAGAGGATAAGCTCAAGGATTTTATGGTGTGAGTTGAGGGTGGGCGCTCAGCATAAAGTATGGTCTTTGGGAGAGGCGGAAGCCTATTGCCGCGCTCAGTCGCGCCATTATGAGAATTTCACGGTGGGGTCTTTGTTGTTTCCGCGAAAGATGCGGGTGGATTTAGCCGTTTTCTACGCTTTTTGCCGGGGCGCGGACGATATTGGGGACGAAGGGGACACTTTGACGGAGGAAGGCAGAGTCGATGCAAGCAGCCGCCTCGAGGAGTGGGAAATTGAACTGGAGAAATGTTACAGCAGCGTTCCCCGGCAACCGGTTTTCCTCGCGCTTCAAGGGACTATCAAGCGTTACAACCTTCCCCCGGAACCGTTCCGCGATTTAATTTCCGCTTTCAAGCAAGACCAGGTCAAACAGCGTTACCGGACCTTCGACGAGCTTTTGGATTATTGCCGGCGCAGCGCGAATCCGGTGGGGCGAATTTACCTTATGATGTTCGGTTACCGGGAGGCGGAGATGTTCGCGTTGGCGGACAAGACCTGCGCCGCCTTGCAGTTGGTCAATTTCCTGCAGGATGTACGCCGCGATTTGGAGAAAGGGAGGATTTACCTGCCTCAGGAAGATATGGAGAGATTTGATTACAGCGAGGCGGATTTGAAGCGGGGAGTTTTCAATAAGAATTTCTCCGGATTGATGGAGTTCGAGGCGGCTCGCGCCTGGGGATTATTCAAGGAGGGATTGGAATTGGAGCGGCTGGTTCCAATGCGGCTGGCGCTGGAGCTAAGACTTTTCCGGCAGGGCGGTGAAGCGATACTCAGGAAAATATCAGCCCTCGGTTATAATGTTTTAAAGACAAGACCTGCGCTGTATAGTGTGGATAAAGCGAAGATTCTTATCACTTCCATAATTTCACTCCGGATGGGCTTTGGAGGCAAGACTTAAAGAGGCTTACAGCTATTGCGGCGACCTTGCCCGCAGGAAGGCCGGCAACTTCTACTATGCTTTCAGGTTTCTTTCCCCCGCCAAACGGCGAGGGATTTTTGCGCTTTATGCCTTCTGCCAGTACGGAGACCAGTTAGTGGATGAACCGGCTCCCGGCGAGGATTCCCTCGATAATTTGAATCGTCTATCGGCTCAGCTCGACGACTGTTTCAAGGGTAATTCCGATACGCCGCTGTTTATCGCGCTCGCGGACAGCGTTCAGCGTTTCGGTTTACCGCGCCGCTATTTCCGGGATTTGATAGAAGGGATGATGACCGACCTGGAGCGCCGCCGCTATCAGACCTTCGAGGAACTGGTCAAATACTGCTATTTAGTGGCTTCCACGGTTGGTCTGCTTTGCATTGAAATTTTTGGATATCGCGAAGGATCGGTAAAACGGTACGCCGAGTTTTTAGGGATCGCGATGCAGCTTACCAATATCATCCGCGATGTCAGCGAGGACTACCGCCGGGGAAGGATTTATCTGCCGCTGGAAGAAATGGAGCGATTCGAATATAGTGAAGCGGGCTTCGCTTCGGGCTTATATAATGTGAATTTCCAAAAGCTGATGCGCTTTCAATATGACCGGGCGATGGATTATTACCGGAAAGCGGTGTCTGCGCTCCCCGGTTTCGACCGCAGGAATCAGGCGGCTTCGGAAATAATGCGAGTCATCTATACTGAACTTTTAGAGACCATCCGGGAGCGGCGTTTTCAGATTTTCGACGGCAGGATTTCGCTGGAAAGCCGGCGGAAAGCGTCATTGGCTCTGCGGACCTATATCAATATAATGTTGGGCGGCCGCGACCGATGGCAGCGGTTGCGGTAATTGGCGGGGGAGCGTCGGGGCTCGCCGCGGCGCTGTCGGCGGCGCAGAGAGGCTTCAAGGTGACGCTGATTGAAGCGGGCGCCCGCCTGGGAGGGAGGTTGACCACGTATTCTGACCGGCGCGCTGGCAGGATTTTCGACAACTGCGAACATCTGATTACTGCGGGCTATTTCGATACTTTGAAGCTTTTGAAGATGATGGACGCTGAAGACACAGTGGAGATTCAGTCATCCTTGGAAATCCCTTTTTATCATTCGAAATTGGGCCGTTCTGTATTTAGAGTTCCTTTAATAAATCCCGCCCTTGGTTTTCTCGCCGGAGTGTTTAATTTCAAGTTTTTATCGTTTAGCGAAAGGCTGGCGCTCATCCGCCGTTTAAATAAACTTAAGTCGCCAGCGAGCTTATCTCCAAGAAACGCGGGCGAGTGGTTAGCCGGGGCTTCGCAGGCGGAGTATGAGTATTTCTGGAAACCCTTTATCGTATCAGTGATGAATTGTTTACCTGACGAAGCGGATATTAGTATATTAAGGAGAGCGCTGGTCGAGGGTTTTATGAACAAGGGGGGGCTGGGATTTTTCCGCGAGCCTCTGGAAGAGGTGTTTCATAAACGGACTTTAGCGGCGTTGAAGCGCGCCGGTGTCGAGGTGACATTGCATTGTCCGGTGCGGGAAATTTTAGTCGCTGCGGGGAGGGCGAAGGCTGTAAGGGGGAATTTCTCGGGGGAAATCGCGGCGGACAGCTTCATAATCTCGATTCCCCCGCATTCGCTGAGTAAAATCTCTGCTTCCGGGAAAGCGCTCGCTGACATAGGATTTCCCAAGCAGGAATTCGAATACTCGGAAATATATTGTATTCACATCGTCTTCGAAAGAAGGATTTTCCCTGACGATTTCGGCTGCCTGCTGGATACTCTGCCGCAATGGTTTTTCCAGATGAAGGGCGGGAGGAAGCTCGGCCCGGGGGAAGCGTATAACCTGGTGATTAGCGCGGCGGACAAACTGATTGCGCAGGACAGCGATTTAATAACGCAGAGCCTGACTGACCTTCGGAGCATTGGCGCAGATTTGGATGACAATCCGGCGCTTTATCAGCGAATTGTACGAAACCGGAGAGCGACGGTGAAGTTTACATCAGAAAGGCAGGACGAGCGACCGGGCGCTGTCACCGGGTTGGAAAACGTGTTTCTCGCGGGAGATTGGATAGACACGGGGCTTCCGGCGACCATAGAATCGGCGGTACGGAGCGGTTTCAGCGCGGGGGGGCTGGTTTGATTGCCTGATTTTATTGAAGGAAAGAATAAAGAAAAGGCGGACTTTATTAGTCCGCCTTTGTGTTTTCGGAAAATGGGCTTTTTCACTTCAGCAGAATCGCGGGGCGGGTCGAAACGTTGGCGCCGCGCTGCAGGGTTAAAAAGTAAACTCCCGAGGCGTTAGTTTCTGCGTTCCATTTTACGTTGTGGACTCCCGCATCATAGGCTCCCTCCGCCAGCACCGCCACTTCCCGGCCCAGGATATCCCGCACCACCAGCCTGACTTCGCCGGCTTGTGCCAGGGCGAACTTGACGTTGGTTCGGTTGTTGAAGGGATTGGGATTGACGCTTTCCAGTTTGAAGGCAATGTCCGTTGGGGGAGGCGTTTCCCACTCGCTGGATTGGGCGGCGGCGCAGTCCAGAGTCTGGAAGTAATAGCCGCTGGCTAAGTAGGCGTAATCGCCGTTAACCGCCGCCATATGCGCGTTACCGGGAGTATGGTAATAGCCAATCAGCTTCAAACTGTCGAGGTCACTGATGTCCACTACCAGCAGACCGTTGTTATAATCGGCGAGGAAGGCTCTTCCGTCGGAAACTTCGACTCCGACGATGTATGATTTAGGACCATTTTCATAGATGAACTCTGAAACCTTGACGGGATTTGCCGGGTCGGACACATTCACAACCTGCAGGCAATAGTCATAATCGGCGATGAAAGCGTAATTGTCTTTCAGGGCAACATCGAAGGCGAATCCCGGTGTGTTATAACTTCCGGCTTCAGTGGGATTGGCGGGATTGGAAACGTTTATGATTCTGAGGCCGTCCTCATAGTCGGCGACGTAGGCGTAATCCCCGTTAACCGCTACTCCCAGCGCGTATCCGGGGGTGTCGAAGGTGCCCGCTGGGGCTGGCGCGTCGGGGGAGGACACATTAACAATGGATAAGCCCTTATCGAAATCGGCGATGTAGGCATAGTTTCCTGAATGAGCCACCGCATAGGCTTTCCCCGGAGTGTCATTGGTTCCCATGAGACTGAGGTTGGATAAGTTGCTGATATCGATTATCTGCAGTCCTTCCTTATCGGATGCGAGATAAGCGTTTCCGCCGGAGACTGCGATTCCAAAGCAGTATCCTGCGGTATTGAGGCGGCTGATTTCGAAGGCGTCCGCGTTGTCGGCGACATCGACAACCTGAATACCGGAGAGGCCGTTGGCGATGAAGGCATGGTTATTATCGTAGGCGACGCTGTAGGCGTAGCCAAAGGTGTTGTAATTTCCTGCGAGACTGATGTTTGCCGGATTGGTAATATCTAAGACATAAAGCCCGTATTCGAAGTCGGCGATGTAAGCGTAATTCCCCGACACTGAAACTCCGAGGGCAGAACCCGGTGTGTTATAGTCTCCGAGGTTTGCGATGTTCGCCGGGTCGGTTATGTCGAGCGCTTGCAAGCCCTGCATCCCGTCGGCGACATAGACTGTGGCGCCTGCGATGTCGATACTCATCGCGCCGCCGGGAGTGTCATAGGCTCCCACCGCTATGGGTTGGGAAAGAGATATGTCCACCAGCCTGAAACCTCCGGTTCCATCGGCTAGGTATGCATAATCGCCGTAGACACAGACACCGCGAAGTTCGCCCGGGGTATCCAAATATTTCACTTCTGCAGTGTTAGCCGGGTCGGAAACGTCGATGACGCGCATTCCGTCTGCGCCATTGGCGACCATTGCGTATCTTCCGGGAGCGTAAATCGATACGTCGCTGGCGGAATTCAGTCCGAAGCAGCGGCCTTCTTCCAGCGGACTTGCCGGGTTTGATACATCAATTATCATAATGCCCTGATTCTCGACCACTACGTAGGCGTAGATACCAAGTTTGACAACTTTCACCGCTGTACCTGGGACGATGAATGAGCCGGTCTCTACAAAGGCAATAGTATCGGTGATGTCGATTATCCTGAGGCCGGAGTCGCCGTCAGCGACATAGGCGAAGCTTTCATCCAAGGCAACATCCATAGCATTCCCCGGTGTATCGTATGAGAGCAATTCTTCAGGTTCAGTGGGTGAAGTTACATCGATCATATGTAATCCTGCAGTTCCGGCGGCGGCGAAAACGTGAATTCCGTTTTCTGCAACTGCGGTTCCATAAACCGCGTCGGAATAAGCCATCAGACCGGACAGAGAGGGATTACTGATGACGGCTACATTCACAATCTGCATACCGGTTGCGCCGTCCGCGACGTAAGCATAGTTACCTGAAACCGCCACATCCAATACTGTAGTCAAAGAATCTTCAAAGGAAACCTGGAGTACATTGTTCGGGTTAGAGACATCCAGAATTCTGAGTCCGGTATTTTCTTCAGCCACGAAAGCGTAATCGGTTCGAACATCCACACTCAGGGCTGAACCCGCAGCAGGGAATGTACCCATTTCCGTGAGATTGTTATAATCGTTGAAATCCAGCATCCGGAAACCTGATTTTCCATCTGCTAGCAGAACGTAATCTCCGAAAGTTTTAATGTCTATGGCTTGAGCTCCGGTATCAAAGGCGGCAAAATAGAAGTAGCGAGCCGCGAAGGGATTGGCGGGGTCGGAGACATCCAACACCTTCACGCCGTAGCCTCCGTCGGCGACATAGACGTAGTTACCGGAGACCGCCACGTCTTTAGCGTAGCGGAGTGAATCGTAGTAACCCAGTTCCAACGGGTTGGCTACATCCGAAATGTCCACAATTCTGAGTCCCATCTTTCCGTCTGCAACATAGGCTCGGTTTCCGTTCACCGCGAAGCCGGTGGCGTAACCGGGGGAGTTATATTGTCCCAATTCCAGCAGGTTCGCGGGGTCAGAGATGTCCAGAATCCGCAGACCTTGATGTCCTTCACTGATATACGCTCGCCCGGCGATGACGTCGATTCGTTTCGCTTCCCCCAATGTGGGGAAGATGTCAAGTTCCCTGAGATTGCCGGGGTCTGACACATCGAGCGCTCTGACTCCACCCCAGGAATCGGCCACATAAGCTACGCCGCCGAATACTGAAACATCGAATGCGTAATCCCAATATGTGAGTTGACTGGTTTTAGTTACATTAAGGCTGTCCTGAGCCTCTGACAGGCTGAAAAAGGCGAAGATGAGAATCAGGACTATGGCTAACGCCCGCATCTTATCCATTTCTGACTCCTTGGAAGATGATATATAATAGATGGAGTTCCTGCTAATCTAACTTTAACCCTCATACGAGGGATCTCTTTCGCGACCTTGCAACATAAAGTATGAAAATAATGCCTCGCGAGGAAGCGGCAGAGCTATTTCCGAAATAAAAGTATATGAAATGAAATTGAAAAAGTCAAAAAAATAGTTAATTATCGGCAATTTTTTTCAAAAGAGTTATTAACTGATGGTTCAAGTGCGCTTTGAAGGTTTTTTTTACATGGAAAATGCGTGGAATTTCAGTAATATAATCCATCCCGTGTAACTATTTATCCTCAAGAAATCAGCTTCATCTCTGCTGTCATTCCGGTTAGTCCGGAATCTGACAGCCAACGATTCAATACAGATTCCCGACGCGTTCACTTTGTTCACTTTCAGGAATGACAATTAGGATATATAACGGTTTGATTATATCTATGTTCTTGTTATGTAGGGGTTTGATTAATCAAACCCCTACCAAATGGTATATTATAATATTAATTCGGTTATCCAGTTAAATCAGGAAGATTAGTTAGCAATTGTTGGTCGGTTTATTCAAAGCCGACAAGTGTATTCAGGTCTTCTATATATAGTTTCTTGTTAAAAAAGTCACTCCTTTGTCATTGCGAACGAAGTGAAGCAATCTTTAAGGTGTTATATAACAGATAGATTGCTTCGTCGCTTCGCTTCCTCGCAATGACAATGTCAGAGTATTACAGTAAGCGCGATATAATGGCGGGTCTGAATGAACCGCCCTACATGCTGAACAAACTTGATAACCGAAAATATTAATGAACAATACAGCTAATCCCTAACTTCAGAAGCGAAATTTTCCACCGCTCGGACCAGATTGTCCCAGGAGAAGCGGGATTTTTCCCTTTCTATGTTTCCCGCCCAGTCCACATCGCCGCGAATCCGATAAAACTGTATAATGGTATCTGCCAGCGCCGCCGGGTTATCCGGCGGGCAGATCATTCCGGTCTTGCCGTGAGTGATGACTTCGGGGAGGCCTCCCACCCTGGTGGAGACGACCGGCAGGCCGTAACCGAAAGCGGTTTGGGTCACTCCTGATTGGGAAGCGCTGGAATAGGGGAGCGCCACCGCATCGGCGGCGGCGAAAAAATACCCCACCTCTTCGTTTGGGATAAAACGGTTGTGGAGAGAGATTCTGTTCGCGAATCCGGAGTTTTCAATTTCCTCCAGATAAGGCTGCGGGGAATCGTAAAATTCCCCGGCGACGAGCAGTCTGATGTCCCCCTCGAAATGCTGCGCCACCTTGGGGAAAGCCTGCAGCAGGGTCATCAGCCCTTTGTAGCGGCGGACTACGCCGAAATAGAGCAGAGTTCGGCTTTCGGTGATTCCCAATTTGGCGCGGGCTTCCTCCCGCGGAGGGGAAGATATATTTTGGAAGTCGTAAGTGGGGTGAGGCGTTACTCTGCGCCACCTGCCGGCGGCAGACGGGAAGAATTCGAGGAGTTCGCCTTCGACCTTTTTCGACTGCGCGATGAATCCCCGGGCGGATTTCAGGGCGAGCCGGGTCAAGGTTTTCATCGCCGGCAGCTTTTCGTGAGGGATAACGTTGTGCAGGAGGAACAGGATGGGCGGAGCTTTTTTCCCCCGGAAGAGCGCGCATACCGAAGCGTATCCCAGAGCGGTGAAGGGGGTCCACCAGACGCACAGCAGGATATCGGGGGCGAGCTTTCCAATATATGAGGCGGTTTTCATCCAGGAGAGCGGATTCCATGGGATAAAAAGTGGTTTGGCGGGGATTTTATCGGCTATTTCCGATATATCGACTTGAGTGGTTCCGGGGAAAAGGAAGCGCGGGAATTGTTTGCGGAAGGAGACCAAGATGGGTTGATGCCGGTTTTTTTCCAGGCTTCTGTAGAGGCTGCCGGTATGTTTGGCGATACCGCCTCGCAGAGGGTAAGCGGGACCCAGGATTACGATTCGCATCTTCAGTTCCTCGGGGGAAGGAATTCGCCCTTTTCGGTCTCAGTAGAGGAGCGGGCGATCATCTCGCCTAAGAGTCCGATGGAGAAGAATTGGACGCCGAGAATCATCAGGAGGATAGCGAGGAAGAACAAGGGCCTGCCGGCGATATACTGCCCCATAAACCATAAAACCGATAGATAAAGATTAATCACCGTTCCCGCCGCCAGCGCAATCACTCCCAGCAGTCCGAACAGGTGCATCGGACGGCGCATATAGGAGGTGATGAACATAACTGTGAGCAGGTCAAGAGGACCGTAGATGAAGCGGCTGAGTCCGTATTTGGTGCGTCCGAAAGGCCTGGCGCGGTGGCGGATTTTCACTTCGGTGATAGAGTAACCCTCCATCTTAGCCAGCACCGGGAGATAGCGGTGAAGGTGTCCATAGACGTTGATACTGTCCGTGACATTACGGCGGTAGGCTTTGAGCCCGCAGTTGAAATCGTGAATGGGAATACCGCTAAGTTTCGCGGTGACATAGTTGTAGAATTTTGAGGGGATAGTCTTGGAAATCGGGTCTTTGCGGTTCATCTTCCAGCCGGAGACCATATCATAACCTTCCTCCAGCTTGGTCAGGAGATTGGGAATCTCGGCGGGGTCGTCCTGGAGGTCGGCGTCCATAGTGATTATCACATCGCCGGTGACGCGTCTGAAACCAGCCTGCAGAGCCGCAGCTTTACCCCTGTTCTTGCTGAAGGTAATAACGCCTACTCTGGAATTCTCGGCGGCGATATTTTGCAGGATTTCTCCAGATCTGTCGGTGGAGCCGTCATCGACGAAGATGATTTCGAAATCCTGTCCGCTGAGAGTATCGACTATCTGGCGGTGGAGTTCGACCAGGGATTCTTCCTCGTTCAGCAGCGGTATGACCAGACTAATCTTCACGGGAATTGCCCATTTCAATACGGTTGACTTCCGGGGGGACAGAAATCATCATTTCGGATTCGGGAATGTCGGGATTGATGTAAAATTTGCGGGTTTCGATGGTGAGTCTGACTCCGAGGTCGATGTCCCCGATTTCGATTTCGCGGGGGAAATTCACCCCCGATTTCTTTTTATAGCGAGAGAACGCTATGTATCTTTTTATCACGCCGGCGGAGTCGGTCAGGCTTTCCCGGTAAATTAATCCCTTTTTGCGGTGAATCCAGATTTCCCGCTGCCCCTCTTCACAGGGATAAACCAGGACATTGTATTTGCCGGAATTTACGATGCGGGAGGGCTTTTGCTTTTGAGCCTGCGGGCTGTAGAGGCTGTGCCAGACATCTCTGAGGTCGTAGTTAGGAATGGGGAGCTTGAAGGAACGGCTGAAATTGACAGAATCTATATCACCGGTGACAAATTCGTTAGTGAAGGGGCTATAGACCATAAATCTTTGTTTTTGCATTGACAATTCCACCAACTTCATCCCCATAGGGGCGAAGGCGCGCAGGGTGAGCCAATCGGGATGAATGTAGAGCACCTCGGCGTTGACCGGGATGGAGCGGAAACCGGTCTCAATAGTCATCTCCGCTTTACCTTTGAAACCTATGATGGAGCCGGTGTTATTTCTCACTTCGCTCCAGATTTTATCAGCCGGGGGGGGAGGTTTCAATTCTGCTCCCCACCTGGTGCACCCTGCGAATAATAGCAGAGTGGAAAAAACAATAGTCAGCGCCGCTTTCAATTCAATCTTCATCGAGTCTCCAATCGCTTTTTAAGCTCCTCGTTATCAGGATTGTTGTCCAATCCCTGGCGATATGCTGTTTTAGCCTGTTCAGACTTATCCATAGCTTCGAGTATCTCCCCCAGATGCAGATAAATTACGGGATTATGCGAGGTCTCCAGAGCGCGCCGGATGTAATCTTCAGCCTGAGAGTATTCTTCCAGACGGTAGAGAATCCATCCCATAGTGTCCAGGTAGGAGGGATTATCCGGTTCTGCTTCGAGAGCGCAGTTTGACATCGTTCGAGCCTGGTTGAGGCGGGTGTTGTCCTCGGCGAGGAGGTAGGCGTAATTGTTCAGCACCAAGGCGTCGGTGGAATCGATTTTCAGCGCGGTGTCGTAGGCCCGGATAGCTTTGGCGCTTTGGCCCATTTCATCGTAGATGAAGCCGATGGTGACATATGGAGCGGTGCTGGTCGAATCCAGTTCGATGGATTGTTGCAGAGCCTCCAGCGCTTCATCGTACCTTTGCATCCGCTGCAGGGTGGCGCCCAGCAGGTTATACAAAGCCGGATTGCCGGGGATATTTTCAATTCCCAGCCTTAGGATGCTTTCAGCGGCTTCGAAGTCGCCCTCAAGGCTGCTGAGGTTCGCCAGCGCGATGAAGTATCGGGGTTCGCGCGGATTAATATCGATTGCAGCCTCGAAACAGCGGTAGGCGGAATCGGGCTGTTCCAGCCGAATATGCGCCACGCCCGCCGCATACCAGAATTTATCGTCGTCCGGTTCGATTTGGGTGAGCTGACTGTAGATTTCCAGAGCCTGCGTATTATAATTTCTCATCAGGAAAACCGCTCCGGCTCTCGCCATAATTTCTACCACCTCGCCGGTCAATTGAGCGATGGTTAAATATTCTTTGAGGGCTTCATCGGGCTGACCTTTGGTAACGGCGATGGCCGCCAGGTGAGAGTGATAGGAAACGGTGTTGGGGAATTTTTCCGCGAGTTCGCGGAAAATTTGTTCCGCCCGCTGGTATTCGCCCTCGCTCACCAGAATTTCACCCAGGAAGGCAAGCGCCTCTTGATTGCCGTGGTCCGCCGCAAGGACTTTCTGTAATTGAACTTTAGCGCTGTCGGGGGATTTCAAAACATAGTAATTGCGCGCTGCGCCCAGCCTCAGCAGCGCCGAGGCGGTGTCGTATTTCAGAGCCTGAAGGTATTCTATCAACGCGCCCTGATAGAACCGCTGGTCTTCGAAGGAAATTGCCCTAAGGTAATGGTCGAGAGCCTTACGGTCAGGCATCGCAGAGTTGATCGCGCGGGGCTCGCTGCCAAGAGGGATGACCCGGGTTTTATGAGAGGCGCATCCCAGTATGAATATACTGGCGAGCGCCATCGCTATCGGTAAATGGTATATTGTCTTTCTGTTCAACTGCACCATAATAGTCGATGTTTTCGTTTGAAATCCACCAAATCAGATTGTTAGGGTTGGATTATTATTTGATAAAATAACGCATAAGGTCGTTATAAGCGATTATCAGCATAAAGACCAGCAAGAGCGCCATCCCCACCTGCTGGATTATCATCTTGACCTTGGAGGGTATTGGCTTGCGTATCACGGCTTCGATTAAGATATACACGACGTGGCCTCCGTCCAGCACCGGCAGGGGGAGGATATTGAAGAATGCGATGTAGATACTTATCAGGGCGATGAATCCGGCGAAATTTGCCAGTCCGGTGCGGACGGTTTCGCCGGAAAAATGTACCAGTCCCACTGGCCCGATGAAATCCTTGATACCGGCTTTCCCCGTCACCAGCATTTTAACGCCGAAGTAGGCGTTGCCGGCGATGAAAACGGTGGTGACCGCGCCGTTGGAGACCGATTCGATTATGTTAGCGGGCCTGGTCTGGAGTTGGGGGCGGATGCCAATCTGCCCCAGTTGAACAATCTCTCCTTCCCTGACCCATTCCCGGCTCTCGGTGTGAATCACCGCCGAGAGCGTTGTATCGCCGCGCATCCAGACGACATCGATGTTGGAGTCGGGCAGGGCGTGGATGACTCCCGCCATCCCTTCCCAGTCCTCGATATGCTGGCTGTTGACTTCGACAATCAGGTCTCCGGGGAGGATTCCGGCCGCTTCCGCGGGCATTCCTTTTTCCACGCCGCCCACCTTCGCCGGGCCGATTTCTCCGATGCCGGAAAAAAGTGTGATAAAGGTGTATATGATAAATCCGAGGAGGAAGTTCATTATCACACCCGCGGTGATGACGAAGATTTTTTGCAGGGTGTTTTTGGACATAAATTCCCAAGCCGCGCCGGTGAGGGGTTTATTGTCCAGCGATTCGTCGATCATCCCCGCCATTTTAACGAATCCTCCCAGAGGAATCCAGGAAATCTGGTATTCCGTCTCGCCGATTTTCTTCCCCACTATTTTTGGGGGAAAGCCCAGCGAAAATACTTCCACTCTAATGCCCACCAGCTTGGCTGCTATAAAATGCCCCAGCTCGTGGACGAAGATGATAATTCCCAGGACTATTATAAAGGATAAAAGTGATACCATATCGTCACATTGCAGGCGGAAAACAGGACTATTCGCCACCGCAGATTAAGGAAAATGATTAGTAAAAAACGAAATAGATGATTGTGCTCTGTGATTCGGTAGGGGCGTTCAATTGAACGCCCCTACATGATTTCGGTAAACGCTCTTTATACTCCGGAGGCATACAATTGTTTCAGAATTCTACTTGAACGGTGGACTGCACAAACCGGCGGGTTTCTTCATCCGCCTCCAGGATTTCATCAAGGCCGGGTTGAGAGCTACCCTGTATCTTATTCAGGGATTCGGCGATTAAATCAGCGATGCCGGTGAACTTGATTTTTCCCCGGAGGAAGGCTTCAACCGCCGCTTCATCGGCGGCGTTTAGCACTGCGGGCGCAATCCCTCCCTGATCAAGCGCCTCATAAGCCAGTTCCAAGCAGGGGAATTTTTTCAAGGGGACGGGGTGGAAATCCAGGCAGAATGCGGTGTTAAAGTCGAGCCGGGAATAGGGCGAGGGCAGCCTCTGCGGATAGGTCAGCGCGAATTGGATGGGGAGCCGCATATCCGGCGCGCCCATCTGAGCGATATAGGAGCCGTCGATGAACATTATCAGAGAATGGACAATGGATTGGCGGTGGATAACGACATCGATTCTATCCGGGGGCAGGTCGAAGAGCCAGCGGGCTTCAATCACTTCCAGCCCCTTGTTAAGCATAGTGGCTGAGTCCACTGTAATTCTTGGCCCCATATCCCAATTGGGGTGTTTCAGCGCTTCTTCGGGGGTAATGTCGTCGAATTCTTCAGCGGGACGCTCGAAGAAGGGTCCGCCGGAAGCGGTGAGAATAATCTTATCCAGAGCGTGGGCGTTTTCACCCAATAGGCACTGAAAGATAGCGCTGTGTTCGGAGTCGATGGGGAGCAGAGCCGCGCCCGTCCTGCGGGCGGTTTCCAACACTATACTCCCAGCCATTACCAGCGATTCTTTGTTTGCCAGGCCTAGGGTAATCCCTTTTTCCAGCGTGCGGAGGCTGGGAACCAGCCCCGAAGCTCCCACCATCGCGTTCACCGCTATGTCGATGGGAATATTTATATAGTCGAGTAATTCCCGGATACCCTTGTCCCCGGTCAGCAACGCGGTGTCGGAAGGTAGCAGGTCTTTCAATTCGTCCGTATGCTGAGGATTAGCGATAGCCACAACTGCGGGTTTGTAGCGGTTTGCCTGCTGTGCAAGTAGTTCAAAATTGTTTTTCGCCGCCAATCCCGCTACTTGAAAAAGCTTTGGGTAGCGGGAAACCACCTCAAGACAATTGGCGCCGATGGAGCCGGTGGAGCCGAAGAGGACTATATTTTTCTTATCAAACATCCGCCCTGCTCAAATCCTTGGTAGGGAATTTCATTTGAAACGCAAAATCTCCGCGGCGGCGGTCGATTTCAGCGATTTCGTCAGTAGTCAAATATGACTCGATAATATCGCCTTGAAATATATTCGCAATCGACAGCGCCAGGGATTTCCTGAATTCCGAGGTATCCTGCAGCGGAAGCGTGGTTGAACTCCGCTTTAGCTTTTCCAACATCTGTTCCCGTACTTCTAAAGGAGCTTTGAGATACTTTGGCAGATTCAGGTGCGCATCGTCAAGCAATATGGAGCCGTGCTGCAGGATAGAACCGTCAAGCAGTCTCTGCGCCGAACCCACCACTTTCCGGCCCCCGATTTCCAGCTCAGTGCCGGCGGCGCTGGCGAAGCAAAGAGGATTGTGACCGTTGCGAATTCTTTTTCCGCCTGCGAGGGTTACGGGTGCGCCCGCTTGAAGCAGCGCCGCCGCAAGGGCGCGGTGGACTTTAGAATACACTTCGCGAAGGGCGCTTCTGGCTTCATCGGGATTCACTGTTTGAATGAAGCAGTAGGTAATCTCGCCCCGGTGATAGATTGCCCTGCCGCCGGTGGGACGGCGCACCACATCCACTCCGTCAGCGGAACATAATTCAAGGTCGATGTCTTCAGTCTCTTGGTGAAAACCTAAAGATATTGTAGGTTGTTCCCACGTATAGAGGCGGAAGATTGCTGAGTCAGCCGATCTTTTCTTCAGGGTCAGCGTGTAGTCGCAAGCCATATTGAAGTCCCCTCGCAGCGCGGGGGAATCGATGTATCGTATATTCATATCGCTAAGCTAAATAATATCAATCCTTATGCCATCCTGCGGATTCCCCAGAATCCTGGTTTTGGTCCAGCCATACTATCTTATAGACACCTATGATGGGGCTGTGGGTTTTAAGGGCGGTCCAGTGATGGAAATAGTGTTCTCTGGAAATGGCGAAACGTTTGACCGGTTCGAGTTCCAGTTCCTTACCTAAGGTTTCGAAAAAGCCCACTCTTTCGTATGACGGGCTTTTTAGACCGTCCGTATCGCCGGAGCCGTCGCCGCGCCAGTTGTATTCTTCTATCATAGCGATGTATTCGCAGCCTTTATCCCGCATCAGTTCAATGCCGCGGTTTTGGATAAGGCACTCCAGCGCTTCGCTGTCGGTGAGTCCGGCGATGTCGATGACTGGCAGTCCTGAAAAATACTTAATCGCTCCTACATCGAAAACGGCGATTTTGGTTCCGGGAGTTATGTTGTCGTGAAGCCATTCTCCGGCGGCGCGGTGCACATTGTTCACATGTCTAACAGAAGAAGCGTAGAGGTCCGCCCAGCTCGCTGCGGAGATGAAATATACCAGCAGAATACTTGGTATCAGGACGAATTTTCTGACGAGCGAAGATAACTTCTTACCTGTGAAATTCGCGCCGACGCCCTGAGCGATGAACAGCGCCGCGAGGATGAAGTTCACCGCCTGATAGCGGCCGCCGTGCCCCCGCTGAGGCATCAGAACCAGATAAATCAGGTTGAATCCGATAAACCAGAAGACTAAATAATGCCAACGTTTGAGTTCTTCTTTTCGCAGGAAATCCTTAAAGGCGCGCAGGATGGTCATAAACGCACCACTGAAAAGGATGACGAAAAGAACAATACTTACTAAAATTACGAAGAGTTGGAGTAAGAGCGGGTGAGGTTCAAGGTTGAATTCGGGCAGTGAGACCGCTTTTCTTCCGCCGGTGATAGCCCTGATAAACAGATACTGGAGGGTGAAGGGCCGGTCGAATACCTCCGGAAACCAATTAGTCTGGAAAAAGGTCGCTATCCAGGCGATAACGAAGCTGAAAGTTTTAAAGAGGTTAGTATTAATCATCCCCGCCGGCAGGTTATAAAGCCACTTTTTACCCGCCATAGTATTCGGATAAATTTCACCAACTACCGAAAGATTCAATAGAATCGAAGGAGCAATCACCGGCAGGCAGAGCGCGATTTGGAGCAGCGCAGCTTTGATTCCCCGCTTAAACCCAAGATTCCAAAATGAAAAGAAAATCCCCATCAGGATGAAAATGAGCCCTTCGATTCTGGTCAACACCAATAGACCCGATATCATACCCGCCATCAGGTATTTTCGCTCCTTGAAAGCGGCTATCCACCACAATCCCAGCGTGAGGAACAGCATCGTTTCCATCCCTGACAGGGAGAACCAAGCCACGTTTCCAGTGAGAATCAGCAGCAGGGCGGCGAAAGCGGGCTTCCAGTCGTTCTGCCAGAGGCTGCGGAACAAAGTGTAAGCTTGTTGAGCTAGGACGAAATACAGCAAAACGCCCACTGCTACGGAAAATTGAACCACGGGAATCCCCGCTTTGATGCCCAGGGCTAATATAAGATTCCAGAGCAGGCTGGTGGTTCCGGTGGTCCATTGCCCTTGGTTGAAGGAGATTTCGTGAAAAAGAGCCAGGTTGCGTGAATATTGGTAGTGAATCCAGGAATCGTCGAGGGTGGGGCCGAAGTGGGTCATATTCAGCATATACATCAGATAGTAGGCTATTTGGACTGCCTGGATGATGAAGAGGGCGATTCTTATCTGTTTATCGTATCGCCAGGTTTGGGAAAGTATGGAGTGGGAGGTCATCGATATAGAAAACTATCCGAAGTGTCCAATAATTATGATGTCAATCTTACTAATTTAACAACTTAATCAGTTTAATGCAACTCTGTTAGATTTTTCTTTAATCGCCATAAATCCAGGATACCTTTCGTATCTTTATATAAAACCCCAGATTCTGTGTTAACTTGGACGATTTGGTATCGACTTGTTCAAAATGATA
>CAYQZD010000057.1:0-6668 GCA_964421875.1 uncultured bacterium
CTATCATTTTGAACAAGTCGATACCAAATCGTCCAAGTTAACACAGAATCTGGGACTGTATGTTTCGGTATTCGTTTAATAATTAACCCAATACCCTCGTTTATTTTCTCTTTTAACCTCACACCGGCAAAAAATACCCATCTTATTATCCACTATGTATCATAATTACAGTGTATTAAATCGCTGGCACATCTGTTGCTCTTAACAGGATTGAATAACTCCATTCCATAAAAAGGGGTGTGTCAAAAGAACGCTCTTCCACCTATGAATCATCTATCGTTTAACCGCATTATGCTTTGCGCGTTCTGTGCTGCGGTTTTAATGGCGGGGAACGCTGGCAGTGTCCAACGCGTGAGCAACGGTTTCCGGGGCGGGGAATCCATCCACCGCCTCAGTATCGCGGAGCCATTAGGACCGGGCGGATTTCAGTACGGCGTCCGGATTCAGTTTCAACGTATGGAAGTGGACACGACGAATTTCGACCTTCGGATGAACATCGCCTACGGACTGTTCAAGGACCTGGATTTCTGTTTCTACCTCCCATACTATCGAATGACCCGCGGGGAATTTAATAAATACGGGCCGGGTGACGCGGTTGCCAGCGTGAGGTACACCCGCCGCAAGTTTTTAGCTCCTCCCTTTACAGCGGGGGTTCAGTTTTCCGCGCTTATCCCCTCCGGTTTCAGCCGGGAGTATCTGGAGTTTCCCTCCTTCACCATCGACCAGATTGGTTTCGGCGCCAGGTTTATGCTTCAGCTTAACAGCAACAAGGTCTTAATGGCGGCGAATGCAGGCGTATTTGGCACGGAGAAGAACGATTTTGTGGAGACTTTTATCGGCGCCGGGGCGAAGGTTAATCTATTAAAGCGGCTTTTGATGGCTGCCTGCGAGTTTACTCAGACCTACGATTATGACGCTAATAGGGCGCAATTCAATACCTTCGTAGGCTTGGAATCGCATCTACCTTATATCGGGTTGGGTCTGATGGCGGGTGTGGATTACGATGCGGAATTTGAGGAGAGCGTGGGATTAGCGCTGGGAGCGACTATCACTTCGCGAAAAATCCTTCCGGGGGTTTCCCGGGGAATACTGGAGACGGAGAAGCGGTATCGCAATGTAATGTTATTCGAGTTCCTTGATGAAAAGGAAGAATTTACTTTGAGAGAGGTCAAAGAGCGGCTGGCTCGCAATGTCGGTTCGCTGGACGGGATTACGGTAATGGAGCCTCCGGTGGATGCGGCTCAGGAGATTGCGGCTCAGGATCGTGAAGGGGCTTTGCAGGCAGCGGGCTCCAGCGGGGCGGATTTGCTCTTTTTCTGCCGCTATCACAGCGCGCGGTATGAGCGTTCCCGAGGTTACCAAATTCCCTATTTAATTGGTTTACCTCGAACCTCGGTTGAAATCAGCGCCGATGTCTGGGTGGTGGACACCAAGTTGAAGCGGCAGATATACAGTAAGCGCATCACCGCTGGCGCCTCCAAACTGCGGGGTGTAACTTTATTTCCCACGGGGAAGGATGAACAGAAGTATTACCTCGACGCCTTTCAGAGAGAGAAACTGCGGCAGGAGGCGGTGGACCATTTCGTCAAGAGCCTGTCGGTGATATTTTCCGATAAGTTTGAATAGAGACTGTTGCGGACTGTCTCTTTTACGACTTTCGGCGACGGTATCATAATAATCGAGCGATGCTTTAAGAATAGGTAATATTTACCTATAAGCGCAATTGGATAAATGATTGTTATTTAAATTGATGACATTCAGGTATGAATGTTGCGTTAAAAAGGATGGATGATGGTATTGTCCCTCAATTCGGAACACTATATTCATTTATCAGGGTGATTTATGATTAAGGGACTTTGGGATTCGCTTTCAGGGATGCTGCCGCGGATGACCCATCAGGAGGTCGCCGCCAACAACCTGGCGAATGTCAATTCCACCGGTTTTAAGAAGGACCGGCTCTATATGAAATCCTTTATCGATGCAGAGATGATGGCTGAGTTCAACCGTGACAAGTTTCACCGCATCCTTGAAGTGGAATCGATTAAGACCGACCACTCTCAAGGGCTATTGCAGGAGACCGACAATCCCCTCGACCTGGCGATTTTAGGGAACGGGTTCTTTACCATACTCACACCTCAGGGCGAGATGTATACTCGGAACGGGAATTTTATGATTAATTCCCGTTCCCAGCTTGTCACCGCCGAAGACCAATTGGTGCTGGATGTCAAGAACCGTCCCATCAACATCCGGGAGGGGAAGGTATTCGTTAATGAGAACGGTGAGATAACCATCGACGGCGCTCGGATTGCTACTTTGAAGATTGTGGACTTCGAGGATTTAAACAATTTAGAGAAGTCTGCCAACAACTCCTTTACGCCGCGTTATCCCACCGTCCACCCCGTTCCGGCGAGTGATTTCTTGGTTAAACACGGTTTCCTGGAACGGTCCAATGTCACTCCCGTAGCGGAGATGGTCAATATGATAGTCTATTTCCGCAACTACGAGGCCGATTCCCGCATCCTTCAGGCTCAGGACGACACTCTGCGGCGGGCGGTGAACGATGTGGGCAGATACGGTTAACGCAGCCTCAGTCAGGTCTCCGCTTCTCTAAAGAACTGATCGAACAGGGACATAGATTTATTTTTGATTCTATTATATATCAAATAAACAGGTAATTACGATGATTCGTTCGCTTTTCAGCGCGGCGACCGGGATGTACGCCCAGCAGCTCTTCATCGACACTATCGCCAACAACCTGGCGAACGTGAACACCACTGGATTTAAGAAGAGCCGGGTGGAGTTTCAGGACTTGATTTACCAGACTTTACGCGCGGCGGGGACTTCCAACGCCGCGGGGATTCTGGTGCCTACGGAATTGCAGGTGGGGCATGGTGTGAGACCGGTGGGGGTGCAGAAGAATTTCGCCCAGGGACCTCCCACCGCCACGGAAAATCCGCTGGACATCTGCATTATGGGCAACGGATTTTTCCAAATCAACCTGCCGGACGGCACCATCGGTTACACCCGCGACGGCTCTTTCAAGCTGAACGACGAAGGAGCGGTGGTCACTTCGGACGGATTTTACCTGGAACCGCAGATTAGCGTCCCTTCGGACACTACGGCTATCAGCATCACCAATGACGGGAGCATTTCCGTGATGGTGGTTGGTTCGGTAGAGCCTCAGGAGATTGGTCAGATTGAGCTGGCTAAGTTTATCAATGCCGGGGGTTTGAAGAATGTGGGTCAGAATCAGTATCTTCCCACGTCAGCTTCCGGCGAACCGATTTTAGGGCTTCCGGGCGAAGAGGGGTTCGGCCAGTTGAACCAGGGTTACCTTGAGAGTTCCAATGTCAAGGTAGTGGAGGAGATGGTGAATATGATTATCGGGCAGCGGGCTTATGAGTTGAACTCCAAGGCTATCCGCACCGCGGAAGAGATGCTGCAGATGGCTAATAACCTGAAACGATAGAGCATTTGGTAATACTTAAATCTGCATAATATCATCAGAAATTATTATAGAACGAAAAATGAAAAGCATCCTTACGCTTCTGATTGTGTTAGTCCTTGCCGCCATTTCGATTGCGACTGACGCTACGGTTATATCGCTCGACCGGGTGGACGCCGCGGGCGGCAGGGAGGTTTTCCTGTGCGACGCGGCTTCGATATACGGTCCCGACCGAATTTTAGTGGCGAGGCTGAGTTCGATTTTCCTTTGCGACGCGCCAAATGCGGGCACTTCCCAAAAGATTTATCGCACTGAAATCAGACGTAAAATACAGGCTGCCGGCATCGACCCGGGTCGAGTGGATGTTCGGGGCTCTCTGGAGACAGTGGTGGTCGGTTCCGGCGGGGATTCCAGCGGCAATCCCCTGGTGAGAGTGGTAGTAGGATTTCTCGAGAAATACTTCCTCGGAACCGGCGAGATATTCAAGGTGGAATTCAGGCGGCTGCCTGATTTGCGTAAGCCTCAGCCTGCGGAAAGAAATTACCGTGTGATTGAATCTCGTTCCCAGCGCTATCGAGGCCACATTGTGGTAGTGGTGGGCGAGGAAGTGAACGGCAAGGTGGAGCGTCGTTATCCTGTTTCCGCAGAGGTGCGCACTTTCGCTAAAGTAGCGGTGGCGGTTCGCAGCGTAAAGAAAAACGAGATGCTGAATCCGGAGGATTTCAGCTTGGATAAGCGCGAAACCACCCGCCTCCGCGAACCGCCGGTAACCGACCTTTCGCAGTTTGCCGGAAAGCGCGCCTCCAGGAATCTGCCCCGCGGTAGTGTCGTCACCATTGAAGAAATCGAATCGGCCCCGGTTATTGAGCAGGGCGACATCGTTACGCTGATGGTAGAGCGGGGCAATTTTACCATCACCATATCGGGAAGGGCGCGCAAATCCGGAGGGGTGGGGGATTTGATTCCGGTGGTTAACCTTTCCTCCCACAAGGAGGTTACCGCCAGGGTGGTGGACGCCAAAACAGTGATAGTAGAGTATTAACCTGCTTCAAGGGAGCGGTTATGCGAAATGGGATTTTAGTGTTTATCGGAATCGCCGCCTTCGTGTCGGCGGCATTGGCGGAGGGATTATACGGCAGCGGCAAGACCTTGTTTTCCGACCATCGAGCGCGGGGGGTGGGGGACATCATCACTATCGAGATTGTGGAGGTGGCTCAGGCTTCAAATGAATCTTCCACCCAGACGCAGAACAAACAGGGCAATGAAATCGACGCTTCCGGCAGCGGGCCTCTGGATTTTATTCCTATTACCGGATTGAAGTCGGAAATCAACAACGATTACTCCGGTAAGGGGAAGACCTCACGCAAGGGGAACCTGAAGGCGAAGATGACCGCGAAAATTGTCCAGGTGCTTCCCAACGGCAATTTCCTGATTGAGGGCTCGCGGGTTGTGGACGTCAACGGCGAGAAGCAGATTACGGTTTTAACCGGTGTTATACGCCCCGAGGATATTACTCCAAGCAACACCATCTATTCATATAACATCGCCGATGCTCAGATAAGCTACAAGGGCAGGGGACCGGTTCATGACGCGGGGAAGCCGGGATTGCTCTCCAGAATCGCGAACTGGATTTTTTGACAAGTTCGACAGACAAAATATCATTTTGAAACAAACCACGATTTTTCCCGGTGGTAATTTATATGCTGAAAAAACAGTTAGTGCTTTTATTGACTATTATCTTCACCGCCTGTGCGGCTTCAAGCCAGGTCCGGCTCAAGGACATCACCGACATCAAAGGCTTTTCCGACACTCAGGTGATAGGTTACGGGCTGGTGGTTGGCTTGGACGGCAGCGGCGACGGCACCAAGGCGCAATTCACCATCAATTCCATCGTGAATATGATGGAACGATTCGGACTGAACGTGGACGCCCGGCAGATTAAACCCCGGAACGCGGCGGCGGTAATGGTTACCGCCGACCTTTCGCCATACGCCAGGGTGGGTTCCCGCATCGACGTGATGGTCTCCTCGGTAGGGGACGCCAACTCGCTGGAAGGCGGAGTGCTGTTGATGGCGCCATTGTTAGGTGTGGACGGCAGGATATACGTTCAGGCTCAGGGGCCGGTTTCCATCGGCGGGCTGAACGCCGCCGCCGGAGGGGCTCAGGTTCAGGTGAACCACCCTCTGGTGGGCAGAATTCCCGCCGGAGGTTTGGTGACCGAGCAATGTCAGGAGTTTCCGGTTAACGAGGGGATGGTGTCGTTTTTATTGCGCAATCCGGATTACACCACCGCTTCCCGGATTGCGGAGGCTTTGAACATAGAATTCGGTGAAGAGGTTGCGAAGGTTGTGGACGCCGGCACGGTGGAGACGGTGACACCTTCGGTATTCAAGGGATATCCCTCCACGATGGAGTTTATCGCCCGGGCTGAGGCGGTGACTATTGAGCCGGATGTGCCCGCCCGCGTGGTTATCAACGAGCGCACCGGCACTGTGGTAGTGGGGGATAGGGTGCGGATTTCCACCGTGGCTATCGCTCACGGCAGTTTGACCATATCGGTTACCACCACGCCTCAGGTTTCTCAGCCGCCGCCTTTAAGCGCCGGGGAAACTGTGGCGACCAGCCGTCCGGAGATAACCGTGGACCAGCCTCAAGCCAGTATGATGGTGGTGGACAATCCTCCGGGGGTGGGGGAAATCGCCGGAGCCTTGAACGCGCTGGGGGTCACTCCCAGAGATATTGTCGCCATTTTCCAGGCTTTGAAGCGTTCCGGGGCTTTGCAGGCTGAATTGATTATCATATAACACTAATCAGAACCTCAAATGGACATTTCACCTTTAAATCCCGCCGAAAAACTGTTTGGATTGCTGCAGGACAACCGCCAGATACCGCTGGTTCCGGTCGAAGGTGAAGACGAAGAGAAATTGCTGGACGCCTGCCGGAATTTCGAAGCTATATTTGTCCGGCAAATGCTGAAGGAGATGCGTAAAACGGTTCCCAAGGACGGATTTATCCCGGAGAGTATGGAGAGTAACGTCTTCACTTCGATGTTCGACGAGGAGGTTTCCAAACAGATTTCCCTCCGGGGACGAATGGGACTGGCGGAAATGATGTTCCAACAGCTTCTAAACAATCCGAAAACTCCTGCTGAAGGAAACAACCTCGATGAATAAAGATTTGTCAAGCTTGGTGGAGACTGTTGAACGGGAGGCTGAGGTTCTGG
>CAYQZD010000057.1:6678-23119 GCA_964421875.1 uncultured bacterium
GCGCCGTCAGAAAGCCGCGGCGGTGGCGGGCGATCTGGAGGAACTCAACCGCGCCACCGAAGCTCAGGAGCGGGCTTACGCTCGTTTGTCGCAGTTGGAGAGTGAACGGCTGGAAAAGATTCAGCCGATCGCTGATGAACTGGCTTTGAAGCCGGGCGATGTGACATTGACATTGCTGGGCGAACGGTTTGGCGCAGAGCTCGGTTCAGGCTGGGAGCGGGCGGTTAAACTGCTGAACAACTTAGCGGAGGAGGTTAAACGGTCGGCTAAGCTTAACGGGATGATAATCGAACGGTGTCAGGAATTGGGGGAGCAGCGTTTCCGTTCGCTGGTGGATTTTCAGCAGCGGGGTCCGGCCTACGGTTCCTCCGGAAAGAAAAAGGTTTCCGGGACAAAGTCGGGGATGGTTCTGAATCAGCAATTATAAATAACGCGGACGATGAGACTTAAACATTACGGGAGACAATAATGCCGCCGCTCAACGGCATTCTGGAATCGGGAAAACGGTCGCTTTTAGCGAGCCGGGAGACCATCGGCGTTATCGGGCACAATATCGCTAATGTCAATACTCCCGGTTATACCCGGCAAAGGGGGGACCTCAAGTCCACCAATCCTATGGACCGGTTCAACTATGGTCAAGTGGGCACCGGGGTGGAGCTGGATTCCATCGTCCGCGCCCGCGACCAGCTTTTGGACCGGCAGTACCGCAGTGAAAATTCTAACCAGGGCCGGTGGGAACGGTCCGATTTTGCTTTGCAGGAGATTCAGAGCGCCTTTGTGGAGCCGGGTGAAAGCGGCTTTTCGCAGGTATTGGAGGATTTTTGGGACGCCTGGAGCGGACTGGCTAACGACCCGGAGAGCCTCACCGCGCGTTCGGTTCTGCGGGAGAAGGCCGAAGTGCTCACCGGAATGCTGAATAAATATGACGAAGATATGCGGCAGTTGGAGGAGAAGCTCAACGATGAGTTTGTCTCAAAGGTCGCCGATTTAAACGACCTGGCAGGGCAGGTAGCCGAGCTTAACCGGGCGATAGTCCGCGCGGAGAATGTGGGGCAGACTGCCAACGACCTCCGCGACCAGCGCGATTTAGCTTTGGACCAGATGTCCCGGCTGGCAGGGATACAGTATATCGAGGATGAGGATGGGAGCGTCAACGTGTATTTGAACGGCGGTGTATTTGTTCAGGCTGACCAGGCGCGGGAGCTGAGTACGCGGGAAATATCGCGAAACGGCGTCGCCGTGGATGAACTGTACTGGCGGGACACTATGCGTCAAGCCGCTTTGACGGGTGGGGAACTCAAGGGATTGGCTGACGCCCGGGATGTGGAGGCGGAGACGGTGCGGGAGCGTCTGGATGATTTGGCGGAGGGTATGGTGTCCAGGATAAACGCTCTGCACAGCGCGGGATACGGGCTTTCCGGCTCGACGGGAGTTAATTTTTTCCATTCCGGCTCGACCGGCGCGGGCGACATCAGGCTGAGCGATGAGGCGCTGAACGATTTGGACGCTATCGCCGCCGGGGGAACCTCAGCTACAGGGGATAATTCCGTAGCCTTGAACATCGCCGCCCTGGCAGACCAGCGCACTATGAACAGCGGCGCTCAGACCTTCAGCGGGCACTTCGCCTCGACAGTGTCGATAGTGGGGGATTGGAGCCAGACTGCTGGGGACAATTATGCCCGGTCGGAGGCGGTGGCGACGCAGGTGGCGAACCTCAGGGATTCAGTGCACGGAGTGGTGCTGGACGAGGAACTCACAGAGATGATTAAGTTCCAGCAGTCCTACGGCGCGGCTGCCAGGATGGTCAGCGTGGTGGACGATATGATGAGCACGGTGATAAACCTTGGAAGGTAGTTGAGTTTCTTTTGAGAGAGTGGTAGACAACTTATATGTTTATATTTACATATATATATGAAATCATGGCAATTCCTAATAAGGTTGTTCTATGATTTGTCACTCCCGCGAAAGCGGGAGTCAAGTATATAATATAAATACAATAAGATGGATTCCCGCCTGCGCGGGAATGACATCATTTTTTTCGTTATTCTTTTCAAGAATGACAATTAAACCTGATTGGTTGAGGCTATGCGCATAACCAACTCTATGTCCAGCCGCAATGTGCTTCAATATTTGGAACAGCGCCTGGAGGGGCAGTACACGATTCAGAATCAAATCGCCGGGGGGAAGCGGATCGATAAGCCTTCTGACGATCCTTTGGGAACCGATAAGGCGCTGTCCTACCGCCATCAGATTGCCCGCAACCAACAGCATCTGGGGAATGTGCAGGACGGACTTTCCTATATGTCCTACACCGACGGGATTCTGGATAGCATCGGCGGCATTTTGAATCGGGCTCAGGCGCTGGCAGTGGAAGGTTCCAACGCCGCGCTCAACGCTGAAGACCGTCAGGCGCTGGCAAACGAGGTGGACCAGCTTCTGGAAGAATTGGTGAACGAAGCCAACAGCTCGCTGTCGGGTAAATCTATCTTCGGCGGCTATAACTATGACAGCCAGCCCTTCACCGTCACCAGGGACGCCAACGATTTGATAACCTCTGTGACCGCCAATCCCGCCGGCATCGACGATGGGATAGAGCGGGAGGTGGGCGTGGGGATGCGTGAAACTATCAATATCGGCGGCGAAAATCTTTTCCAGCCGGATGGCGCCGGAGCCGCCTCGGATATGTTCAAATCGCTGATAGACCTGCGCGACGCGCTCATCAACAACGACCCTACCGCTGCCGGAGCGCAAATCGAAGCTATCAATGACCGTTTGGAACATATGAACTACCATCGAGCCACGCTGGGGGCGCGGGTAAGCTACTTCAACCGGCGGGAGGAGCAGCTCAATGCGGAGCTGGTGAGGCTGGAGGAAAACCTTTCCGGGGTCGAAGATACGGATATTATCGAAGCGGCGATTCGTTATGAGGAGGAGCAGGCGGCTTATCAGGCGGCGCTGGCGGTCAGCGCTCAGATTATGCGGATGAACCTGGGGGATTACATTTAATCCACGGATATACGGACTTTTGAGCAAATACTAAATTTTGAAATCACTATACTTTTTTGCCGGTGGGAAATGAATAAAATCGCACTTCAGGTTAAAATTTCACCTGATGAAGCCGGGGCGGTGGAAACCTTGAGAAGCCTTGCTCAAGGCTTTTCTCGTCTTGGATGGCAGGCTGAATTCTACGGCTCCGGTCCTCGGGGATTGGTTAACTCTTCCAACCCTCCGGTAGATTTCGAGGGGAAGGTAATAGACTTGAGCGGCGCATTGACCGCAGCGGCGCAGGATATCACCAAATCGAGCGGAAAGCCGCTGTGTTCGATAATCCTGGTGGTCAACGGCGGAGTCGAGAAACTGCGGGAATGCGCCGAATTGATTCGGAGCGTCACCGGCGTATCGGATTATGAATTGATTGCGGTGCTGGACGGCGGCGCTGAGATTAAGGAGAATCTTGAGTTAAACGGCTTGCAGACGCGGTTCATCCGCAACTTAAAACCGCTGGGTTATTTCAATAGCTGCAACGTAGGAGCAAGTCTTGCTCGCGGGAAGCATTTGATATTCCTGAGCGAGAGTGTAAAGCCCTCTCCGGGATGGCTGGAAAATTTGATTCACCCTGTCGAAGCCAACCAAGAAATCGGAGTAGTGGGGGCGAAACTGCTTGAACCCGGCGGCGCAGTCTGGCATGCGGGTATAATAGTAAACGAGAACAATAGAATAGAATACGCCGGACAAGGACTTCCGGCGGATTCACCCGAGGTGAACTATTTCGCCGACGGCCCCGCCGTAAGCGGGGCTTGTATGCTGGTGCGAAGCGATGTTTTCACGGAAATCGGCGGTTTCGATGAAGATTACGGCGACAATTTCGCGGAAGTGGATTTTTGTTGGAACGTCCGTAATCTGAATAAGAGAGTAGTTTACGAGCCCAAATGCTCTGCGGTGATTGAATCCGGCGGATTTCGCGGCGCAGACACAGGAGCTCAGGAACAGCAGGATAAATTCTTCCACCGCTTTGAAAAGAAGTGGCTGCGCTTAACCGCGAAAAAGCCGGTGCGGGTAGCGGTGGATATCCGCACTTATGACCGGGGACACACCTCCCTGCGCGGTATCGGCCGCAATGTAAAATCACAGCTTGAAGCTCTGCGGAAGTACTCAAGCCTGGCGCAGATTACCCTGCTCTATGACAAAGCGGCCGGGGCTAACCCCGCCCTGGCGGAAATCGGATGGCAGATGAAGCCTTACGACGATTTCGACCCGGCGGACTACGATGTTCTGCATTTGACCGATCCCTTGAATTTCATCGAGGAACTGCCTCTGCTGCCATCTAACGCAGATGGAATCAAGGTTGTCTCAAATTTCTATGATCTGATACCCCTGATCTTTGCCCGGGGATATTTTCCGGAAGACGGGCGAGACAAACAAGTTTATAAAAACCGCCTGACTGAGCTTTCAGGCAATGCGGATTTGTTCCTGACTATTTCGGAAAACACCGCCTCCGACCTGCATAATTATCTTTCGATTCCGGAA
Organism: uncultured bacterium; assembly: GCA_964421875.1. Lineage (GTDB taxonomy): Bacteria > Electryoneota > Tariuqbacteria > Tariuqbacterales > Tariuqbacteraceae > CAYQZD01. The sequence goes on from CAYQZD010000057.1 coordinate 11,206, forward strand.
GAGCGTCTGCTGAATATGCGCTGCGGAGTGGACCGAGAGTTTTTCCGGGATGATAAATCCCCCGCCAACGGTGAGTTAGCAGAACGGTTAAACATCGATAAACCTTTCATTCTCTACTCCGGCAGCCACGACTACAGGAAAAGGGTGGATCTGCTGTTCAAGGCTTTCACCCGGATTCACCGGGAGATGAAGGGTGATGTTCAGTTGGTGATGACGGGTGTTTATATCGACGCCTTCGCCGGAGCCATTGAAAAATTGTGTCCCGACCCGGCGGCGCGCCGGGATATCCGCTTTTTAGGGCATGTGCCGGAGGAGACGCTGATACAACTGTATCAAGCGGCGGAGCTGTTCCTGTTTCCCTCGATATATGAGGGCTTTGGGCTTCCGGCGGCTGAAGCGATGGCTTCGGGCTGTCCGGTGGTGGCGTGCGACGCCTCCTCGCTGCCTGAAGTCACCTATGACGCCGCGCTCTTAGTCGCGCCGGGCGACGCGGACTCCCTGGCGGAGGCGGCGCTGAAGATTCTGCAGGACACTGAACTCAAGAAAGAATTGTCGGACAAGGGACGATTCTGGGCAAGCCGGACGACCTGGGACAAGGCGGCGCAGAAGACGCTGGAAGGGTATCTGACTTTAGCCTCTAAGATAAATTTTCAACAACCGGAAGCGGCTGCAGAGAAAGACGCACCGCGGCAAACTGCGCCTCCAGCGGCGGAAACTCCGCCAACGGAAGACCACCGCTCTGAGATAAAAAAGCTCAAGGTCACGGTGGAGGGGGTTTTTCTGGACAAGTCGGGCTATGCCCTGCATACCAGGAATATGGCGCTGGGATTAGACCGGCTCGGCGCGGATGTGGAGCTGATACCCTGCTGGTTCGCCGGAGCTCCCGATATCGTAGAAGTCGATCCCGCGGCTCCGCGCGAGGAGGGCTGCCTCTACCTCGATGACGGCGGCGGTAAAACCTACAGCTACCGCCCTTACACCGAGCCGGATATTACCGGCAGGATAGTGGAGCTTTGCGACAAACGCAGCGACCCTTCAAACAGGACGCTGCTGGTCAACCTTCCCGCCGGTTCCCCCACCGATAAGACCTACCAGCGTATCCGTGAGCGGAAGGACGGTTTCAAGCGCTATATCGGCTACACGATGATGGAGACCGCCGACCTGCCGGAGGGATGGGTTGAAGCCTGTGAATGTATGGATGAGATTTGGGTTCCCACCAAGTTCAATCTCGAAACCTTCATCCGGGCGGGCGTTCCCCGCGAGAAGATAAAGATTGTGCCGCTGGGAGTGGATACGAATTATTTCGATCCGGAGCAAACTCCGCCGATGCAGATTCCGGGAGTCAAAGGATTCAATTTTCTCTCCATATTCCAGTGGACCAAGCGGAAAGGGTGGGATATACTGCTGAAGGCTTATCTGCAGGCTTTCACCCAGGCGGACGATGTCGCGCTGGTCATTCGTTCCTATTACCGCAGCGGTCAAGAGGTTGAAACCCGCATCAGGGAGTATATTTCCGGCCTGGGATACGATGTAGCCCGGATACCGAGAATTTCGGTGATTTCCCAGCCTATTACAGCGAAACATATGCCCGCCCTCTATAAAGCCTGCGACGCTTTTGTCCTGCCCACCAGGGGCGAAGGATGGGGGCTGCCCTATCTGGAAGCGATGGCGATGGGCCTGCCCGTGATTGGCGCCCGCTTCAGCGCCCACCTCGATTTTATGAACGATGAAAACTCCTACCTTATCGACAATTTAGGTCTCGAACCGGTGGATGAGGACCAGGCGCAGGACAGCCCTCTCTACAAGGGCGCCTCCTGGGGTAAACCCTCGCTGGAACACACGGCGGAGCTTATGCGCTATGTCTATGAACATCGCGATGAAGCCGTCGCTAAAGGGAAAAAGGCGCTACAGGAGGTGCGTGCGATGTGGACGGTTGAGCGCCAGGTCGAGCGCACCGCGGAAGCTCTGCTGGAAGGTGCGAAAGATCCATCAGCGGTCGAGCCCGAATCCGCGAAAATCCCCGAGTCCGTGCCGGAGGTTCACATTCCCCGCAAAGACAAACCGCTTCGCATCGTGATGCAGAACCGTCCCAATTCCTTCGAAAATCCCGGCGGAGACACCGAGGTGATGCGTCACCTGCAGCGGGAACTGCAGCGGAAGGGATTGAAGGTCGATTTCAACTTCACCCTCGAAGGGCTGGAGAATTACGACATTGTTCACGTTTTCAATTTCGTGCTGCCGGAGATGGTGAAGCTGTATTCGGAAAACGCGGCGCGGCGGGGAAAACCGGTGGTTATCACCCCGATGTACGAGGACTGGCCGCTGTTTCTGAACCAGTCATTCAAGACTTTTTACCTGTTTAAGGAATATATTGAGCGGGGTCAGCCCAAGGACGCATATGAGCAGATTTTCACGTCGTTAAAACGGTTGAAACCTCATCATAAAGCCGACAATAGTTACAATCTGCGGCTGGCCGCGGCGGTGACTCCCAGCGGCCACAGTGAAGCCGACCGCATCCTTCAAGATTACCCCCACGCCCGGAATGTGGTACCGATGTACCTGGGGTGCAATCTGCCGGCGGCGGAGGTGGACGCCGACCTTTTCATCCGGGAGACCGGTCTGAAGGATTTCGTTTTCTGCGTGGGGAGGGTTGAGACCCGCAAGAACCAGTTGATGCTGTTGAAGGCGCTGGAGGACGAGGAGGTTCCGCTGGTGTTCGCCGCCGGAGGGTTCACCTACCAGCCGGAATATCTTGAACTCTGCCAGCGTTTTCAGCGTAAGGGCAAGACCATATTCTTAGGGCGGCTGTCCGATGAGATGCTGGTCAGCGCCTACAAGGCTGCCAAAGTCCACGCCCTCCCCAGTTGGTACGAATTGCCGGGGATGGTGTCGGTCGAAGCGGCGCATTACGACTGTAATGTAGTAGCTTCGCCCTGGGGAACCATACGGGATTACCTGGGAAATTACGCCTACTACGCCGAACCGGACGACCCGGATGAAATCCGCCGGGCTGTGATGAAAGCGCTGCAGGAGCCGGTCAAGCCGGGGCTGGCGGAGCATGTCCGGAGTTTCACCTGGGAGAGCGCCGCGGAGACCTTGATACAGGTTTACGAATCGATTTTATCGGAACAGGGCGATTTGAATGAAAAGCTGCATGAGGCTTCACAGCGGCAGGCCGCCGGTAATATTGACCAAGCCGCCGAATTCTACCGCCGGGTTCTGGAGCTTCATCCCGACAATCAGAAAGCCCTTGAGACTCTAAGCGAGATGATGGCGGTGAAGGGCGATTCCGAAGCCCTGCAGCATCGCAGCCGCCTGGAAATTATCGCCAGCGAGCGGGAGCGGCAGTGTCAGGTGAACCTGCCCGCTAAATTCGATGAAAATTTCCGCTTCGACGAGGTGGACGACCTTGACCGAGCATTCCATCTGTTGGAGAACGGCTCCTATACCGAAGCGGAAGAACTGCTCCGGGACACGCTTAAGACCGACGAGGAGAACTACCGGGCGCTCTACGGTTTAGGTAAAGTTTACTTCCTGAAAGAAAAATATTCCGAGGCCAAGAATTATCTGGAGAAATCCACCCGGATTCACCCCACCGGCGAAAGCCTGCTGACCCTGGCGGGGGCGCTGGAAAAATTGAACCAGTGCGACCAAGCCTTGAGGGCGTTGGATCTCATCAGTGGATTGCCCGGTATTAACGGCAATTTCGATTTCGACATCAACCGCCTCAGAGGGCATTGTATGCTGCGGAAAGGGCGTTTCGAGGAGGCTGAGGCTTGTTATCGTAAAGCCCTGAGTATCGATGAATCCTCGGAAAAGCCCTACCTGGGTTTAGGGTCGTTGGAACTTATGCGTGGGAGCTTTGCGAATGCGGAGAACTCTTTCGCTAAAGCCCTGGAGCGGAATCCGCACTCGGATAAAGCTCGCTTAGGACTGGCGCTGGTGCGGCTGGAGCAGGGACAGGAACACGAAGCTTTCGATGAAGCCCGCCGCGCCCTGGATGCCAATATCGAAAACCAGCAGGCGATGCTGGTCTGCATCAAAGCGGGATTGAAAGCCAACCGCCTGGAAACTACCGAACAATACTTGTCTAAATACATCGAACTTCACCCGGCCAATACGGAAATACTGTTCACCCTGGCTGGAGTACGCTACCGCCTGGGAGATATCGAAGGAGCGCGGGAAGCTGCGGAGTGCATCTTGATTTTCAAACCGGATCATCAGCCGGCGAAGGAACTGCTGGAACAATTGGGGTGAGCCGTTGGAAAGGGTGATGGTCATACAACTGGCGCGGCTGGGGGATTTAGTCCAGACCATTCCGCTGCTCAAGGCTTTACAGACCGGCTCCCGTCATATTGTGACGCTGGTAATCGATAAACGGTTAGAAGCGGGTATATCAAGTTCCATTCCCGCCGATGAAATTATCCCGGTCGACCTTGCGGGGATGGAGCGGGAATGCCGGAGCGGAGGCGTGGTTTCCGGTTTCAGAAATATTACGCAAGGGCTCGCGAAGCTCCGGGGAAAGCGCTACGACCGAGTGTATAACCTCAATTTTGCCCCGCTGAACGCTGCGGCGCTCAGCCAGGTGAACTACGATATATGTAAGGGTTTCATCCCGGCTGAAACGCCCGGAGATTTCCGTCATTCCGCCCCCTTCAGGGTGATGTTTCTTCAGGGGCATCACCGCCGCTTCGCCAGAGTCCATCTCTCGGATTTGTTCCGGTTTACGGCGGATAATCCGCCGGTGACACGCCCGCCTTTTTGGCGGGTGACCGAAAAAGGGCGGGAATTGGGCGCATCTGCGGTCGGTACGCTGAAACGCCGGGGAGCGCAGACTGTGGTCGCCCTGCATTTGGGCGCGGGAGCGGAAATCCGGCGCTGGGGGGACGAAAATTTCGCCGAACTGATTTCTCTGCTCAGGCGCATGGGAGATTTTGGTTTTATCCTGGCGGGGAGCGCAGGCGAGTCGAGAGGCTTGCGGCGGGAATTGGAGGCGGGCAGCCCTGTCCTCGACATGACCGGCAAAACCGATATCGATGCTTTAGCGGGGACGCTGGCGGCGGCTGATTTGCTGGTCGGCGCTGATTCCGGACCCCTGCAGTTAGCGGCGGCGGTAGGAACCAAAACGCTGGGGCTCTACTTCGCCTCCGCTTTTGTTTTTGAGACCGGGCCGATTGGAGAGGGGCATTTTACGCTGCAAGTCTTCCCCCAATGCGCGCCCTGTCTGGAGGACGCGCCGGAGTGCGGGGATGTGCGGTGCAGGAATCTGATAACTCCAGAAATTGCCGCGGAAACGGTGGTGAACATTACTGAAAATAACTTAGATGCGTTAACGAATCTGCCTCTACCGGATGATGTGTTGTTATTCCGTTCCGAAGTCGATGGAAAAGGACAGACCTATCGATTGATCAACGGAAAAAGTGATGAAATCAGCAATGAAAAATACCGAGAAATGTGGCTGGAGATGTGCCGGGAGAATGGCGCGGTTCCGGCTGTCAGCGCCGGAGAAATCGCGGAGATGGAATCCCGGGCGGCGCGGATGACAGAATCGCCTCAATCCACTCCGCTGGCGCAATACTATTATCTGGTGCAGGCGGACGAAGGTTCCGCCGCCGCAGCAGCGGCGCTGAAACGGGTGTTGGAAATCCACGAACCTCAAGAAGCATATTCACCGGTTTTATCAGTCCTATGAAAATCATATCAATAAACGGCGACAGGTATAAGAGCGCCTTGACCAGGATGGGGCGCGAGATTGTGACCGTGGGCGCGGAGGGCTTTTTTCAGCGGGTATTGCCCATTGAGGAGTGTTCGCTGGAGAACGCGGTGCGCGCCGCCGGGTTTGAACCGGATTGGATTCTGGTGGAGTGTTTCGGGGGGAAACCTTTCTTCCGCGGTGTTGAGGATAGCGAATATCCGCTGGCGCTGTACGCGGTCGATTCCAGTATCAACTTATTTTGGCTGAGGCACTATGCGCGCCTGTTCGATTTGGTTATGGTGGACCAGAAGCGGGCGGTATCCGCGCTGGAGGAGGAGGGAATCGAAGCGCACTGGCTGCCGCTGGCGGTGGAAGCCTCCGATTATGAGGGATTAAGTCATACGGAGGAGTTCGATGTGGCTTTTGTGGGGAGGATAGACGACCGCCGGGGAAAGCGAGGTCTGCTTCTGGAGGAAATCGGTGGCAGCTATCTTCTGAGAATAGCGGGCGGCGACGGCGAAGATTTTCTACCGGCGAGGGAAGCGGCGAAGTTCTACGCTCGAGGCAGGCTGGGATTGAACGAAACCATCTTCGACGGAGTGACTCAGCGGATTTTCGAGGTGATGGCGTCGGGGACTATGCTTTTAGCAGAACGGATAAGCGACGGGCTGGATGAACTCTTCACCGAAGGGGCGCATCTGGCGGTGTTCGGACCTGAAGATCTGCACCTGAAACTCGATTACTACCTCAAAAATCCGGCGGAGCGGCGGCGGATAGCCGAAGCCGGACGTATGGAAGTATTGAACAGCCATACCAATGATTGCCGGGCGGAAACATTGCTGGAACTGATGTCCCGCTGCGATGAGGCGGGAGGAGCGCGGTCAGACATAGCGGAACGCTATGCCCATTCCGGCGCGGCTTATTATTATGCTGCTTTACGATGGGCGAATCTGGCAAAAGACCTGCTCGACCGCTCGGAAAAAGCCTGTTTTAAAGCGCTTCAAGCTCATCCTAAAGATAATGAAGTCCATTTGATATTCGGTCTGCTGCACGCAAAATGGGGTTCTTTTTACATCGCCGCCGAGCATTTCATCCAAGCTGCGGAACTCAATCCCGGCGATTACAGACCTTACTTCTACATCGGACACCTGATGAACAAGAACCGCCGGATTGAGGAGGCTTGTAAGTTTTTCCGGGAAGGGGTGATGCGCGTTGAAGCCGCTTTCCCTGAACCGGCGGGAGCGGCGCTGGAGCTGTTATCGAGGAACAGTCCGGAAGGTGAAACCTGGACCGCATTGGGTGATGTCCTGCGGCGGGTGATGCCCTCCTGGGAGCCCGGTTTCGTAAAGTATCAGCCGGATGAAATCCCTCAATATCCCGCGGAGTACTTCGATAAAGCGGCGCGGGAAGGGGATTTGCCCAAAAGCTGGGCAGCGTTGGGAGCCTGCTACTATGAAACCGGCGCCTGCGATGAGGCTTTGGGCTGTTTCCAAACAGCGCTGCAGCGGCAGCCGCTGAATCCCCGGTTGAATCTCCGGGCGGGGGAGGCGGCGCTGAAGATATACTTGAGGCGGGAGGGATTGGATTATCTGAAAAAAGCGGTGGAAACCGCCCCCGATTTAAGCGCGAGGATTCTCAGGCTGAAACTGAGTAATGACGAATTGAAATATATTTTGCAGGGTTCAAACGAGCCGGTAGAAACCTAAACATTCCAATACAGATGAAATACTCCATAATCATCGTCACCCGGAATTCGGCGCGGATTCTTCCCCTCTGTCTGAATTCGATAATCAAGAATTCTCAGAACACTGATTACGAAGTGATTATCGTGGACAACGCCTCCACCGACGAAAGCGGGGAATTCTTAGGGGCGTTGGAGGGGGATGTAAACGTTATCAACAACGGTCATAATGCCGGATTCGCCCGCGCCTGCAACCAGGGTGTCGCTGCTGCTAAGGGCGATTACTTAGTATTCCTCAATCCCGACACGGTGGTGACCGAATGCTGGCTGGAAAAACTGTCGGCGCATTTCAAAAATCCCCAGGTGGGGGCGGTCGGTCCACTGTCAAACTTTGTTGCTGGGATGCAGAAAGCCCGGTTGTTTTATCAAGGCGGCGGCGATGAGTCGCCGGAGCAGGTCAACGCGGCGCTGGAACGCGATTATAAGGGGCGCAGCGCTGAAGCAAAATTCCTCATCGGATTCTGCCTGATAACGCCGCGGAGAGTGATGGAAACTGTCGGCATATTCGATTCCGACCTGGTTCTGGGCAATGAGGATTTGGAGTATTCTTACCGCCTGAGAGAGGCGGGATATGCACTGTCAATCGGGCTGGACACCTTTATTTATCACCAGGGGCAGGACAGTTTCGCCGGAGAATCGGCGGCGGAGCGCTGGGTGAATTTCTCGGCCCGGGCGCTGGAGAGGAAGTTGAAACGGAAATTGGGATCGGTGAATCCTAATGAAATCTGGGGGATGGATTGGTTCCAGCCCCGCGCCAATGAGAAGGAAGACCTGGTATCGATTGTGATTCCCACTTTGAACGGGCTGGAATACACCAAGTCTTGTATTGACAGCATCCGCCGCTGCACCTTGCATCCCTATGAGCTTATTATGGTGGACAACGGTTCCTCCGACGGTACGGTGGACTTCCTGAAGGCTCAAAATGACGTCAAACTTATCGTCAATGAGGAAAACAAGGGTTACCCCAGCGGCTGCAACCAGGGGATCGAAGCCTCTGCCGCGCCTTATGTCCTGCTGATGAACAACGACGTGGTGGTGACCGAATGGTGGCTGCATCGAATGTTCACCGGCTTTTTCACTCACAGTGAAGTCGGCTTGGTAGGACCCCGCAGCGGCGACAGCGCTGGTTACCAGCAGGTGGTGCCGGGCTATGAGACGCTTGAAGGTTTGGAGGAGTTCGCGGCTAAACTGCGTCTTAAGGCGGTCAGACAGTTCCGGGAGGTCGATTTCCTCAGCGGATTCTGCCTCCTGATAGACCGCCGTGTGATAGATAAAATTGGACTTCTGGATGAGCGGTTCGGCGTGGGGAATTACGAAGACCAGGATTTTTGCCGCCGGGCAAACGCCGCCGGATTCAAGGCGCTGGTGGCAAACGAGGTATTCGTGCACCATTTCGGCTCCCGCGCCTTTCTGCAGAATAATATAGACTATGCTGAAACCCTGGAGCGAAACCGCCAGGCGTATGAGAGCAAATGGTACGGGGGAGCGGAATGAAGCTGCTGCTTCTGAATTACCCTTACCTTCAGCCGGAACTGCGGAAACTGGGTGTGGAAGCGATGTCGGCGGGGTTGGAGGGCGACTGCGATTTGGTATTTCAGAATGAGGATTACCGACTGGACGCTATCTTAAGCAGAGCGCGGTTTCAGCCGGATTACATAATCTTTATGGATTCCCTGAACCGGGTAATCCCCCGCGGGTTGGAGAATTCTCCCTGCCCGCTGGGATTATTCTGTCTCGATTCCACCATCAACCGTTTCTGGCAGGAGCCGCTGGCTGAAGTCTGCGATATCACGCTCAGCGACCAGCTCCCCAATGCGGAAAGGTTCGGAAAACGGGGGATGAACGCGCACTGGTTCCCGCTGGCAGCGGATACCGAAGTATACAAGCCTTTGGGATTGGAGAAGACCTATGACGTCACTTTCATCGGCAATCGCAATCCTCAGACCCGGGTAAAGCGTGAAAACATACTAACAGCATTGGAAGAGCGGTTCAAGCTTAAGGTGTTCGATGCCGATTCGCCCCTTTCCGCTGATATGGCGGCTGAAGTTTACAACCGAAGCAGGTTGACACTGAATGAAAACCTGTTTCCCGCAGTGAACCTGAGACTCTTCGAGGCAATGGCCTGCGGAGCCGCGGTTCTCACTGAGGAGACCGCGCCCGGACTGGAACGGTTGTTCAGGGAGGGCGAGCATCTTCTGACTTACAGTCCGGACACGCTTATTGACAAAGTGGAACAATATCTGGATGACGAAACCGCCTTCAAAGCGGTGTCGGAGGGCGCGGCTGACATCATCTTACGAAAACACAGCTTGGAACGGCGGGCAGCCGAGTTGATGGAGTTGCTCCGGAAGAATAGCGCCCGGAAGGATTACAGTCAAGCGCAGGTTCAGGTGTCTTTAGGGCGTGCATTCCTCGGTTATTGGCTGAAATGGAGGAGGCGTGATGAAAGCGCGTTAACTGAGGCAAAAGCATATTTGACCAGAGCATTAGAAGCGGACGGAAGCGCCGACACTATAAGCTGGCTGGGATTGGCGCATTGCGCCGGGGGGGACTATTTCGAGGCGCTGAAACTGTTCCAGGAAGCGGCAGGGGAAACGGCGGATAATTTCCGCCTCGCATTATATACGGGCGAACTGCTGGCGATGATGGGCGACCAGTCTTCAGCGCGGCATTTCCTTTCCCGCGCGGCTGAAATCGCCGGCGAAGAATGCGCGGCGCTCCCCGGCGATGAAGCATTTCACCTTTACTGGGCAAATGTCTTGATGCAAAGCGGAGAGGCGTTGGAACCGGGGCTGATGAAGCGGGATTTCCCTATGCCCTTCTGGGCTGCTTTTGAGCATTTACGCCGGGCGGGAGAAATCTCCCCGGTTCATTGGGAAGCGGTGGGGGATATGCTGATGGAATATTCTTCGCCGGACCAAGCTCTAATAGCTTACCGCGCGGCAGTTCCCGCCATTTCTCAGCGAAAGCTGAAACGGGCGGCGAAGGCGGCTTACGAATCGGATAATGAGCCAGTTACGCGTAGTGAAGTGGATATCACGATAAGCCTTTGTATGATTGTAAAGGACGAAGAACAGAACCTGCGGGAACTGCTCCCGACCGTAGCAGGCGCGGTGGACCAGATAGTTATCGCAGACACCGGTTCCAGCGACGGGACGGTGGATATCGCAAAGCGCTGGGGCGCAGAGGTGATTCACATCCCTTGGAGCGACGATTTCGCCGCGGCGCGTAATCTGAGTTTGGAGCCGGCGAGGGGGCGATATATAATGTATCTGGACGCGGACGACCGGATTGACGCGGCGGAACTGAAGCGGCTGAAAAGTATGCTGCCAACATCTAAGGACACAATATTCTGTGCCAGGCTGGTCAATCACCCCGGCGGCGAGGTCTGCCTCCAGCGCAGGATTTTTCCCAACCGTCCAGACCTGCGTTTCCGGGGTGCGGTCCACGAGCAAATCGATTCCGACCCTGCAGCCTACAAATATGTGGAAGCGCCCTTGACCATAACTCATATGGGGTATTCCGGAGGGGAGGCGCTTCAGGAAAAATCGCGCCGCAACTTGCGAATACTGGAGCGAGAACTAAAAAAGAATCCAAAGGATTATTACCTCCATTTCCATGCCGCCGCCGCCCGCCAAAATCTGGGACAGCACCTGGAAGCGGTCGAAAACCTCAAATATGTCGCTTTCAGTGAAGAAGCTCGGACTCAGCAGCCCGAACTCTACGAGCACTCTAATTTGATGCTGGCTCGCATCTTTAGGCGGTTGGGGGATACCGGAACCGCGCTTAAAGTCCTGCAGGAGATGCTGAAGGAAATTCCGGAAAGCGCCGCAGGTAATTACTACTTAGGTATGTTCTATTTCGAGGAACAGCTCTATTCCGAGTGCCGGACGCAGATGGAGAAGTTCTTCCGATGCAGGTTGAAACCCCGCGGAATTCCGGTGTCGCCGGAGAGAACCTTGGGCTGGGCGCATTACTATATGGGAAGGTGCCTGGAACATCAGGGGCATCACGCACGAGCCGCCGCGGAGTATATAAAAACGATGAGCTACCTCGATAGTTCCGCAAAACTGCACCGGGACGCGGGACGGGCGCTGTTTAAAGCCGGGGATTACAGCGGCTCCCGCCAGTACCTCAAGCTCTGCCTGGAAGCACACCCCGGCGACCATGAAGCGGCGGAGCTCCTGAAAAGGCTGGCGGTGGAAATCGAACCTTGAATACTTAGATATAAGAGATAAGATATAAGAGATAAGATATAAGATATTGGATATAAGGTGTAACTTGAGGTGAGTGAAGCGTCTACTCGATTTGTCATTCTCGCAAGTGAACGAAGTGAACGCGTCGGGAATCTGAGCCTGAAATTTCACCGCTGTCGGATTCCAGACGAGCTGGAATGACAGCAGCGTCAATGTAAATTTTATATTATTGTGCTGTCGACTCTCCGCAGTCGACAGCAACTAATTGATTTATAGGTATAT
>CAYQZD010000058.1:0-23063 GCA_964421875.1 uncultured bacterium
TCGAAGACCCCCCTCTTTTTGAATCGCTGATGTTAAATGATGAACGCTGATAACGCTGATTTGTAGGGCGGATTCTTAACCCGCCAGTCCGCGTTATGTCAGGTCTTTAGCGAAGCGGAGACCTGACATCAATTAAACTGTCAGGTCACACCCGCCTGACGGCGTCCAAGACCTGACAGAACAATGAAAAGCAAATCAAACATCACAAATCACAAATCGAAAATCACAAATCATAGCCTTAATAGCCGTCATAGCCAGTGAATCTTTTTCACTAGCCCCCAGCGCCCAGAACCCAGCGCCTATCCCCATCCACCAAAATATACCCTCCCCGCCGCATATTGTCAAATCGGTAAATTAATGCAGTTGTTTTATTTTTAACCTCGCCAACTTTTTTTTCTTGTTTTTTAAAAAATATTTCACTAACTTTTAAAGTTGAAAATCTTTCCTCATAGTTACAATAACCCCGTGCCGGGTAATTAACGACTCTGAATATAAATCGAGTAAACACAATGCATTCCCTAAAAGTTACCCCCTCTGTGACATTTCACTTTACCCTTTTTACCGCATTAATGGTAACTTTAATGCTGTTTTCGCCTGCAGTCTCCGGCGCTGAAATCGTCTCCTACGGCGATTCCTGGAGCGCTCAAGGCTTTAGTCTAGTATCGCAGGACGCCTCCGGCGTGGAGATTGTCTTCTCCATCGAAAACTTCTCCCTGGACGAAATCACTGTCGAAGGCCAGCCGATGCTGGAAGTCCATCTCCCCGGAACCTTCCTTCCCAACGATGAAGGCGCGCCCAACCTCCCCGGGATGGGACGCTATATCGCCCTTCCCCAGGGCGCGGAAGCCGAAATCTCCATCCTCGATTCCCGCGTGGAATATTACCGAAACCTCGAAATCGCCCCCGCCCACAACATCCCCGCGGAAAATGACGATTCCCCACTTCGCTATCGGAAAAATCCCGCGATTTACGATGTGGATTCATACTACCCCGCCGAGCCGGTGAAGCTGTCTGAACCCACTCAAATCCGGGGCGTGGACGTTGTTATCGCCGGAATCACCCCCTTCCAGTACAATCCGGTCACCAAAGAGTTGGTTATCTACCGCGATTTGCGGGTGCGAATCGATTTCCGCGGCGGAAACGGCCAATTCGGCGAAAACCGCCTTCGCAGCCGTTACTGGGAGCCTCTCCTCCGCAGCCACATCCTGAACTACGAATCCCTGCCCCAAATCAACTTGAACCGCCTCCCGCTCGGCACCGACGAAGACAATGTCGAATACCTCATCATCGTCCCCAACGACCCCGCCTTCATCGCCTGGGCGGATACCCTCAAACAGTGGCGTCTGAGCCAGGGTATCATCACCGGGATCACCACTCTGAGCGAAATCGGCGGCAACAACGCCAATATGATAGAAAATTATATCAACAACGCCTACTATAATTGGACCATCCCCCCGGCGGCGGCGCTCCTGCTCTCGGATTACCAGAATTCCGGCGATAATTACGGCATCACCGCCCCGATGTGGAGTGGCACCTGCGTCTCGGACAATGTTTACGCCGACGTCAATGTCAACAACCTTCCCGACATCATCTTCGCCCGCATCACCGCCCAGAATGAGAGTCAGCTGGCGACTATGATAGGCAAACAGCTTGATTATGAACGCACCCCGCCCACCAATCCCCATTTTTACGACCATCCCCTGATTGCCGGAGGCTGGCAGACCGAAAGGTGGTTCATCCTCTGCACCGAAATCATCTACGGTTATCTGAACAATGTCCTGAATAAACAGCCGGTACGGGAATACGCAATCTACCAGGGCTACCCCAGTGGCAGTTGGTCCACCACCAATCCCAGCGCCGTGGTGAACTATTTTGGGCCCACCGGACTCCAATACATCCCCGCCACACCGTCGCACCTCACTACCTGGACCGGCAGCGCCTCCGGCATTAACCAGTCCATCAACGCCGGAACCTTCATCGTCCAGCACCGCGACCACGGCGGAGAAACCGGATGGGGTGAACCAAGCTACCACAACAACAATCTTTCCGCGCTCCATAACAACGACTATACCTTCGTCTTCTCCATAAACTGCCTCACCGGAAAATACAACAGCTCCTCGGAAGTCTTCGCCGAAGCTTTCCACCGACACCAATACGGCGCTCTGGGAGTCATCGCCGCCTCCGAAGTCTCATACTCCTTCGTCAACGACACCTACGTCTGGGGCACATATGACAGTATGTGGCCCGACTTCGACCCCGGATATGGCTCCGATTACACCGGTCCCACCACCCTGAGGACCGCCTTCGCCAACGCTTCCGGGAAATACTACCTCCAGGCCTCGAACTGGCCCTACAACCATACCAGTAAACCTATAACTTACCACCTCTTCCACCATCACGGAGACGCCTTCACCACCCTCTTTTCCGAGATGCCCCAGGATTTGATAGTGTCGCATTCGCCGGTGTTGGAAGCAGGGGCGAGTGTCTTCACCGTTACCGTCGATTCCGGCGCGGTTGTAGCCTTGACCGCCGGCAACGCTATCATCGGTGTGGACGAATCCGAGGGGACGCCCCTGAATATCGCCATCGCTCCCCAATCCGCAGGAAGTAATGTCACAGTGACCATCACCCTGCAGAACCATTACCGCTACATTCAAAATATCCCGGTGGTGCCCTCCTCTGCGCCACTGACTGTTTCAGTAGAACCGGTGAATCCCCCGGTGGTTATTCCCTCCGGTGGAGGCTCTTTCCAGTGTAATGTCTCCCTTACCAACAACGAAAACTCCCCAGTCACCGCCGACGGCTGGATAGATGTCACCCTCCCCAACGGCGCCAACTACGGACCCCTGATTCTCCGGGAAGCCCTGACCATACCCCCGGGCGGAACCATCGCCCGCCTCCTCACCCAAACCGTCCCGGCTTCAGCTCCCGCAGGTGATTACACCTACTGGGCGCGCGCCGGAAACCACCCCGATTCCGTCATGGCGGAAAGCGGCTTCCCCTTCACCAAATCCGCCCTCGATGGGGCAGGGGGGATAACCTTCGGAGAATGGAATGTCAGCGGCTGGGAAAAAGGGGGTCGGAATCCAAACCTCCCCGCGCAGTATTCGCTGTCGCAGAATCATCCCAATCCCTTCAATCCTGTGACCAGCGTCAATTTCACTCTGCCGCAAAATAATTACATATTAATAGATGTCTATAATATCGCCGGAGAACGTGTAGAAACCCTCTTCCAGGGCTTCAAAGAAGCCGGCGTCCATTCCCTTGTATGGGACGCTTCCCAACTCGCCTCAGGAGTCTATTTCTACCGCCTGAAAGCGACCGGATTCTCCGCCGTGAAAAAATGTATGCTGATGAAATGAAATATCGTAACAGTTTATTTCTATGAAGTTAGCTTCAATACTGCTGTCATTCCGGCGCAGCCGGAATCTGACAGCAGAACAATGTGGATTCAGATTCCCGACAAGCTTCGCTTGCGGGAATGACAAAATAGTTAAAATACATCGAGATTATACCCCGCAAAATCAACCTAATGTAAACTGAGGAACAACCTATGGTCAAGAGACACAACTTAGGAATCGCTTCGATACTATGCATAACACTGATGTTCTCCCTGAACGCAGCCGCCGAAATCTACTCCTACAGCGATTCCTGGGGCGAAGCCGGATTCAACCTGGTCTCCCGAGATGGCTCCGGGGTGGAGGTGCTATTCTCCATCACCGAAATGGCGCTCGAGGATATGAAGGTTGACGGGCAGACTATGCAGATGGTGCATCTACCCGGCATTATGCTGCCCAACAACGCCGGCGCCCCTAACCTTCCTGGCGACGGACGCTATATCGCCATTCCCCAAAGGGCTGAAGCAAGCTATCACATCATCGACTCCAGAGTTGAAATCTTTCGCGATGTCGATATGCTCCCGGCCCCTCCCATACCCTTCGAAACCGACGATTCGCCCCCGGTCTTCGAAAAGGATATGAACATCTATTCCCGAAACGCTTACTACCCTGAAAGCCCGGTGCAGCTTTCGGAAGTTACTCAAATCCGCGGTGTGGATGTGGTGATTTTAGGGGTCACTCCCTTCCAGTATAACCCGGTCACCAAGGAATTGGTGGTCTACCGAGACCTCCGCATCGCCGTCGATTTCAGCGGTGGAAACGGTCACTTCGGTGAAGACCGCCTCCGCAGCCGCTTCTGGGAGCCCCTGTTCCGGGATAACATCCTCAACTACGCCCAGCTACCCTATGTCAACTTGAACCGCATCCCGGTGAATTCCGAAGAAGACAACGTGGAATACGTTATCATTGTTCCCGACGACCCCGACTTCATCGCCTGGGCCGATACCATCAAGCAATGGCGTAAACAGCAGGGTATCATCACCGGCATCACTACCCTGACTGAAATCGGCGGCAACAACGCCGCTCAAATTGAAAGCTACATCAACAACGCCTACAACACCTGGAACATTCCACCCGCAGCGGTGCTGCTGTTATCCGATTACCAGAATTCGGGCGATCCCTATGGCATCACTTCGCCCGTTTGGAACAACTATTGCGCCTCGGACAATATCTACGCCGATGTCAACGGTGACGACCTCCCCGACATTCACTTCGCCCGCATCACAGCCCAGAACCAGGCGCATCTGTCGCTGATGATAAACAAATTCTTGAACTACGAGCGCACTCCTCCCACAAGCGCAAACTTCTACGACCAGCCCCTTATCGCCGGCGGGTGGCAGACTCCGCGCTGGTTCATTCTCTGCTGTGAAATCGTTTACGGTTTCTGGGCCAACCAGCTTGGTAAACATCCGGTGCGACAATACGCCATCTATTCCGGCACTCCCGGAACACAGTGGTCGAGCAACCAGAACACTTATATGCTGGTCAACTACTTCGGCCCCACCGGACTGGGCTACATACCCGCCACCCCCGCTCACCTCACCAACTGGGGTGGGAACGCTACCGGTATAAACAACGCCATTAACAGCGGCGCCTTTATGCTGCTTCACCGAGACCACGGCTCGGTTACCGGCTGGGGCGAACCTGCTTATAATATCGGTAACCTCGCCGGTCTCAACAACACCGACCTGACCTTTGTTCTTTCCATTAACTGCCTAACCGGACAATATGACGGCGGACAGGAATGCTTTGCCGAAGCTTTCCACCGCCATCAGTACGGAGCGCTGGGTGTTATCGCCGCCTCCGACGTCTCCTATTCATTCGTCAACGATACCTACATCTTCGGACTCTTCGATAGTATGTATCCAAACTTCGATCCCAATTACCCCCCCACGCAAATCATCGGCGCCAACGATATGCGTCCCTGTATGGCCAACAGCAATGGGAAGCACTACCTGGCAGCCTCAAGCTGGCCCTATAATCCTAACAACAAGGTGCACACCTATCACCTCTTCCATCATCATGGAGACGCTTTCATCACCGTCAATTCCGAAGTGCCCCAAGCGCTGACGGTTCAGCATCTTCCCGTACTTTACAGCGGCGTGACCGAATTTGTGGTTACAGCTAACGAAGGCGCCCTCATCGGTCTTACGGTAAACGGACAGATTATCGGTGTAGCTGAAGGCACCGGCTCCCCCGTGAGCATTCCCATCGCCCCTCAGCTTCCGGGGCAGAATATGCTGGTAACAATCACCAAAGCCAACTACTACCGCTACAGCCAGCCGGTGCAGATTGTCCCGCCGTCCGGCGCATACATCGTTTATAATTCATCCGCCATCAATGACGCCTCCGGCAATAACAACGGACTGCTGGATTACGGTGAAAATGTCCTGCTAACAATCACCGTGGAAAACGTCGGAGTGGCGACAGCCAACAATGTTACCAGCGTTATCCGCACCGATGACCAGTACACCACCCTCATCGACAGCGCCGCCGCCTTCGGAAACGTTCTGGCCGGCTCCACTGCTGTGGTAACCGACGGTTATCAGTTCGAAGTTTCGAACACCGTCCCGGATATGCATAATATCAACTTTATGCTGGTAGCCACCGACGGCGATTCCATCTGGGAAACGCCCTTCGCCATCACCGCGCACGCTCCGCTGGTGGAATTCGAATCACTGGTTATCAACGACCCCACCGGAAACAATAACAACGCCCTCGACCCCGGCGAAACAGCGGACTTCAACGTTACTATAAAAAACAACGGTTCCTGCGACGTCGCCAACGTCCAGGTGGTGCTGAGCACAGTGGTTACGGGAATCACCATTCCCAACAATACCGCCAATACCGCTTCGCTTCCGGCAGGAACCGAAGCTACACTGGCATACAACGGCATCCAGGCCGCTGGAACCATACCCAACGGCACCAGCGCCGACTTCAATATGAACATCACCGGCAGCGGAGGCTACGCCAACACCGATGTCTTCAACATAACGGTCGGCGATGAACGCTATATGCCGGTGGGACCCGATAACTACGGATACCTCGCCTACGACTCCTATGACGGGAATCTGGGTCCGACCTACAACTGGATTGAAATCGCGCCTCAAGCCGGCGGCTCAGGCACCTATCATCCTCTGGGCGACGACCAGACCGTGCAGGTGACGCTGCCCTTCACCTTCCCCTTCTACGGACAACCCCAGACCCAGATTAGCATCTGCTCCAACGGATGGGTGGCGATAGGAATGCAATCCTCAACCGCCTATTCGAACCAGCAGATTCCTTCGACCGGCGCGCCCAATGGTTTTGTGGCGCCCTTCTGGGATGATTTGTATCCGCCCGGTGGAGGTCAGATATGCTCCTATTACGACCAAGCTAATCACATCTTCATCGTGGAGTTCTACCAGATTCCCCACCTCAGCGGCGGCAATCCCGAAACCTTTGAAGTGATTCTATACGATCCCTTCTATTATCCTACTGTCACTAACGATGGCGAGATTGATGTGCAGTACCATACAATGCTTTCAACCAACAGCGTAACCGTGGGTATCGAAAATCACCAGGGGAACGATGGACTGCAGTACCTCTATAACGGAACCTACCACTCCAACGCAATGCCCCTGGAAAATAATTTAGCCATCAAATACACCACCGGCAGTATGGCAGGACCGCTCAGGGTGACTATGACACCCACCAATCCTCCCATAACCATCTTCCGCAATGGCGGTACCTTCGAATTCGACGCGGAAATCACCAACATCACTACCAATCCCGAAACCTTCGACGCCTGGATCGATGTGGTGCTTCCCAATGGTAACAGGTATGGACCGTTGATTCTCCGCACCGGATTGAATATTGGAGCGGGCGCTGTTATCTCGCGGCATCTCACCCAGACCGTTCCCGGTGTCGCTCCCAGCGGATTCATTGAATACTGGGGTCATGTGGGAACCTTCCCCAACACCGTTGTATCGGAAGACAGCTTCAGATTCCTCAAGGTCGGTGACGACGGCGGCGACGGATTCTATGATTCCTGGCAGCTTACCGGCTGGGATGAGGGTGAATCCGCGGCGCTCCCCGAAAACTTCGCCCTCTCGCAAAACTATCCCAATCCCTTCAACCCGGTAACCTCTATCGATTTCGCGCTGCCCCAAAACTGCGAAGTGACCCTGACCGTCTTCAACGTTATGGGCCAGAGTGTCTCGCTGCTGGTTAACGAAATCAGGGAAGCGGGATATCATACCGTCATATGGGACGCCGCAGGCCTCTCCTCAGGTGTTTACTTCTATGAAATCAAAGCCGGCGACTTCCACAAGATTCAGAAATGCATCCTGATGAAGTAATATCGAAGCCTGGCAACGAACAAGCCGCCTCCTTTACCGGAGGCGGCTTTTCTCGTTCCCACACTCCCGCGTGGGAATACAGACAAGCAGGAAAGCCGGAATCCGGAGCGGGGGCTTTTTGGGGGGGGAAATTGTCAACCTGCAAACTTGCCAACTTGTAAACCAAGCAGGGCTCTTCAAGCGCGGACTTGACACTTGTAATTCCCCTCATTCCCACCCGATTAACAATCCCACAATCTCTGACCACAACCTCACTCCTGCCTCAATCAATTCATCCGGGAAATCGTAAGCCGGGTGGTGTAGAGGCGGATGGTTTTCACCCGCCCCCAATCCTATGAGCGCGCTTCTGCATATAGTGCTGAAATGTCCGAAATCCTCCGACCAGCGGAAAGGCTCGGCAGGATAATGTACTGCTAAACCCGCCCTTCCCGCCGCTTCAGACACCAAATCCACCAATCCCTCGTCGTTAACCGTAAGCGGGAACTCCTCGACCCAATGCGTCTCCACTCTCAATCCCCACTTCTCCCCCGCCTTCAATGCTAATGCATCGCACTCCAGGCTCAGATTGTCCAACGCAGACTGTGAACTACTCCGCAGCGTGGCCATCACCTGACCCGCGCCCGGCGAGGTCCCGAAGCACGGCTCGCCCAAATCCGCCCCGATAACGGTCAAACTGGCTCGACCGCAGGAATCCTTCATCGCATAATTGAGCCGATTGAATCCGGTTATCAAATCCGCTACCGCCCCAGCCGGATTAATCCCCTTCTCCGGCTCCCCCGCGTGAACCGATACTCCCTGCAAGCTTACTATCAATCCCTTCGAACCCGCCGCGAATGTCCCTTTCCGCAGTATCACCTGCCCCAAGGGAAAACCCGGCAAATTGTGCAGCGAAAGGGCGTAATCGGGTTTCACCGATAGAAATTTTCCGTCTTCAATAATCCCCGAAGCCCCTTGACCGGTCTCCTCCGTCGGCTGAAACAGCAGCGCCGCCTCCCCCTTTTCAGGCGGTCTTCTACTAAGAAGTTCCCCCAGCCCCGCAGCCATAGCCATATGTCCGTCGTGACCGCACTTATGCGAAACACCGGGCGTGAGCGAGCGGTAAGGAAGCTCCGGAGTCTCTTCGATGGGGAGCGCGTCCAATTCGCTCCGTAGCAGCGCTCTGGGACCGGGAGACTCCCCGCGATAAACCGCCGCTAAACCGTAACCGCCCATACCGGTAATTATCCGGCTGGGCGCGCCCCCTCGGAGGAATTCATGGATAATCCGCGCGGTTTCCCGCTCCACGCCTGAAAGCTCCGCATGCTGGTGCAGTTTATGCCTTAATTCTATCAGGTCCCGCTTCATACTTGTATGATAATGTATTGGAAATAAATCATATAACGATTTCTAAAGGGTGTACTGCCAAAATTCCATTTCCGTGGTGTCCCCCATCTCGACAGCAAGATATCGAAGAAACCGATCAGCCTCCGGTCAAAATCCGTCATTCCGGAGTGGCCGGGATTCCTCTTCGCAGGGCGGTTCGCGAACCGCCCTTTCGCGTTAAGTCATGTCTTTAGCGCACCGGAAACCTGACTTTAATAGGTTCCGTTGCAGGTCGGTTTATTCAAAGCCGGCATTCACCTTCGGTGTGCTTGAATCAACCGTCAGGCGGACAGGTGATCCGCATTACATAACCGGAATAGCCAGTGAACACATTCGTGTCTATCAGTGTTCATTCGTGGCTCAAAACAGATTACGATTTTCCGGGCCTTCATCGGAACGACTCTACCGGCAACCGTCATATAAGAGAGGCTTGCCAGGGAGGATTCGTTACTCGTTACTTGTTACTGGATATTCACATAAAAAAAGGTCTTCATCAAGAAGACCTTATAGCTGACAGTGCTTAATCAAAACGGCCGAATGTCCGGCTGCGAACTTTGGATCAAGTATCGTTAGATTGGATTAGTGCCAAATATCAATACTCTCGGTAACCGCCCCTCCTATTATCATCTTTGCGGGGGCGGGCTTCGTCGATTCGCAATGTGCGGCCCATATATTCCTTCCCGTTCAGCGCTTCCTTAGCGCTCTCAGCCTCCTCCACGCTGGACATCTCGACGAAACCGAATCCTTTGTTCCCAATAATGTTGACGCTGACAACTTCGCCATGATCGGCGAACAATTCTTCCAACTGAGCGTTGGTGGTGGCGTAATTCAAATTACCCACGTACAGTTTGCGTTCCTGCATTTCTGCCTCTTTTACTTTGAAAATAGCCTTACCGCTTCCTCGCGAGGCATTGTTTCTATGCTTCGTAGCGCAAGGTCGCGAAAGAACCCCTCAAATGAGGGTTTACTGATGATTTCCTCTCGCGGTCAGGGTCTGTTTTCATTAACAGCGAAAAGGGGACTGAAGCCCGAAATCGAAACTGAAAACTTCACTTTGACCGGAGAACGTGAATTGAAAAGCGACTCAATCCTGAAAACAACACTGCGCCGCTGAGCGAGCCGTCATTTTCATTCTAAGCTGAGGATAGCCGCAGTAAAAACCATCCGTGATGGTCGTTAAAAATTATTTGCCGATACCACCCCCATAAATAAATTTCCGCATAATATTCTGTGGTTGCACCGATTTACCCTACTTCATTCGAATAATATCAAACCATTATAAGAAAATAATAGGTAATAGTCAAGCTTTTTAACATAAAATATCATCGATGATATTTTTTTCTAGTGTTATCAAGCGATTCTAAATAAAAAAGGTTGTCCGATGGATTGCCACTCAGCGGCTTGCGCGCCTCGGAAATAGGCCGGAATCCTTCCCCGTAGGGGCGGATCCCTGTATCCGCCCTCTCCAAAAACGTCCCCACCGGCAACCCATCGTGCCGCAGAGTCCCAGCGCCCGGCGGAATAAGATTCCGCCCTACATAGCCGTAATAGCCGGTGAATCTTTCCGTTAAACAACGCGATTGCTTCACTTCGTTCGCAATGACAAATGATTGGTGGGTTGAAATCCACCCTACAATCCGCAATCGGATTGATGTGCCCGCCGGGTCTCCGCACCCGGCGGAATGAGATTCCGCCCAACCACTTGCGGGCGTTCAATTGAACGCCCCTACCGGCATTTCTTATTTCTTATCTCTTATCTTAATTCTATTTAACCAACAAAACCTTCTTCACCAAGGAACCGCCTGCGTTATCACAATGTATGAAATACACCCCGCTCGCCATTGCCGAAGCGTCCCATACTACCTGATAATTACCAGCCGCCCTATGACCCTCCACCAACACCGCCGCTTCCCGCCCCGAAACATCGTAAACCGCCAGCCTGATTTGACTCGCGACTCGCAGCTCGAAACCGATGGCTGTTGAGGGATTAAACGGATTAGGGGAGGCAGTCATCAATATCGGTTCAACGGGAGCTCCCCTGGAAACAGGCTCGAATGAATCCCATCCGTAAAGCGCCCACCCTTGCTCATAGCTTGAAATACCCTCACCAGCCAGCTTGGTGAAGGGAAAATCGTCGCACGATACCACCGAATCGGGATAAACGCCCACCTTCCCCGTATAAGTGTAATTCCCCGGAGGAGCGCTGCCCGGAACATTCTGAGTTAAATTCCGCAAAATCACCGCCCCGGCGGGAATACCCAGCCTCTGGCGCAGGATTATCGGGCCGTAAACCGCGCCGTTGGGCAGCACAACCTCGGTCCAGGCGTCGAACTGTAATAGATTAGCGGTGGTGTTCTCCACCGAAGCCGTATACTGGAATACCCCGCCCCCCCCGGGAATCATTATCGGAGGATTCTGCGGCGTCAAGCTCACCACCAGGTCGCTCTGACCCTCTAATCGCACCACATAGAAATCGTTGCTACCCATCCCGAAGGTCTGTGTCATCCCCGCTAAAATGTAACCCTCGTCCGCAGTAACTTTGACAGCGTCCCCCGATTCCTCGCCCGTGCCCCCGAACTGCAATACCCACTCCTGATTACCCTGAGAGTCGGTCTTGATAAGGTACATATCCCCCTCCATAACGGTCAATCCCACTCCCAAACACGCCATCACATAGCCCCCGTCGGCAGTCTGGTCCACCTCGTTGCACCAGGCCAGCAGGTAGCCCCCGAAAATCTGCGTCCACTCCATATTGCCCGCCGAATCCACCTTCATCAACTGCATCACTATCAGCGACGGCATAGTCCCGAAAGCCTCCCCTCCCAAAATGTAGCCT
Source organism: uncultured bacterium (assembly GCA_964421875.1). Lineage (GTDB taxonomy): Bacteria > Electryoneota > Tariuqbacteria > Tariuqbacterales > Tariuqbacteraceae > CAYQZD01. Next base: position 11,937 of record CAYQZD010000058.1, read on the forward strand.
CCGTCCGGGGTCTGCTGCACCGAATTGCAAATATCGAAATCGGTGCCGCCCAAAGTCCGCTCCCATTCCGGATTGCCCATGGAATCGGTCTTCACCAGGTAAAAATCGAAATTGCCCGAACCGATGTCGGTGTACTTCGAACCGGCGAAAATGAAACCGCCCTCTGAAGTCTGCTGAACCGACTGACATTCGTCCTGCGCTGAAAAACCGTAAGTCCTCTGCCACAGCAAATTCCCGTTAGCATCGGTCCGCACCGCATACATATCGGTCTCCCCCGCCCCCATCGAACTGGTCTCGCCCCCCAAAATATAACCTCCATCCCGGGTCTGCCACACCGAATAACAGTTTTCGTCCATCGCCCCCCCGAAAGTCCCCTCCCAAACCAGGTTGCCCGCGCCGTTGACCTTGACCAGATACATATCCCGTCCCCCGGCGCCGGAAGACTGCGTGGTTCCCCCTAAAATATATCCCCCGTCCGCAGTCACCCTGACATCGAAGCAGTAATCGTCGCTGCTCCCCCCGTAAGTACGCTCCCAGACCTGAATCCCGTGACGGTCGGTCTTAATCAGATACATATCGAAGCCCCCTGCCCCGGAACCGTTGGTCTGTCCCGCCAAAATGAAACCGCCGTCAGCCGTCTCCTCCACCGCACGGCACCATTCACTCCCCCCGCCCCCGTAGGTCTGAGTCCATAAAGTGTCCGGCGCCTGAGCCAAAACCGACCCCGCCGCCAAAAACGCTAAAATTACCAGTAAAGAACGCATCTTCTCCTCCAAATGTTTTTAGAGTGTAGTTTATTTATGGTTCATCCGGAAAATGGGTAGTTATGATAACTCAAATAAAAACACGTAGTCAACGGCTTTGATGAATCTTTCAGCTTCATCATAGCCCAGTCTTCAAGATATATCTAAGTTGTTGTCAAGGCTATACAAGCGAACCTTTCAGGTTCGGCCTTGACAACTATAAGATCTGTAAGTAAAGTGTTAACCAAAGGTCCTTTCGGAAATCGACGCTGGTGCTTGAATATACTAAGTTTACATAGAATGTGAGAAAGTCACCTACTCATTATCCGGAAGAGCCAGAAATATTAATGATATATTTTTATTACTCCAAATTAATGCCCCTCAGGTCTAATACTGGCACTCTAATATTATTCCATGCTTCAAATCCTTCGCCAATATAGATTTGAAAATCATTCTTTCTGATTGATTCGTTTTCTTGTTCTAACAGTTTATTAACAATCCACATCCTTTCAATACTTTTTTCTATATCTTCTGCGGGTTTATCTCCTTTCAGGACTTCGGCGATACGGTCCGCCAAGCCGGGATGGCGGCTCCAACGTTCGCGCCATTGTGCGATTTGTTCATCGGTGGGTATGGGCATATTGTCCTCCCGGATATTATGGATATAGGGATTTCAATTTGGTTTTCGGCGGGTCTGTATGACCCGCCCTGCGATTTTGGATTAATGCAGCAGAGTGCGGGGACTCTGCTGCACATTAAGTTCTGGATTCCCGCTTTCGCGGGAATGACATCCTTTTTCTCGTCATTCTTTGCAGGAATGAATATATTACCTGACAAGGCGATCAATCATCGCAGATTTTCATCAATATCAATGTTCCTAACCGGGAGGCATCAGTTGTTCCGCGCCTTTGCGGAGGAGCTTTTCCGCGAGTTCCGCTCCCAGAGTCACCGCTGCCGCTTCGGCGATAGGGGAATCGGGTTTGTCAATCTGAGTTTGCGCGGCGGCGGCGACCAGGTTTTTACCTTCGAGGTCGAGAACGACGGCGTCGATTTTAAAGGCTTCATTATCGAAGCGCGCCCAGGCTCCCACGGCACTGGAACACCCGACTCCAAGGCGGTAGAGCAGGCTGCGCTCCGCTTCCAGGGCGAGGCGTGAAGGGGGATGGTTGGCGGCGGCTGCGATTGGGCGGATATCCCGGTCGCCGGCTCTGATTTCAACTGCGAGGGCGCCCTGGCCGGGGGCTGGGAGGAATTTATCCGGGGGCATCGACTGGCTGATGACGTCTTCTCGCCCCACTCTCCTGAGACCGGCGCGCGCCAGCATCAGGGCGTGGAATTTGCCCTGTTGGAGTTTTTTCAGGCGGGTCTCCACATTGCCGCGGATTTCGGTGAATTTCAAGTCGGGGCGGTACCATTTCAACAGCGCCCGCCTTCGAGGGGAGCCGGTGGCGATTACCGCTGCTTGCGGCAGGGTGTCGAGGGAGTGATTTTCGCGGCAGATAAGCGCGTCTTCCACGGTTTCCCGCTGCGGGACCGCTCCCAATTCGAATTCCGGGGGCAGGCGGCTGGGGAGGTCTTTGGCGCTGTGCGCCGCCAGGTCGATTTCCCCGGTGAGCAGCCTGCGTTCCAGCTCCTTGACGAAAACTCCCACCCCTTTCATCCGCGACAGGGGAGTTTTTCGGTCGGCGTCGCCGGAGGTTTTCACCTTGACGACCTTGAAGCGTGCCTGGGGGAGGGCTTTTTCCAGGACGGCTTTGACGATTTCCGCCTGCGCCAGCGCTAAGGGGCTGCCGCGGGCGCCGATTTTGATTACTCTGTCATGTTTAAACGGCATCCGTGTCCTCTATCCATCGCTTCCATTCGGTTTGAGCCTCTTCCGGATCTGCCGACCAGGTTTCAGCGCGTTGCTCCAGTTGATTCAGGAATTGGCGGAACAGTTTTTCTTTTATTATCGGGTCGGAACAGCGTTCCATCACCAGGCTTCTGAACTGCGCCGCCAACTGAGCCGTTTCCGCCAGGTTTCCCGGCAGGAGGTTTTCCAGCTTTTCCCGCATAGCCCGGGTGAAAAAGGGTGCTTTTCCGCCGGAACTCAGGGCGAGGGTGAATCCTTCGCGGCGGATGATGGAGGGGAAGATAACGGTGCATAATTCCGGTTTGTCCACCACATTTATGGGGATACCGCTTCGCACCGCGTCGCGGTGAGTTATCCGGTTGACCGAAGGATTGTCGGTAGTGGCTATCACCAGCGCGTATTCCTCGGCTTCAGGGCTTTGGTAGGAGCGGTTCAGCCAGCGGATTTCCCCCGCTTGAACCAGTTTTTCGATTATCCGGGTGATTTTCGGCGCGGCAACGGTTATCTCGGCGCCGTAATCCAGCAATTGGAGGATTTTGCGCCGGGCGACTTCGCCGCCGCCGACCACCAGGACTTTAACGCCGTTAAGTTTGAAGAAGAGAGGGAAGTACTTCGCCTCATCCTGGGAATTATTTTGGGGATTTTCAGTCAAAATGGGTGACGATTTAGGTCAGTATAACATCAGAACAATTCGTCATTCCCGCAAGTGAACGAAGTGAACGCGTCGGGAATCTAAAGAAACCTGCTGATTACAATTTCACTAAATGAGGGGAAAAAATCAAGAAAATCCGGCAGAGGCGGATAAATCTCTTTAGTGGGAGGAATTCACACCATATTTGCGAGTTCTTCCCCTGCCAGAAATCTCGGGAGCTAATTCCAGGCCTGTCATCAGCAAATGTCAATTATAAAATGTAGAGACCGCCTTTGAATCCTTTTCCCTTGGATTTCGGCTTTTTTAAAATGAGGCGAAAGATACGGTTGGTGGGGGAGCGGTTCAGTAATTCTCAGGGATTTTTTCATAGCATTGGGCAATTTACTTCAAAATAACGGCGGCGCTTCCCGCATGCCGATTATTTTCATCCTTCGTTGTGCGACGATTCGGGAAGAGAATCCATCGAATGATGGTTTATCCCTAAGAAAAATTAATATGTCCTTTTTTTCACAAAATTTCTTGACTTTTTTTGAATATTTGTTATATTTATATCTTTGAGGATGTGATTGTGTTTTTTGTCCCCGGCGAGACGATACGCTGATAGTAGCACATTTTTTTGTATTCGTTTTCGGGGACGATTTTATATTGAAGACCGGTATCGCCTTTGTTTCAGAGCGCCCTCAAATTTATCTACTTGAATTCTGGCCGTGTTGATTCATTTCAACTCGCATTTCATATAGGCTATTAATATTATTTTAGATAGACTGGGTTTGGTCTGCATTCCCACGCTGGAGCGTGAGAACGAGTAAATCCTGACGATAGTTATCGAGCGTTTGTATAACCGCGAGCTTTCTATCCGGGATAAGGTAAACCTGGTTCAGTGTGTCTGTCTCGACTTTGATGAATGAAGGCAGACACGTCACCACGAATTGCAGGATTTTGGCGGGTTGAGAATCCATCCTATCGGATTTGCTGCAAATTTCCGAAGAAATTTTATAGAAATAAATATTGCTTTAATTCTAACGTTTAAGGAGAAATGAGTTATGGCGGAAAAACTACCGGATACTCCGCTTCTTGACGATCTCGAAAAGGGGCCTTGGCCGAGTTTCGTGACCGAAATCAAGATGGCCGCAGAAACGAATCTGATGAGCAAGGATTTATTGGGGCTGTTGGAGCGGTCGTATCGTGAGAAGATTGGTCATTGGAAGCACGGCGGTATCGTCGGAGTACTGGGTTATGGCGGCGGCGTAATCGGCCGTTATACCGACCTTCCGGAAGAGTACCCCAATATTTCACACTTCCACACTATGCGTATCAATATGCCTGCGGGTTGGTGGTATTCCACCGAAGCGCTGCGGAAGATATGTGACATTTGGGAAAAACGGGGCTCTGCCTTGACTAACATGCATGGTTCCACCGGCGACATCATCCTTTTGGGCTGCCGCACCGAAGCGTTGGAACCGACCTTCCAGGAACTGGCTGAGATGGGATTCGACATCGGCGGTTCAGGCTCGGATGTGCGGACTCCAAGCTGCTGTTTGGGCCAATCCCGCTGTGAATGGGCTTGCTACGACACGATGCAGGCTTGTTACGATTTCACTATGACCTATCAGGATGAGCTTCATCGTCCGGCTTTCCCCTACAAGTTCAAGTTCAAGTTTTCCGGCTGTGGCTGCGATTGTGTAGCCGCCATTGCGCGCGCCGACCTCTCCTTCATCGGCACCTGGCGCGACGATATCCGGATTGACAAGGACGCACTGGCGGAATACGCGGACAAGGGTTTGGATATTCAGGGTGAAGTGGTTAATCTGTGTCCGGCTAATTGCATGGCTTGGGATGGCAAGGATTTGGAAATCGACAACCGTTCCTGCGTGCATTGTATGCACTGCATTCGGGTGATGCCCAAGGCGCTTCGCCCGGGGACGGACACCGGCGCATGCGTGCTCATCGGTTCCAAAGCCCCCATCATCGAGGGCGCAATGCTTTCCTCGGTAATCATTCCCTTTATCAAGATGGAGCCTCCCTATGACGACATCAAGGAGATGGTTGACGCCATCTGGGATTTGTGGTGTGAAGAAGGGAAGAATCGTGAGCGAGTGGGCGAATTTATCCAACGCGTGGGATTAGGGAATTTCCTTGACGCTATCGGCATGGAACCCGTGGCTGAGATGGTCGAGCATCCGCGGGAGAATCCCTACATCTTCTTCGAAGAAGAGGAAGAAGAGGAAGAGGAAGACGCTTAGAGTCTTCTGGTTTTTATAAATTCGTCAAAACTCAATCTTTATCAGGAGATATAGAAATGGCTATAGATATGAGTAAAAGGATCACGGATATTGGTCCTCCTGCATATGACAAATTCCTTCCTCCGTTTATCAAGGAAAACTATGGTAAATGGAAATATCACGAAATCCTCAAGCCGGGTGTGATGGTTCACGTTTCCGAGACGGGGGATAAGGTTTATACGGTTCGCGCCGGGGGTTCCCGCTTGATGAGTATCCAGAAGATTCGCATGTTCTGCGACCTTGCCGACAAGTACTGCGGCGGGAATTTCCGTTTCACCAGCCGGCACAACATTGAATTTGTGTTCACCGATGAGAGCAAGATTGAAGAAATCATCGAGGAGCTCAAGAAGCTTGGACATCCCGTTGGCGGGACCGGCAACGGCATCACCAATATTGTTCATACTCAGGGCTGGATTCACTGTCACAGCGCCGCCACCGACGCTTCCGGTATTGTGAAGGCGGTGATGGACGCGGTTATCGACGAATTCACCAACTCCCGCCTTCCCGCCAAGTGCCGCATAGCGCTGGCATGCTGTCTGAATATGTGCGGCGCGGTGCACTGCTCGGACATCGCGATATTGGGTATTCACCGCAAGCCTCCGCGCATCGACCACCAGAATTTGCGCAAGGTATGCGAAATTCCCAACGTTTCCGCTTCCTGCCCCACCGCGGCCATCAGGCCGGCGGAGGTTGAAGGTGTGCCTTCGGTGGAAATCATTGATGAGCAGTGTATGTTCTGCGCCAATTGCTACACCGTCTGTCCCGCGCTGCCGATGAACGATGCGGTATACGACGGTATATCCATCTGGGTTGGCGGCAAGGTTTCAAATACCATCACCAAACCCAAGTTTTCCAAGCTGGCGATTCCTTACATTCCCAACAACCCGCCGCGCTGGCCTGAAGTGGTGGATGCGATAGTGAACATCATCAATGTCTGGCGTGAAGGCGCGAACAAATATGAGCGTGTGGGCGACTGGATTGAGCGTATCGGTTGGCCTAACTTCTTCCGTAAAACCGGAATAGAGTTCCAGAAAGAGCACATCGACGACTTCAAGCACGCCGGTTTAACCTTTAAACGCGACGCTCATCTCAATTATCCGCTGAACGGGGATTAATTCGAATAGCAAGTGACAAGCAGCAAGTGACAAGTAACAAGTTCACGCGGGGAGCCCGGTTCTTTTTGGTGGGTTGAAACCCACCCTGCATCTAACTGGAACCGGTCGTTCAGACGGCGTAGGGATTATTTCCAGATTAAGTCGTTATTTATAGGGGTGGTTCGCGAACCGCCCCTACTAACCTGCGGGAAGGAAGTAATTCTATTTTCAAGGTAATAATGCGGGGGGATGAATCCCCCGGCGACCTTATGTAGTCAATTACGCCTCACTTGTGAAGGTGCAGGATTTTCTCGCCCTGCATTGTATGACAGCAATATAGTTGTTTTAAGAGTAATTTCCAGAAAAATAACAGGTGACAATCATGGCAAAGACTGTAGATGAAGTCGCCGATGCGATGTTTCATTTGGTTTCCGAGGCTCAGGGCAAGCGTAAGCTTAAGGCTATGGACCTCACCAAATCAATAATGGAGCTTTACCCCGAGGTTGACAAGAAGATGTGTAAGCTGGCGATTAAGACGCTTATCGATTCCGAGCGCTGCGTTTACACCTATTTCGGGGGGAGCTACATCGAGCTTCCTCACGCGGAAGGCGCGGCGAACGTTTAGCGCGTAGATTTTACGAGAATAGTCCGATTTATGGCGGCTGAACCATATCCTCGGCTGGTGATAGCCGGAACCGGCGGCGATTGCGGGAAAACTCTGGCGGCTTTGAGTCTAACGGTGCGTTGGCGCCGCGAGGGGCTTGCTGTCGCCGCTTTTAAGAAGGGTCCGGATTACATCGACTCGGCCTGGTTGAGTTGGGCGGCGAAGAGCCCTGCCCGCAACCTTGACACGTATATTGTGGACCCTGATTGGGTGAGGCGCTCGTTCTTTCTCAACGCCAGAGGCGCGGATGTTTCCGTGGTTGAAGGCAACCGGGGTTTATACGACGGTATGGACGCTTTGGGCACCCACAGCACGGCTCAGTTGGCTAAACTGATTGAGGCTCCGGTGATTTTAGTGCTGAACGCTTCCAAGGTGACTCGCACGGCGGCGGCGGTGGTTTTAGGGATGCGGGAGTTGGAGCGGAATGTGGAGATAGCCGGTGTGATATTCAACAATGTGGGGAACCAGCGGCATCGGGAAATTTTACGGACTTCGGTGGAGACCTTATGCGGGATACCCACAGTGGGATTCATTCCCAGATTCGAGGATATTTCCCTGCTTCCGGGCCGGCACCTGGGATTGGTGACTCCGGAGGAACACCCCGGAATCGGCGATCTTGAGGGGAGGCTGGATGAGATAGCGGAAAAATACATCAATACCGAACTGCTCTTGGAAATCGCTCGGAAATCCCCGGCTCCGACACAGGAGGCAGAGGATTTTCCCCGGTTTTCTGCGGTTCGTCCCAAGGTTCGCATCTGCTATTTTGCTGATTCCGCCTTTACATTCTATTATCAGGACAACCTGGAAGCGCTGGAGAAAGCAGGCGCCGAACTTCTGCCGATCTCATCGCTTACTGCTAAGGAACTCCCCGCCGCGGACGCTCTGTTCATCGGTGGAGGGTTCCCAGAGACACACTTAGAGAAGCTGTCGGAGAACCGGGAGCTAACTTCCGCGGTCAAGCAAGCCGCCGATTCGGGTATGCCGTTGTATGCGGAGTGCGGCGGTTTGATTTATCTCTGCCAGTCGCTGCTTTATACTGACGGGAAGGAATATCCTTTAGCCGGAGTGTTCCCCTTGAAACTCAAGATGGAGAGGAAGCCCGTGGGACACGGTTACTGCCGGGCGAAAGTGGACCGGGAGAATCCGTTTTTTCCGGTGGGAACCATCCTAAAGGGCCATGAATTTCACTATACTGGCGTAGTTTCCGGAGCGGATGAAGTGAACACAGCTTACCAGGTTGAGCGAGGTTCGGGCAGTTTCGACCGCCGAGATGGCTTGATTTATAAAAATACGCTCGCTTCTTATATTCACCTTCACGCGCTGGGGACTCCGGAGTGGGCCAAGTATTTTGTGGCGGCGGCGGCGAGGCGTCGCAATGGAATCGGAGGCTGATTGATTTTCGCTGCGCGAGACCGGGCCTCGAGCCTATCACCCTATTTATCTATCGGGAAATCCCCCCTGTGCGGCCGGGAAATCACCGGTCCCATAATCAAGATTCCCGCGTTTGACAATTTTACAATAACGATATATCTAAGGTAAATAAGAATATGGGCCTTATATCAAAGAAGAAGAAGAAATTAAAACTCAAAGCGCACGGAACCGGCGGCGGCTCGGGAGTAGAAACTTCCTCGCTGCGGCCGATATACGTGGAAAAGAAGCCCCCCTGTATGGCTGGCTGTCCCAACGGCAACGCCATCCGCACAATGTTGATGACTATTGCCCAGAGTGAGAAGTACCATCGCAGCCTGGATGATTCCTTTACCAAGGCCTGGGAAATATTTGTGGAAACCACTCCCTTCCCCTCGATTTGCGGGCGGGTTTGCCCTCATCCCTGCGAGGGTGACTGCAACCGCAGCGCCAAGGAGGGATCGGTGGCCATCAATAATATCGAACGTTTCATCGGCGACTATGCGCTGGAACACGGCTTGAAACCCAAGAAGCTGAGCGATGAGGCTCAGCCGGAGAAGGTGGCTGTTATCGGATCGGGTCCCGCCGGGATGTCCTGCGCTTATCAGTTGACCCGGCTGGGTTACAGGGTAACTGTGTTCGAAGCTATGTCCAAATGGGGCGGGATGCTTCGTTACGGGATTCCGGATTACCGGCTTCCCCCGGAAATCCTCGACGCAGAATACCAGCGTCTGGTCGATTTCGGGATAGAAGTGAAGTTCAACTCCCGCGTGGGCAGCGATGTTACTCTGGAAGAGCTTCGGAGCGAGTATGCGGTGATTTTCGCCGCCTTAGGGGCTCACAAGGGCCGGCGGCTGGGAATACCGGGCGAAGAGCTTTCCAGTTTCTTCACCGGGACCGATTTTCTGCGCAAGTATAATGACGGGGAATCCCTTGACATCGGCGACCATACGGTGGTGGTCGGCGGCGGCGACACCGCCATCGACGCGGCTCGAGCCGCCCGACGGCTGGATTCCAGCGCTACTATCCTCTACCGCCGCACCAGGAAAGAGATGCCCGCCATCGACGAGGAAATCGTGGGCGCTGAGGAAGAAGATGTGCAGTTCCATTATCTCGCCATCCCGGTGGAAATCAGCAAAGCCGGCGACGGGCATATCAACATCAAATGTCAGCGGATGGAGTTGGGCGAACCCGATTCTTCGGGACGGCGCCGTCCGATACCCATCGAAGGCGATTACTTCGACCTGAAGGCCTCAACACTGGTGGCGGCTATCAGTCAGGAGCCGGAGTTCGCGGGATTGGAAGAAATCGGCAATCCCAAAGATTGGATCAAAGTAGATGAGCGGATGCAGGCTGAAAGTCCCAACCTTTTCGGCGGCGGAGACGCTATCAAGCTAGGATTGGTGATCGACGCTATCTACCACGGCCGGATTGCGGCGCAGACCATCGACGCAAAACTCCGGGGCAAGGTTATTCCACCTGAAGAGAAACTCCCGATGATCGAGTCGAACAAGATGCTGCTTTCGTATTATGAAGAGAAGCAGCGCGGCGAAGTGGAGAAACTTACGCCTGAAGCGCGCCTGGCTGAACCCAACCGGGAAATTGCCAGCGCTTTGACAACCGAGCAAGTGGAGGAGGACGCCAAGCGTTGTATGAGTTGCGGCTATTGCTTCGATTGTGGTGAATGCTGGAGTTATTGCCAGGACGGGGCGATTATTAAACCGGTGATACCGGGCGAGATTTACAAATTTAAGATGGATTTTTGCAATGGCTGCAAGAAATGCGCGGAGCAGTGCCCCTGCGGTTTCATCGAGATGCATTAATCTAGATTCCAGCGGATACTACTCAGAAACGAGCATAATAGATATAACTAATACAAATAACTAATCAATAAAGCATAAATCCTTATAATAAGGAGGAAACAGCAGTGCCTACATTCGAACATGGTGACATCTCATTGGATGTTGATGAAGACGGTTTCATGCAGGAACCGGAACAGTGGAATGAAACCATTGCCGCGGCTTTGGCCACAACCGAGAACGTCGATGATTTAACCGATGACCACTGGAAAGTGGTGAAGTACCTTCGTGATTATTACCTGGAATTCGGTATCGCTCCTATGATTCGCAAGCTTTGCAAGCAAACCGGATTCACCCTGAAGGAAATCTACGAACTCTTCCCCTCGGGACCCGCAAAGGGAGCCTGTAAGGTTGCCGGGCTGCCCAAGCCTACCGGATGCGTTTAGCATGCCTTTACTCCCCGCCCCTAGCCTTTTTGGGGGCGGGTTGTTTTTACCATCTCGCTTACCTTGAGAAAAAGTCTCGAGTCTAAGGTCTATGGTTAAGGGAATGGTGGATTGGGAATCCATACTATAATTCTTTGGTTCCTCGCTGTTTTGTATGGGTAAATAAACAATGGTGTATTGTTAGAAAT
>CAYQZD010000059.1:0-23054 GCA_964421875.1 uncultured bacterium
TTCACTAATTAATCAGATTTATGTTCATGATGATCAGGTAGGGCCTTTTGCACGAATGAAAATTATAAATAAGAAAATTCGTTGGAAAGACGAAGAAAGAAATACTCATATTTCTGATTACTACTTTACGACTTCTTTTCCAACATATAGCAAATTAGGGAAAGTACGTGGGAAGTACATTATGACCCCAATTGCATTAATAATTCCTACTCATGAATACGCTAGAATCCCTTATTCAAGAATAAAGAAGGTAGTAGGATATTTTAATGGGTTTATTGAGGAAATTAACACTGAATTTAACCTATATAATGGTAGAATAGGATGGGATATCCATTTAACAACAAAACAGAATTTTAAGAAAATATTTATTGAAGACAATTACCCAGCTTCAGAATATGTATATAATATCTTGATAGATAAATTTCCCAGAAATTTATGGATAGCGTCTGCATCTTACAAGCAAAGCAACAAAACAAGAAACAGAAATAAAATATTCGACCTAATTTTTGATGCGAGTGATTTGGAACAAGGTAAGTGTTTTTTCAGAATTATAGAATATGACAGAGACTTTTCCCTTTTTATAAGATATTTAATTAGTGATTTTACGATAGATAAATACAAGGAAATTCATCACCTGCTGGAATGGTTTAAGTCTAATCCCGTCGCACCAAAAGACTGGATAATTGTCTGAAAACACCATCAAGTATATACATAGTGTTTCATGTTTAAGTCTTTATCTATGATAGCGACATTTACTTATCTCTGACATATTTTTACAATTAAACTCCTAATATCATCCGTTGACTGTAATATCCTAAGTTTAGCATTTTACTGCAATCTGTTCAACTTTGTACAACATTTCCTCTCCTTGAACCTTCCCCTTAGTCTTTGAGAATCTGTAAATACTTTATGTGTGACGATACCTCCCTCGATTAACATTATTCTGGTTTATAGCGTATATCTAGCGCGGCTTCAGTTTTGCTATGAAGGTAAAACCTTTTGATAAGTGTTTGTGAAATAGGTCTCGAATCTCGAGATTGACATAGTAAGTATTACAGATCCCGGAAACGGGGCCTTTTTTTTTGGCGAGGTCTGGTATTTAGGCGTAAATCTGAATATATACCGATTCTAAAAAAGGTTTTCCTATATTATGTCACTCCCGTGAAAGCGGGAGTCCGGGAAAATCTCCTTCAAGATTAAAAGCTGGATTCCGGCTTTCGCTCGGAATGACAAGCGAGCTTTCAGGGAGTAATGTTACAGCTTTAATCTGTACTGGATACTTGCAACTATAATGGAGTTGATCCATATATATAATTCAACTATTTACCTTCAATCGAAAATATAACCGTATCGGATAACGCGGTTCCGTTTAACAAAATTGCGCTGTCTTTACAGTAAACCGTTGTGTCGCAGTTGGTAAACTCACAATCTGTAATCTCCAAGAATCCTCCGGGGAGCGCAGAGTCTGTCTTCAGAGCGGCCTCGGCGTTGTCGATTTTGCAGCGCCTTATCCGGGAATTGCCCAGATTCACACGGCTCACTGCAGTCCCCTGAAACCGCAGACCCCTCCAGCGCTGACCGGCCTCTTCGTCGGCGATGCAGTGATAACAAGACCTGAAGACTACGGGATTATCCGCACTGCCGTTTATCCTGATTCCGCTGGAGGGATGGCTGACGACAATGCCGCCGGATTTTTCACCGCCAAAAGCAGCCTCAGTGAAAACCTGAACCGTACAGCCCGCGGCGATTTCCAAAATCATACCGGGCGGTATCGTAAAATCTCCCCGAATGGTGGAGCGCCCTGACCAGGAAAAATCATCGCCTATTCTGAACAGCAGCCCGCATCCGGGAGCGATATATAATTCCGCGTCGAACAGACCTGAGACATTGCCGGCGTCGCCCAATACCCGGCTGTTCAAGCCTGACCAGTCGATATTCATTATTTCCAGAAATCTATCCCCGCCGCCCTCGCTGTAATCGGTATGAATCTCTATCAGCCCCATACCGGAGGAATCACGGTTGACTATAAAAAAATAGTCGCCGGGGGGAATATTGTCGCCCGGGCTGGTTCTTTCTAATTCGATAACTTCGATATGTCGAGCATTGTCACGTTTGACAATTCCTCGGATATACCGAAATTCAGCCCGGCATTTCGCCCCCTCATCCTCACGAAAATAGTCGGCTCTAACCCTGTCCCCGGCATCCACCGCAACCCTCAGGTTGTTCAAATAATATCCCATCATATCGATATCCTGGTTCAATTCCCGAATCGCGTCCGCCTTACGCTCACCGGAAGCGGGCATCTTTGTCCCGTAATTCGTATCGCCGCAGTATGCCGATTCCCAGGTATTATTACGCCAATCATAAATGCCGTAAAATCCGGTTCGGCGGGGGGTGCTTGGCATCGAAAAGTAATAATAATATCCCAGCGCCCGTATCCCATAGCCTAACGCCAGATACCCCAGAACTTTGATTTCAGCCTTGTTCCGGGGATTTCTGAAATGCAAAATATAACGCTTCTTCGCATTGTCCCAGCCCCAGTAATCCTCCTCGCATTGAATCTCGAAGGAGGGCTTAACTTCCGGATATTCCTTGTTGATATAGGTGTAATAAAGCAACCCCTTCTGATATTCGTCGAGTTTAATATTGTAATTCCAGTCTGAACTGTAAGGTTTGTAGCCTGCATATTCGCTTAGGTTGAACTGTCTGTCTTTAATCTTCCCTTTTTTTGAACAGTCGTAAGCGTGGTTCTGTCCCATAAACCAAACGGGAAAGCTGCCGCCGGATTCTTTCATCGACTCCAGATATTCCGCGCCGTAGTTGTGCCTGCCTTCGACCGCATCGGGAGCGTTGTTCCCCCAGTGTCTCTCGGTGTGAAATCTGTGGGGATTAACGGCGTTACCGGAGATTACCTTGTCGATGGCGACGCAGTTGAGCAATCTACAAACGCGAGGCTCGTCGATATACCAATCCAGAATCAAACCGTTCTTATCCAGCGCGCTTATCTTTCTAATCGTTCCGGTGATATCTTCCCGGAAATCTCTATACCTACGGTTCGCAGGGTCGTACATCATATTGAAAGCCGCCTGCAGCCCGATTTCGTCGAAAATCATAACGCTGTCGACGATTACGTCGAGGTCGATACTGCCGTGTGATTCGATTAAAATCCGCACCGGAGAACGCCGGTGCATCTTCCAATCTGTATCGTCGCCGGTGATGCAGTACCAGGTCCCTCTGTCGGTTATAACCGTGTCGTCATGGCTCGGATTTCTGAAGCCGCTGCCGTGAAATCGAACCGTCTTTTCCCAGTAAACCGGATGCTGAGGCGTCGATTCGGGACCCATCTCGCCCAATACTTTGATAGAAAGAATCGCATCGCTCTCGTAATAGGGGTGCGCCGTGTGAGCGTTGATAAAGAGGTAGCATTTGCTGCCGCCCTTCTGTAGTAGATTGGGCTTGACAAAAAAGTCACGCTTGCTGCTGAAATGGTTGCCCGCCATAGGACCTGCCCCCAGTTGTCCCGGATTGCCCCGCAAATGTCCCGCTTCGAACCGCCCGCAGCGCTTTTCAGTCAACCGTCGGGGAAGAAATTTCCCGATAGCGCCTTTCAAGGCATAAGCCACATTGTAATACCTGAGGTTACGCTTAATTCCGGGCGTGAAGTCGCCTAAAACCAGGGGAATTCGATGGCGATTGTAGGTATCGCTGAGGATGGCGTAATGCTTCTCATCGGAAGTGTTGTAGCGGATGCCGGTGAAGAATAGATTTATGCCCAAATTGGCGATGGAGTCGAAATGAGACGCCTTAGGTTCATACTTAGCATCCCGCAAATCCCGAAAAGCCTTGGTGGGGTCGCCGTACATAAACTTTGGAAATTCAATACCTTCCCAACCTGAGGAAAACGCTGAACCGGCCAGCGAAATCACTATTGCGAAGGCGATGAAACAGTTATATCTGAAAGATGGCGCCACATTACCTTACTATCTTATTATATTATAAATACTTACCTGCTACGCAGCAGAGTCCCGCACCCGGCAGTATAGCGTTATATCAGGTCTTTAGCGAAGCGGAGACCTGACATTACCCTGCCGCAAACCCCGTTTTCACCAATCCGCCCGGGCCTGCAAGTATAAGCCCCTAAGTATAAATCAACTTTTTCCCCGAATAACTTGACAAATGTTCACCAATTTCGCATATTACCTGAGAGGGGGCTTATAAAAATCCGGCAGCGGCGGCGAGGGGTACTGTACATACCGTTCTGAATCGTCATCATTTTCATTATGACTGACCTTGCGCGGACGGCTTAGCGACGCCGCTGCATAAGGTTAAATAAGTTTGTCGATAATATAGCCGCCGCTGAGGAGCAGGCCGGTTAACATATGCGCCTGGATGGTCCCTGCGTTGGAAGGAACCAGCGCCGCGGTATTGTCATAATTCACCAGCGCATTCCGGATGATTTTAAGCGCGATGGGCAGGGGCAGCAACCCTATCAAAAGCCAGATATTATAGACTGCGGCGATAATGACGATGGACACATAAGTCAATATCACAATGACCGAGTACACCCGCGCCGCCTTCATCTTGCCCAGACGAATCACCAGGTGGGTCTTGCCCACAGCCTTGTCAGCCTCGAAATCGGGGAATTCGTTTATCCACAATACCGCGGTGATTAGAAGTCCAACGGGGAAGGCTAAAAAGAACGGCTCCCAAGCCAGGGTCTGCGCCTGGACATAATACGAGCCCACCACGCAGAGCACTCCGAAGGCGGTGAATATCCCGATTTCGCCGAAACCCTTGGCCAGAATATTGATACCGGGCATCACATAAAGCACACCGACAGCTACTCCAAGCATACCTATCCACAGTATCGGCAAGCCGCGTGTCGCGGTTAAAATCAGCCCTATCACGATACCGATTCCGTAGAGGATCAGCGAGAGGGTCAACATCCCCTTGGGGCTGATGATTTCGTTTTGAATCATCCTGGAGCCGCCGGTGAAGGGTCTGACGTAGTCTTTGTTGATTTCATCGTTGCGCGACAGATGGTCGAAATAGTCGTTGATGGTGTTAGCTCCGGCGTGGATGCAGATGATGCCGAATAATGTGAGGAAGAAGTATCCCCAGTGGAAGGGATACCCCGAATGCCATGCCAGCACCGATCCCAGGATGGTGGGGATTATCACCCCGGTGAAAAAGGGGGCGCGCACGGCTTGAATGAAAATTTTAGGATTCATAACACTTTAAATATATTTAACTTATAAAAATGTATGTAAGTCAGCAAGTCGACAAGTTTTCAAGTCGAAGATTCCGTCTTTCCTCCTTTCGTTATGGCTTTTCCACAATTCCCCCTTTTCTAAAGGGTGGGGCAAGGGGGATATGCTCTAACTCAAAAATTTATTGGTCAATTATAGGTTAGGTAGGGGCGAAGCATTCTTAATTCATCGACATTATTTTTGAGGATTTATACTGAATGCTTCGCCCCTACTAAGGCAAAATCGCACGATGAACAATTACGTTTGCATTAGAAAGCAGTTTCCAAAACCGAAACCATACATAGATGAATCGATGATAAAATATGGATTTACAGTTTATTGTTGCATATTTTAAAATTTACAAATATAATATTAATAAGGCAAATGTACTAATTCCGAAAAGAATGTGCTATAATATGTCACTCTTGCGAAAGCAAGAGTCCAGTAATTCATATAAATACAGAGAGATGGATTCCGGCTTTCGTCGGAATGACATCCTTTTTCTGGTCATTTTTTTCAGGGGCTGTTTCTCAAACTGCTTATACTTGCTGTTGACTCTCCGCAGTCAGAGCATATTCAATAATAATAATCGTATGGTGTCGGGTGCGGGGACCCGACACCGCGGAAATGGGATTTCGTCAACGCACCCTTCAAGAATGACTAGAACACTGCAGCAGGTAATTTTTATTCGCGGCAATGGCTCAATGCGTTTCTGGTTGTCTAATACATTTGACACATCATATAGATTATAAAGTTGTTTCAATTGAGGTTTAAAGGTGAAAGTACCTTTCAACTTATTCCCCGCTGCTTCATTGGATATTGGTCTGGGGAGTAATTATTGCGAATCGATTTCACAAAAAAACAGTTGACCAAAAACAGGAGGCGAAATGAGGTTTACAACTTTATTTCCGGCTATTATGTCAATTATCACTATGGTGAGTTATTCCCCTGCAGAGCCCTGGGACGCTTCGCTGGACGCTAATCTGATGTTGAACCAGAACGGTTACAGCGACAACTGGAGCGGGGGCGAAACCGGGACCGTTTCTTGGGCTTTCAATTCCAACCTGCTGGCAAAGAAAGAGTTGACTACCAGAGTTGTGAATCGAAACACTTTAAAACTGTCCTTCGGTCAAACTCACAACCAGAATACAGACTCCAAAAGCTGGGAGAAGCCTTTTAAATCGACCGACCTCATCGATTTTGAGAGTCTGTTTCGGTTCAAGGTCAAGCTGAAGGGATTTGTGGATCCCTACACCGCAGTCCGCATTGAGACCCAGTTTTTAGACGCCAGCGATCCTGCCAGGGACCGGATGTTTAATCCGGCTAAATTCACGGAGAGTATCGGCGCGGTCCGGGCTTTACTGGAAGAGGAGAATCGTGAACTAACCATCAGAACCGGTTTCGGTTTTCGGCAGTATGTGGACCGCGATGTTTTGGTCAATCCGATATCCGGCAAGCGGGAAACGCAGACCACCCACGACGGCGGCATTGAGTTTGTGGCTGATTTCATCACGCCCTTGGCGAAGGAGCGGATTACCTATACCGGTAAACTGTCTCTATTTCAGGCGCTGTATAATACTAAATCGACTGAATTGGAAGGTACGGCTGAGGGGGATTATTGGAAGGAGGTGGATGTAAACTGGGAGAATATAATCGGCGTCAGCGTGACCAAGTATGTTATTGTCAATCTCTACACCCAAATTCTCTACGACAAGCAGATCGATCTGGGGGGGCGGTTCAAACAGACAATGTCATTGGGACTTACCTATAAGTTTATTTAGCCTGAATTATTCCTAAATCAATTATATTAGACAGGATTGACAAGATTAACAGAATTTAAATTTAAAATTAATTTCTGTAATAGTTTATCGGTCTGAAGTGTGTATTTACAAGTATTTGATTATTATTAATTGGAAGGGAAATAGTGGACAAATCACGAATAAGGTAAGATTTGTCACCCTGAACAAAGTGAAGGGTCTCTTCTTGTTTTTCAGTTTGCATTTATGTAAAGATTCTTCGCTCCGCCTGCGGCGGGCTCAGAATGACAAAACTGACGATTTCCACTATTAACTGACCCGATTATTAATAAAGATTCACAGCAGATTAAGCTGATTAAGCAGATTTAATAAATCCGGGTTAAGGTTACACTACCCGATTGCTTCATTTCGTTCGCAATGATAAATGTAAGATATTATTGGTTTAAGATGACCGATGCTTTTTTTTAGAAAATCAGGAACCCAATCTTTACTGAGGAGTATAATTTTGTAGATTAGTCATAACTATCAGTGGTTAATCCTCTTTGACATTTGACAATCGCCGTTGCATATATTGATATGAACACATTGCATCCATTGTGTACATTAGTTTAGACAGATTTAAGTCAAGGCGTATATGGATGTATTTGGCACGTTATTTGCTGTTAATTTGAGTTGAAAGAAATAAAGTAAGCGCCTATATCGTAATTAAGGCTTCTGTTTCATGAAACGCCTGTTGATAGTCGATGATGAAATAAATATGTTGGTTATGTTGAAGAAGGCGCTTACGCGAGGCGGGATGGAAGTGGATACTGCCAGGACAGCAGAAGACGCTATCAAGTTGGCGAGTGAGACCGATTACGATTTGGCTCTGATTGACATATATATGAAGCCGGTTGGGGGGCTGGAGCTTTTGGGACGACTTAAAGAGGTAAGGCCGGAAATCCAGACCATTGTCATTACCGGTTATCCTTCCAAGTATACAGAGCGGCGCAGCAAGGAACTGGGCGCTTTCAAGTATTTGACCAAACCGGTTGGCATCGATGAATTGAACGCTGCGGTTCAGAGCGCCTTATCCGGTTGATAGTATCGAATTTTTACTCGATGTTCTTTATAGGTTTTGTTAAGGGGTGTTGCGAGAGGCCTCCTCCTCCCCCTCTCCTTCGCCCCTTAATACTAATAAGAGGGGGGTTAGCAGGTCAGCGCCTTTCACCTCCCGGGCGAACTGGCCGCCCCCCTCGCTTAAATTTTTATACAAGCGGGATGTCAAGATATCTCCAAAATATTATTAGGGAGATGAGACATCCCGCTGATTTTTTTCGGGAGCCGTTAAAATCATCATTCGATGGATTTTCTTCGCGAATTATTGCACACCGAATACTGAAAATAATGGCTCGCGAAGAAGCGCCAAGGGTATTTTCAAAGCTGACAAAAAAGAGTCGAAATTTACGGTGGAACAAAAGCCGGGACCTTCGGGTTCCGGCTTTTTATATTTCGATTATGGGGGGTATTCGGAAGACGATAATACGGGGGGATGAAGCTGCCGTATATCATTTATATAGGTTCCTCGCTATTTTGTATGGTTAAATCATTGCGGATGGTCTCTACCATTATTTTTCTGAACCGCTGATGAAGAAATGATTTACGCTGATTACGCTGAAATTCAGCACGATATCAAAGCCCATACATTGTTTCGACGACGATGTGATTGTCTTTATCATCCAAGTCAGCATTATAATTGGCGTTGATTAGTTTCTGATTAATCTAAATTACCCGCATGATTCAGCGAAGAACCTTAATATAGTGATTCTAAAAAGATTTACCTTTGATATGTCACTCCTGCGGAAGCAGGAGTCCAGTAAACCATATTAATACAATAAGATGGATTCCGGCTTTCGCGGGAATGACATCCTTTTTCCGTCATTCTTTTCAAGAATGACTATATAATCGGATTTCGGTTGAGCGGGAATGAGGGGTGGTGGATTGAAACCCACCCTACGGTTTTGATGGTTGGTGATTAGGGGCTGGGCGCTGGGGACTGGAGGAAAGAATTCACTGGGTATTATGGATATGATGGCAGTTTACAGGGCGGGTCATTCAGATTCGCCGGTTAACGCCGTCGGGTGCGGGGACCCGGCGGGCACATTTAGTGTGGGAATTCAACGCGGGCAAGTTAATAGAACGTGAAATCGCATATAAGTGCTTGGTATTTGGTGTTTGGTGATTAGTAAAAATCACGGCGAATTAAGCGGATTAAGCAGATTGATTGCATCTATTAGTAGTGATTCCTATTTTACTATACCATAATATTAGTCTTTCAAACCAATCCAGTATATATCCTTATCGGGGCGCTCCTGTTTCGACATATCATCGAAGAGGCGGTTCAGGGTATCCTCGGTAATATCCCTGCCACCCAGCCCGCCGATGAAGGGGAAGAGGGGGGGGCGCTCACTTTCTTTCAGATTGTAAAGGGCGGACTTAATCTCCTGCGCGAAGATGCCTCCGTAACCCGGGCTAATGTTGCGGTCGAATACCGCCACCTTGCGCCTTCCGGCGAGCAAGGTTCTGAAGAGGCTGACGGGAAAGGGTCGGAAGAGGCGTATCTTCAGGAGTCCGACTTTCTCACCATTATCTCTTCTCCGGTCGATAACCACGCGCGCGGTGGAGACTGAACTCCCCGCCATCACCAGCACTTCTTCGGCGTCATCAAGGCGGTAGCTATCGAGTAAGCCGTAGGAACGTCCGAACCGCCCGCCAAATTCACTATCCACGGTTTCAACCTGAGCGATGGCTTCATCGAAGGCTTTTTGCTGGTTGTAGCGGAACTCCTGGTATAGCTCTTGATTAGCGGCGCAGCCGAAGGAGCGGGGATTATCGGGGTCGAGTTTCCACTGGTTTTCCCATTGGGGCAGGAAGGCGTCCACTGAGTCCTGGGGGGGTATTTCCACCATTTCCATAGTATGGGAGAGGAAGAAGGCGTCGAGGACAATCATTGCGGGGAGCAGGACTTGCTCAGCGGCTTTGTATGCTTGAATCACGGTGTCCAGGACTTCCTGGGCTGATTCGCAGTAGAACTGGATCCATCCGGTGTCTCGTTGGGAGAGGCTGTCGTTCTGGTCGGTCCAGATGGTCCAGGGGGGCGCCATTGCTCGGTTGACGTTCACCATCACTACGGGTAGGCGTCCTCCTCCGGCCCAGTGCAGCATTTCGTGCATCAGGGCTAATCCCTGGGCTGAGGTTGCGGTGAAGGTTCGGGCTCCGGCGGATTGCGCTCCGATGCAGCCCGCCATCGCGGAATGTTCCGATTCCACCTTGAGGAACTTCGCTTTCATTTCCCCCTGGTCGATGAAACCGGCGATTTCTTCGATGATGGTGGTTTGGGGGGTGATGGGGTAGGCGGAGATGACCTGGGCTCGAGCCAGTCTGACACCCCAGGCGGCGGCTTGGTTTCCGGTGAGGACTTTTTTCATAATGTTATGGTAATTACTTGTCTGTTAGAGAAATATTGTCAATGCAGGTGTAAAAATGTCGGGATGGAGACCATCCCGACTCCGTTGCATCAGGTTGAGAGTGTTGAATTATACGCCGCATCGGTCCGAGCTTTGGATAAAATACCCTCTACTGGATTTAGGGTGATATTCTCGACCGGATGATATAATAAAATGCCGCCGGCGCAGCGAGGTCGATTAGCAGCACCAATGACCACAGCCTCCCTTTGAGGAGGTTGTAGTCCGCGAGCAGTTTTTCCCAGGGATGTCCCATTACATAGTGCCCGAATATAAACTCAAAGGCGACAGTTGCGGCGAACCAGCAGATTCCCAGGTAGATGAAGTTTCGGAGTTCCAGGGATGAACAGAAGGCGCGCACGAAGAGATATATGATGAGGAGCTGGAGCACAATAAAGATGACGGTTCCCGCGGCGTGGCCCAGCTCTTCGCCGAATATAGGCTTTACCGCCTTTTCTCTGAATCCCGCCACGATAATGGCTATGAGGGCGAAGGCGAACCAGAGGAGGACGGCGTAAAGAATGAAACGTTTCATGGAGTGCTTTTCCCCAATACTTCAATTGAAAAAGGCGGTGTGAAAAACTCACCGCCTTTAAACAATTTTATTTTTGTTCCACCTTCGCCTGAATTTCCCAGGGGAGGGGCGGTAGTTTTTTCAAGTCCCGGGGGCTGGGTGGCGGTCCCGGTTCGACGGCGTATTCCAGGGCTTTGGTGGGGCAGAACTTAGCGCACATCGGATCTCCGGCGCAGAGGTCGCATTTGAGGATATCCTGGTTTTCCGGGTCGATGGTGATGTTTCCGAAGGGGCAGGCTAGGGCGCACATTCCGCAGTGAACGCATTTTATGCTATCCCAGCAGATGGCGCCGGTGGCTTCATTCAGGTAGAGCGCTTCTACGGGGCAGGCTTTGAGGCAGGCTGCGTCGTCGCACTGGAGGCAGACTACCACCAAGCTGAGGTCGTCGGTGTAGGTGTAAGCCCTTATTCGGGGGATGCCCGGTTTTCCCGGCTTTTTCAGATGGGAGAAGGAGCAGGCGAGTTCGCAGGATTTGCATCCGATACAGCGTGCGGGGCTAATTATCAGACGTTTATGCTTCATAGATATAGCCAGTAATTAACGGTTTCCTGTTGTGTCCCTCGGTTATTTCTTGAAGGTGATGCTTGCGAGCTTGTCCGCAGTGCGGCGGTTGTTGCATAGCGGGCAGTATTCGAAGTATGATTCGCCCAAGCCGGTTTTTTGGGCGAAATGTTTTAGTTCCTGGGGCGTTCCCAGCGGGGCGCCGCACTCTTTACAATTGACGATTTGGAATTCGATGTCCCAGATTTTTCGGCGGTTGTCGCTCTCTTCGTATTCGATGGCTCCGGTGGGGCAGATTTTTGCGCAGGAAAGACATCCGATGCAGGTGGAGAGATCCTCCTTCGCCAAAGGAACTTCAATCAGCTTGTGCACTCCGCGCCCGGTAGTGCTGACCGCTGCGGCTCCGATGACTTCGCATATGCGCATACACCGGCCGCAGAGGATACATTTGTCTGCGTCTTTGCGGGCAACAAAACTGGTTTCGGTGACGCCGTATTCGCGGGCCATTTCGCGGATTTCTTTTGCTTCCGGGCAGCGCGCCATCAGGAGGTCGAGGATGACGGCTCGGGTTCGTCGCACTTTATCCGAGTTGGTGTTGACGATAAGTCCGTCCTGGACGGGGTAAAGGCAGCTTGTCACCAGCCGCGACCATCCTTCCCACTCCGGGCGGGTGATTTCCACCAAGCAGAGCCTGCAGGAGCCGAAAGGTTCGATGGCGGGATGGTCGCACATCGTGGGGATTTCGATTCCGTTGCGGCGCGCGACATGGAGGATGTATTCTCCTTTGTCCGCGGTGACTTTTTTTCCGTCTATGTTTAGGTTCATAATCTATGATTTTTGATTTGCGATTTGTGATTTTTGATTTGCGATTTGTGATTTGTGATATATGACTATCTTAGTGATTTGACATTCTACTGGATAGCAATATTGCATCTCCCGCGACGAGCCGACAATTCAGCAATTGAAAATCTCCAGATAAAATATTACAAATTCATGTTCACAAAACCTGGGATATTTTTCCTTGTTAAATATATTATTCTCCATCGTTTCAATACCCCAGAAGGAACTATTAGAAAATCCGCATAACATAAAATGCGGCTAATAAACATCCTTGTTATTATCATCTTAAAATATGGTTCATCTCCAAAGTAGTTGCAAAATATCTTGCTTTTCGGATTAACGCTCGTTGCTCTGATGATTAATTCTCAAAACGTTGTCACTCCCGCGAAAGCGGGAGTCCAGGAAAATCTCTTTTAAGAAAAAACTGGATTCCGGCTTTCGCTCGGAATGACAAGCGCGCTTCTTTTGGGCTAATGCCCCAGCTTTGATTTGTACTTGATACTTGCAACTAAAATGGAGAAGAGCCTAAAATGTATTGCCAGTATAATAAGTGTAATCTTTCTCTGTTCTTTTAGAGAATTGATAATTTTATCTTTGTCATCAACCGAATTAACCTTTTCCACTGAAAAACATAATCCAAAATTATGATGGATTTCTATGATATAATCAGCGCCATATATATATTGCATGATTAACAAATTCTTTTTCAAGTTCGTTTATACCCTTTGTAATACAATTATTCAGGTTATATTTAACACAATACTCTTGGAAATAGAATTCAAGAGTTTTAGGACCACTATCTTGGAAGGCATTAGCACCAAGTGCATAACTTACCAATAAGCAAGAATTTTCTTTTTGGCGAAACTTTCCTCTATCCAAATCCTCGGGCTTAACAAGATTAGAAATCGTTGCACCTCCATCGGCTTATTCTCAGTCTTTTGAGATTTTGCTTTTGCTCTGTTTCAATGTTTTTGAAGATGCTATAAGAATAGCACAAAGTTCATCCGCTTCATTAATAATTTCATCGAGTCTGTTGGGTTTTATCAAATCAGATTTCTTAATAATCTACAACCAATAAAGGGTTTCACGAGCTTCCTTAACCGATATATTAACTTTATGAACGAAATCGGCTTTACTTTCAGCGCCCCTTGCTTCCTCATAGTTTGCGCCGATGGAAGTGCCCGACCTTATTAGCTGTTTTCCAATATGATTTGCAGAGTAATTTCCTTGCAGCGCTTCACATAGTCTCAGAATACGCACGGCAAATACCAGCAATCTGTCCGCAAGTTCATCGCTTTTCATTCACTCCTCCAAATCGAGAATCAAAAATCAACAATCAGAAATCAAAAATCAAGAATCATTTTACTATGGTGTCATTGCAGCACAATGCTCAGAAATAAAATAACTCTATGATTATTGTCCTACTCTCCTAAAGACATAGAAGTGGTTTTGGTCTTTTACATAGGCTTGTATCAGTTCCCAGCCTTCTTCGCCCAGGCGGTTGAAGTATTCGCTTGCGTTGAAGCCTTTTTCCATCGATTTGATTTTGTCGTTCACCACCCAGATATTCATTTCTCCGCCGGGGGTGAATTTTCCCACGCAGGTGTGGTATTGGTATTTTGGCATAATTCCTTCCTCCGCAGGTCAGCCAATTCAAATTCATATTGAATGTTGGCGGGTCTGAATGACCCGCCCTACAATACACTCCAGTCCCCAGTCCCCAGCCTCTGTTATATTACTCCACTCTGATGGCGTCGAATTTGCAGACAGCGAAGCAGATACCGCAGCGGGTGCATTTTTCGGTGTCGATATGGTGCACTTCCTTCTTTGCTCCGGTGATGGCTTCTTCGGGACATTGGCGGAAACAGATGTAACATCCGTTGCAGTTTTCTTCAATCACGGAATAGGTGATTAAGGGTTTGCAGACACCGGCGGGACACTTTTTATCTACAAGATGGGCTTTATATTCGTCGCGGAAGTACATCAGTGTAGACAATACCGGATTGGGTGCGGACTGGCCCAATCCGCAGAGTGAACCCAGCTCCATCGCTTCCGCCAGCCGTTCAATCTGGTCTAAGACTTCGATTCCGCCTTCACCCTTAGTGACTTTCTCCAGCAGGTAGTTCATCTGAATCAGACCCTCACGGCAGGGGTGGCACTTACCGCAGGATTCCTCCATCAGGAAATGAATGAAGTACTTCGCCACATCAACCATGCAAGTGCGGTCGTCCATCACAATCATTCCGCCGGAGCCCATCATCGAACCTGCTTTGGTCAAGGTGTCGAAATCCACCGGCAGATCCAGTTTCTCCTCCGGCAGGCACCCTCCCGAAGGTCCGCCGGTCTGCACCGCTTTGAATTTCCGCCCGCCGCGGATGCCTCCGCCAATGTCGAAAATTATCTCCCGCAGGGATGTGCCCATCGGGACTTCGATGAGGCCGGTGTTGTTTACCGTCCCCACCAGGGAGAAAGCTTTGGTGCCGGAATTGCCTACGTTCCCGATTTTCAGGAATTCATCAGCGCCGTGATTGATTATCCAGGTGAGGTTGACATAGGTTTCGACATTGTTGAGCACGGTGGGCTGGTCGTAGAGCCCGCGTTCGGTGGAATGGATGTATTTGGCTCGGGGTTCGCCGACTTTGCCCTCCATACTCCGCATCAGCGCCGAGCTTTCGCCGCAGACGAAGGCTCCGCCTCCGCGATTTATGCGGATGTTGAAGCTGAAGCCGGAACCGAGGATGTTTTCCCCCAGCAGACCGGCCCGGTTCAACTCGTTCAATGCTTGCTGTAAATGTTCCACCGCCAGGGGGTATTCGTTGCGGACGTAGATGTAGCCGGTGTCGCTTTCCAGGGCGTAGGCGGCGATAATCATCCCTTCCAGGACGCTGTAGGGATCTCCTTCCATAATGGCTCGGTCCATAAAGGCGCCGGGGTCTCCCTCGTCGCCGTTGCAGAGGACATAGCATTTCGAGCCTTCAATCTCAGCCTTTGCTTTCTTGCAGGATTTCCATTTGCGGCCGGTTTTGAAGCCGCCTCCGCCCCTTCCGCGCAAGGCGGATTTATCGATTTCATCGACAATCTCATTCGGTTTCATCCCGGACAGGACTTTTTCCAGGGCGGTGAATCCTCCTGCTGCGAGGTATGAATCCAGGGATTCGGGATCTACCACTCCTACTTTTTCCAGGGCGATGCGGGTTTGACGGGAATAGAAAGGGATGTCGATATACTTCTGCGGATTGAAGGAGGGGTCGGCGCAGGAATAAAACAAATCGGGAATCAATTCCCCTTTGAGGATTGTTTCCTCTACGATTTTGGGTATATCCTTCACCTTGACATGGGCGTACATTGTTCCTTCGAGCGGGTGTTGGCTTCCGTTACTCTGTAGAGGTCTTTCGAAGGTAATCATCGGGCCGCACTCGCAGAGGCCGTGGCATCCGGTGCGCTTTACCTGGAGTGCGACCTTGGCTTCGACTCCCTGCCGTTTGATTTCGGCTTCCAGTTCTCGGGCGATTTTAGCGCTGCCTCGGGCGAGACATCCTGGTCCGGCGCATACTCTGATATCGAGCAGGCCTTCCTTGCTATCAGCGATGGAATTGCGGTAATCGGAGAGGATTTGGATTGTGTCGAATTTCATCATTCCACCTCCTCTTCTTCAGGCTCATCGCCGGCTTTCTTTTTCAATCCCAGCACCTTCCTCACCCGGTCGGGCTGGACATTGGCGTGGTACTCTTCGTCCACCATCACCACCGGGGCCATTGCGCAGGCTCCGACGCAGTTGACCAGTTCCACGGTGAATTCAAGGTCTTCGGTGGTTCCGGGCAGTGCGATTCCCAGTGTGCGAGAGATTTCGTCTTTGATGAGGGTAGCGCCCCGGACATGGCAGGCGGTTCCGGTGCATATTTTCACATTTTTCCGTCCCCTTGGCTGGAGGCTGAAGGCTTTATAGAATGTCGCCACCCCCAATACTCGGGAGAAGGGGACTGACAATTCCCGGGCGACTTCAAGCAGCGTTTCCAGCGGCAGGTAATTGAATTCCGTCTGGACATCCTGCAGCACCATAATCAGGCTGCTCTCCTGCCGGGGGTATTTTTCCAGAATTCGGGGTAATTTTCCTATATCTATCTCCATACGGATTTCTCCATTTTACGGCTCGAACTCAGCGCAGAATTTTGCGGCGCGAGCGTCTATCTATCGAGAGTTACAATTCTAAGTTTTTGTGACCGCTTTAAGCGCCTTTTGGGCGGTTTCGGCGCCCTTTTTTAAAGCGGCGACATTGACTTCGACGAATTCCGGCTTGCGGGCGAACTCGCGGCGCACAATCTCTTCCGCGGTATCCATCCCCACCGATCCGGAGGCGGCGACATAGGCTCCCAGCGCCACCATATTGGGGCCCTTGATGTTGCCCAGCTCGTTGGCGATTTGGTTACAGGGGACTAAAATTTCGGTGATGTCTTCCCGCTCGGCGGTGATGTGAATGAGGGAGCTGTTGGTGACGACAAGCCCCTCTTTGCGCACCATCGGTCCGAATTTTTCCAGGGAGGGGCGGTTCATGGCGATGAGGTGGATGGGGTTGTTTATCACCGGGGAGCCTATGGGGTGGTCTGCGATGACCACGGTGCAGTAGGCGGTTCCTCCGCGCATTTCGGGGCCGTAGGAGGGGATCCAGATAACCTGTTTGCCCTCTTCCAATCCCGCTTCAGCCAGGAATTTTCCCGCGACCATTATCCCCTGGCCGCCGAATCCGGCGAATTTGGCTTCTATTTGCATAATATTATGTAGTTAATTGCAATGACGGAATTATAATAAATCAGCAAGTCGGCAAGTCAGCAAGTTTTCAAGTCTAAAATGTGTTCAGGTGTACAGGTGAGCAGGTGTACAAGTAAAAAATGAGTGCAATACAAAATGTTATTTTACAGTCAATTCATAATTTTCCATTTGAAAAAATTTTCCATCACTGTATGCATTCTCACGCGGGAGCGTGGGAACGAGAAAATAACCAAAGATTCACAGCAGATGAAGCAGATTAAGCGGATTTAGCAATGTCTGGTGGGTTGAAACCCACCCTACATATTTTCCAAGATTCTAATCCCCATTTTCCGTCTTCGGTCTGGTGGCTCGGTCTTCGTCGTCGGGGGTTTTATATACTCCGAGGCGGAAGTAGGGCTCCATATGGGTTCCTACCCATTCAATGGCTTCGCGGGGGGTCATACCCCAGTTGGTGGGGCAGGATGACAGCACTTCCACCAGGGAATAACAGCGCCCCTCAATCTGGTACTTGAATGCCTGCTTGATCGCTTTCTTCGCCTCCACGATTAAATCGGGAGTCCGGGTTGAGACCCGTACGATGTAGCCTGGGGTTCTGATTTGCGACAGCAATTCGCAGATCCTGACAGGGTACCCCATCGTATTGACATCGCGTCCGAAGGGGGAGGTTGTGGTTTTCTGACCGGGGAGGGTGGTGGGCGCCATTTGCCCGCCGGTCATACCGTAAATTGCGTTGTTGACGAAGATGGTGGTGAACTTTTCGCCCCGGTTGGCGGAGTGGAAGATTTCGTTGGTGCCTATGGAGGCGAGGTCTCCGTCTCCCTGGTAGGTGAAGACGATGAGTTCGGGACTCACTCGTTTCAATCCGGTGGCGAAGGCGGGAGCCCTTCCGTGGGCGGCTTCGAGGAAATCGCAGTTGAAGTAGTTGTAAGCCAGCACCGAGCAGCCCACCGGCGCCACTCCCACCGCGCGTTCGCGCACTCCCAGCTCGTCCAGGGCTTCCGCCACCAGTCGGTGGATGATGCCATGGGGGCAGCCGGGGCAGTAGTGGGTGATGGTTTCGGTCAGCGATTGGGGACGGGTCATAATTTTGGTGGCGGGCATATCACTCACCCCCTTTCATCAGTTTTTTCACTTCGGCGACAACTTCTTCCGGCGCGGGGACGATTCCACCTTGGCGGCCGTAGAAATGAATCGGTTTCCGGTCGCGGGTGGATAATCGCACGTCTTCAAGCATCTGCCCCAGACTGAGTTCTATCACCAGGAATCGTTTAACGTTTTTCTTCAGGCTGATTTCGTTCAGTTCATTCTCCGGGAAGGGGAAAAGTGATACGGGCCGGAACAATCCCACCTTGAAGCCTTCGGCTTTAAGCTCATCTACCGCCGATTTACACACTCTTGCCACCGTTCCGAAGGCTACCAGGACAATTTCCGGGTCATCGTCCATTCCGTAGAGTTCGTAGCGGACTTCTTCTTCCTTCATTCTCTTGTATTTCACATCAAGCTTTCGGTTGAGTTCTTCAGCCTTGTCGGACTGCAGATAGAGTGTTTTCACCAGGTGCGGCTTGCGGCCGGTGGAGATTCCGACGGCCCATTCCGAATGGTCAGCCGGTTCAGCCTGTTCGATGGCGGAAAAGTCGACCGGCTCCATCATCTGTCCGATGAGTCCGTCTCCCACAATCATTATCGGATTGCGATATTTATCGGCCAGGTCGAAGGACAACATCACCAACTCCACAGCTTCCTGGACGGTGGATGGAGCCAGGACGAGGAGGTGATAATCACCGTGACCGCCGCCCTTTGTGGCTTGAAAGTAATCGCCCTGTGAGGGGAGGATTCCCCCTAATCCCGGTCCGTTGCGCATAATATTGATAAATACGCAGGGCAGTTCCGCGGCGGCGATGTAGGAGATGGCCTCCGACATCAGGGAGATACCGGGGCTGGAGGAGGTGGTGAACACCCGCTTTCCGGAGGAAGCTGCGCCGAAGACCATATTGCTGGCTCCCAGCTCACTTTCAGCCTGGACGAAGACTCCGCCCACTTCAGGCATCCTTCGCGCCATATATTCCGCGACTTCTGTTTGGGGCGTAATGGGATAGGCGAAATAGTGTATCGCGCCGGCTTTAATGGCGGCTTCGCCAATTGCTTCGCAGCCTTTCATCAGTATTTTTTCCATATCACGCCTCCTTTAATAATCGCTGAATACATATTGAGCACCGTGCACCGCGACCTCTATCGCCACGTCGGGGCAGGTGATGGCGCACATTCGGCATCCGATACACCTGGGACCGTCGGCGACATAGGCGGGGAAATAACCTTTAACGTTGATGTCCTTGGACATCTCCAGGACTCCCTGGGGGCAGGCGCGGACGCACAGTTCGCACCCTTTGCAGCGGTCCCGGTCTATGATAATTTGAGCCATATTACTCCAGAGTTTGTTTCAGTCTGCGCTTAGGCAGTTGTCATTCGGTCAAAGTAGTCTGTCAGACAATGCATAATTTCTTACTATGTCATTCTGAACGTAGTGAGGAATCTCTTGTTTATAAATGATTTACTAAAATGCAGATGCTTCGCTTCGCTCAGCATGACATACTGTCGGACCTACTAAGAGATTTTATCCCTCCACACTTAACCGGAAAAGCATTAGTTTGCAAGTTTCCCGAATCTGTCGCGGGAATGGGTGGCGGTTTGTCCTTTCGGTTTATTCACAATCCAGGGGGGCAGCAACAGTCTTTTCATCGGCATCAGGGGGTAGGGGAAGGGGTTATCTCCCAATTCCGCCAGGTATTGTTCCATCACTCCGATAAAAGCCACCGGCAGTCCCGTCGCTTTCGATACTTCAGCAGTGAACTCAGCGCCGGCGACGATGTTTTCCACCGTGGTTTCTTCCATCAGGTGGGTGTTGCCGGCGAGGGCGGTGGTTTTCAGTCTGGAAGCTACCTCGATCTCCCTCATAATGCGAATCACTCCTTCAACGGTGTCGGTGAAGGGTCGGTTCATATTGACTACGAAGTACATTTCATAGTCTTTATCGGCGAACACATCCGAGAGCGAGGCGAGGACGGTGGCGCCGACATTGTCTCCGCCGACATCGAGTATGGTGACGCCTTGCGGTTTGGCGATGATTCCGCGCAATTCGGGGAGGAGGATGGGGAGGTCGGCGTTTTGGTATTGTCCTTGCGGCGCGATAACTGTAACTCCCAGGGCTTCCAAGGGTTTTCGCGCTTCGCGGCAGCGGAAATAGGGATTGACCAGATCGAGGTCTGCGATTTTAGCTTTGGTTCCGTTTAAGGCTAAATTGGAGGTATAGTTTACCGCAATTTCGGTTTTACCGCTGCCATAATTTCCGGTGAACAGGATAATATTTTTATCGGAGAAATATTTTTTCATATGGATATGTCAATGTCAGCGCTTCAGGTACAGCCACGTACCTATAGCATATCTTCAAACTGGTTTTTGGAATACAATTTTCGTTTCATCAGGAAAATTAATTTAGATAAAAATTTGCAAAAAATCAAGTTGCGATTCACTGTTTTCGAATTCTAAGGCGGAGCAAGGCTGACGCTGTTTTCGAGCCCCTTCAGGATTTTACAAATTCAGATAAATTTGTTATATTATTTGTTTATTAGCCACCGTAGCTCAGTTGGTAGAGCAGTTGATTCGTAATCATCAGGTCAGCGGTTCGACTCCGCTCGGTGGCTCAATTCCGCATAATAAATCGGGAGGCAAGAACAGGTTTATCTTAACTGGACATTATAATGACAACTGAAACATACATAGTGTTTATCGCTAGTTTTCTCTCGCTGATTCTATTCCTGGTTTTTCTGATACTGAAGCTTCGCAAATCCATCGGCTGGAGCTGGTTTTGGGTGCTGGCTCCTTTGTGGATTCCCGCATACTGGCTGGTGTTGAATTTGACCGTTTTGAAGATACCGTAGCTTTCCCTGCCCGTCTCGTTCGGATTATGATTAGGGTTCCGGGAGGTTTATTGTACCTGGTCCTTTATGTGAACCGTCAGCGCTGCGCTTCAAATGAAGAATGATGTACCTTTCGTCTATTCATGCCCCTTATCGACGACATAACCATCGGCAGATACAAGGCACGTAATTCGGTGATTCATCGGCTCGACCCGCGCGCCAAAGGATTGTGTGTCCTCATCCTGCTCGTTGCAGTTTTTTGGATTGACAGCGGAGCCGGGTTGGGGGGAGGGATTGGGCTGGCTTTATCGTTGATGGCGCTGTCGGGCGTCGGTCTCACTGATTTTCTGCGTAACCTCAAAGCCTTTTTTTGGCTGTTTCTCTTCACCTTTGTCCTTCATATAGTATTCACTTCAAGTCCGGAATCATTCGAATTGCCCTTTCTCCGTTGGCGGATAGGATTATCGGGGGTGGAGAACGGGATTTTCTACAGTCTTCGCATCGGGCTTTTGCTGGCTTTTTCTTATATTTTTATGGCAGTGACTTCACCTCTGGAAATCGCGGACGGTCTGGAGAAGAGCCTGCGGCCGCTGAAGAGGCTTGGTTTCCCGGCGCATGAGGCGGCGATGATGCTATCGATAGCTTTACGGTTCGTCCCCACGCTTTTGGATGAGGCTCGCCGCATCCGGGACGCTCAGCTTTGCCGGGGGGCGCGCCTTCAGGGGAGTGTCGGTCAGCGGGTCAAGGGTTTCTCCTCGATGCTGATACCGCTGTTTGCTTCGGCTTTGAGGCGCGCCGACAACCTGGCGCTGGCGATGGAAGCTCGGGGCTATCGCGGAGGCGAGGGCCGGGTTTCCTTCGTAGAGCTTCGGTTCGGTCTTTCGGATTTGATTGGATTGATAGTGACAGCGGCGGCAGTAGCGGTTTTGAAGGCGCTTTGAAGTGGGGGGCTTATCTGATGCGGTATAAGATTATAATAGAGTACGACGGGACTGATTTCTGCGGTTGGCAGCTTCAGTCTGAGGGGCGGACGGTTCAGGGGGAACTGGAGAACGCCCTGCTGGAGTTCGGGGAGGGGAGGTTGGCGGTGTTGGGAGCGGGGAGGACCGACTCCGGGGTTCACGCTTTGGGTCAGGCGGCACATTTTGACCTGGCGCGGGAGATCGCCCCGGAGGCTTTGAGGAGCGCTTTGAACGCTAAGACCGAGGGGGATATTTTGGTTAAGTCGGTGGAAGCTGTTCATGCCGCGTTTCACGCTCGCTATGACGCATTATGGCGCAAGTATCTCTACATCGTGGCAAAGACTCCTTCGGCAATCGGCCGGCATTACAGTTGGCATCCGCCCTTCGAGTACGATTTCGATTTGCTTCGGGAATTGGCGGTGGAAATAGAGGGGCAGCGCGATTTTGCCAGCTTCTGCAAGTATAAGTCGATGAAGGAAAACACCTTCTGCGCCGTGGCTTACGCCGCTTGGAGCGAGAATGAGGCTCAGCGGGTTTTCGAGATTATGGCTGACCGTTTCCTGCATCAGATGGTACGGCTGCTGGTGGGGACGATGATGGATATTGCGCGGGGGAGGTATGCTCCGGACGCGCTGGGGGATATTTTAGAGTCGGGCGATGTGGAAAGATGCGGCACTGCCGCTCCACCGCAGGGGCTGTTCTTGGCGGAAGTGGGATATTGACGCTATTTCATATTTTTAATTTTCGCTTTGCAAAGTTTCAATAATCAGATTTATTTCATATCTTTGCAATAGCCTGGTGGTTAGAAGTTGATTTTTCAAGTAATTGATTATTTAAGATAAAGATTCATTGCAGATTCAGCGGATTAAGCAGATATGTTGAAACCATACTGCTGGTACCACTTTAAGTTTGCGAAATACGCTGCCATTTCGTCATTCTCGCAAGTGAACGAAGAGAATGCGTCGGGAATCTGAACTTAGAATTTA
>CAYQZD010000060.1:0-22890 GCA_964421875.1 uncultured bacterium
GACAAGCAGGAATGACAGCGCTATTATTGCATACCTTATATGGGTAAAGTGTTACGAATATTATAATTATAAATGATATATATTGTATGAGGTTTTATCGATGAAGCGAACTTATCAGCCTTCGAACAGGAAAAGACGAAACAAACACGGATTCCGTAAACGAATGTCCACCAGCGATGGACAAAATATACTCAGAAGACGGCGCGCCAAGGGCCGGAAACGGCTCTCAGTATCCCAGGAACTGCAGCGCTAAACTCCCGCGGTCCAGAATGTTGAAGCGGCGGGAGGATATCAGCCGCCGCTTGAAAACGGGGATGAAATTCCGGGGAAAATACCTCACGCTGGTGACGGTTTCACGCGGGCTAACCGAGCCGCTCAAGAGCCGGGACGAGGGTCTCCCGGGTCAAAAACCGGCGATGACCAGAATGGCGGCGCTGGTGCGTAAAAGCTGCGGACGCGCTCATGATAGAGTCAGACTGAAGCGATTGACGCGGGAATTTTTCCGGTTGAATCAGGCCAGTTTTCAGGAATTCGAATCGGTGATTTTCTCCCTTGAGAGGCAGGTCGAAAATGAAAAGGATTTTAAGCGCGAGCTTCGGGAGCTTTTGAATAAAGCGGTTAGTATTGATTGAACAAACACATATAGACTGCGGTGCGCGCCTGAACGATGAATCCGCCGGGTTGAATGGGGCTGCACACAGGCTGTTATCCGCCTTGAGTTGGACAGCGATGCTGCTGGGACGAGGCTTGGGATTGGTTGTCAGCGCCTATCAGATTTTCTTTTCGCCCCTGCTGGGCGCCAACTGCAGATTTCACCCCACATGCAGTCACTACGCCAAAGAGGCGCTGGAGGTTCACGGTCTCTTCAAGGGGGGGTGGCTGGCAGCCATGCGGCTGCTGCGATGCAATCCCTTCAATCCCGGGGGAATTGACCCGGTGCCCCAGCGATTTCACACCGACAAATAATCTCTACGGATAGATGGACAAAAAAACCATACTCGCTTTCGTGCTGATCGGGATATTGATTATCCTGATGCCCAACTATTACAAGCTGATTTCACCACCGGAAGAGGAACAGACTGCGCCGGTTCAGACCCAAAGACCGCCGGAAACCACCCGAACCGCCCCGGCGCCAACAGTCCGGGAATACGCAAGGGAGCCGGAAACGGTAGAATCCGTTACTGAGGAAGCTGCGCCTCAAGGCGCATGGCAGGAGGATACCGTATTGACGGAGAAGCGGGTTCAGGTGGAAACTCCGCTGTATATTGCCGTTTTCAGCAGCCGGGGCGCCAGTCTGGTCAGCTTCAAGCTGAAACGTTTCGATGACCGGCGGGGCGGAATCGTGGATATGATAAAGGAGGGGCCCGAAGGACAGCCTTACCCCACCGCATACCTGACTTTCCCCCGGAACGGGCTCTCCACAGATGAGTTGATGTTTACGCCCTCCACAGGATTTTTAACAATAGATGAAGGGGGCTCGGGCCAGTTGGTTTTCACCGCCCAACTTGTGGGCGGGGGCAAGGTTCGAAAAGCCTACCGCTTCGACGGCGCGACTTACGTGTTGGAGCTTACCACCGAAGCCTCCGGACTAAATCTGGGGGATGAATATTATTTCCGCTGGGACGGGGGGGTGAACGTCACCGAGCCCGATACCGCTCAGGATTTGACCTACAGCAAAGCGTACGCCTTTATGGGGGGCGAATTGGAGAAATTCGACGCTCCCGGTAAGGGGGAAAAACGCACTTCTCCCACCGGCAGTGTGGATTGGATTGCGGCGCGCTCCAAGTACTTCGAAATCGCGGTGGTGCCGGAGGGCAATACCGCGGGCATCGATTTCGTGGGTTCCAGGGTGGGCAGCGGTAAAACCGCCCCCAAGGAGTACAAGCTGGCGGTAAAGATGGAGAGCCCCGGACGGTCCTTCGTACAGAACTACCGTATCTACCTCGGTCCTGTGGATTCCAAGCTTTTATCGGACCTGGGGGTAGGTCTGCAGGCTACAATGGACTGGGGATGGACTATCATCAAGCCCTTCAGTAAATTTGTGCTCTGGGCTTTCAAGCTGATACACTCGGTGATTCCTAACTACGGCATAGTGATTATCATTTTTTCCATCCTGATTAAAATCATCCTCTGGCCTTTAACCCACAAAAGCCACGTGTCGATGAAGAAGATGCAGAAACTCCAGCCGTTG
The DNA here is from genome assembly GCA_964421875.1 of uncultured bacterium. Lineage (GTDB taxonomy): Bacteria > Electryoneota > Tariuqbacteria > Tariuqbacterales > Tariuqbacteraceae > CAYQZD01. The sequence goes on from CAYQZD010000060.1 coordinate 2,192, forward strand.
ATTAAGGAAATCCAGGCCAAACACAAGGGCGACCCTCAACGCCTGCAGAAAGAGACAGCCAAACTCTACAAAGACAAGGGTGTGAATCCGATGGGAAGCTGCCTGCCCACACTGCTGCAGATGCCGCTGCTCTTCGCGCTGTTCATCGTTTTCAGGTCCACCATCGAACTGCGGGGCGAGCCCTTCATCTTCTGGATAACCGACCTCTCATTACCTGACACAATTTTCCATCTGGGATTCACCATTCCTTTATATGGGAACCAGGTGTCGGTGCTGCCCTTGATAATGGGTGTATCGACCTTCTTCCAGTCCAAAAGCACGGTTTCCGACCCCAGCCAGAAGATGATGATATACTTTATGCCGGTGTTCCTCACCCTGATTTTCAACAGTTTCCCCTCCGGGCTGACCCTGTATTACACGCTGTTCAACCTCCTGAGTATGTTTCAGCAGCGGATGATTAAGACCGATAATGAGGAGGACAAGCCGGAGGTTACGAAGAAAACCGGTAAGAAGAAGTAGGTTATAATATATAATACTAGTTCTTGTTATTATGCGAATTAGTAGGGGCGTTCAATTGAACGCCCCTTCATCGAGACAAATCAGTTTATAGCGCAAGAACTGAAATAGCCATCGTTCAAAATAGACAACAGTATCGGTATCCCAAAATAGGAGGATATGATGCCGGAACCGAAAAAGCGTCACGGTTGTCTCACTGCGTGGTTGATTTTAATGCTTGTTGTGAATTCCATAACTGCGCTGGTGTATCTGTTTATGGGCGGCTCAATACGTGAAAGCTATCCGCATGCGTCATCCTGGACTATACCGACGCTTATTGTGTTGGGATTATTCAACCTTTCGTGCGCTGTCGCTCTGTTTCAATGGAAGAAGTGGGGATTTTGGGGAATATGCGCCTCGAGCGTTATCGCGTTTATCGTGAACCTATCTGCGGGAGTCGGAATTGGAAGCTCGCTTCTCGGTTTCGTAGGAGTGGCTCTGCTTTACGGAGTTCTTCAAATCGGGAAGGAAAACAAAGGGTGGACGCAGCTGGAATAGATGAACTGTTAGAACAAAGCGTAAAAACCCTGTTGCAAGACTTTGTTGTAGGTCGGCTTATTCAAAGCCGACTTGAATGGTTCCTTGCTGTTACTATAGTTAAATAATCCCCCCTGCCCCCCTTAGAAAAGGGGGGAATTGGGCTGGAGTCCTTTTCGAAAGAGGGGAAAGCGTAAAGTCCCCCTTTCTTAAAGGGGGATTTAGGGGGATTATATTATAACCATTTTATCGTGAATCATCAAGAGTGATTGTTTTACTACAAAATTCGGCGAAGAACCGAATGATTCAAGTAACACAATAAAATACAAATACATACACCTTCCCGTCAACCGGAAGCGCAACATAGTTTATAAAATGCCGCCTGGACTTGTTCCGGGCTTTCCGTGTTTGTATGGATAGCAGTGAATAGTTGATAATAAACAACGACATAATCGCAGCCCATGCCACTCCGCCGGGGAAATCCGCCATCGCAGTCCTCAGGATGTCCGGTGAAGGAGCCCTAAAGGTGTTAAACAGATGCCTGAAGGATTCCAGCGGGGAAATCGAGCCGCGCCGCGCCACGCTGGTCAATATCGGCGGCGAGGACGGCGTCATCGACCGGGTAATCGTCATCTATTACCGCGCCCCGAAATCCTACACCGGCGAAGACCTGGTGGAAATTCACTGCCACGGCGGGGAACAAATCGCCCGCAAGGCGCTGGGACTGCTGTTGGGCAAAGGCGCGCGCCCCGCTAAGCCCGGGGAATTCTCCTTCCGCGCCTATCTCAACGGTAAGATGGACCTGGCGCAGGCGGAAGCGGTGGCGGATTTGGTGGCGTCCGAGGGGGAACTTGCACGGCGAAACGCGCTTACGCAGCTTCAAGGCGGGCTGTCCAGGTTCGTGAAGGAGGCGCAGGGGGAGCTTATAGATGTGCTGGCTGAGGTGGAGGCGGAAATAGAATTTCCGGAGGATGAACCAATTGAAGTCGATTACACTGGGTGGGGAGAAATTCTGAACCAAGTGAAGCTCGAAGTCGATGAGATGGTGAGGCGCGGCGGTGCGGGAAAAGCGGTGCGGGAAGGTTACCGCGTGACTATTGCAGGGCCGACTAACAGCGGTAAATCCACACTGTTGAACGCCCTTTTAGGGCAGGTGCGCGCCATCGTCCATCCTCAAGCCGGAACCACCCGCGACACCCTGCGAGAATCGGTGGAAATCGACGGTATCAGGGTCTGGCTGACCGACACAGCCGGACTGCGCCGCAGCGCCGGGGAGGTTGAAGCGGAGGGTATCGACCGCGCCCGCCGCGAGGTTGAAACCGCGGACTTGGTAATCTACCTCTACGATTTATGCGTGGGTTTCGACCGGAAAGGCGCGGAGGAGGTTATTAGAAAGAGAGCTGAGGGAAGTACAATCGTCGTGGGCAACAAAGTCGATTTGTGCCGGGGGGAAGATTATGTTCCCGCGCTTAAGATTTCCGCTCTTCACGGAGAGGGATCGAAGGAATTGAAGGCGATGATTTCCCAAAGAGCTGGCGGGCTCAGCGTCGAGGGCGGCGTCATCGCCAATGAACGGCACCTTGAAGCCCTGCGTGAAGCCTCCGGCTGTCTGGAAAGGGCGGTTGAAGTTGCCGAGTCCCAGGGTGAAACCGAAATCATGGCTCTGGAAATCCGGGAAGCCGCCCTTCACCTCGGCTCCATTATCGGAGAAGGGGTGGGTGAGGAGGTGCTGGAACGGATTTTCGCCCGCTTCTGCATCGGAAAATAACATAAATGTTCCACGTGGAACATCGCTTGTAAGTATATAGGATTTGGGGATTAGGGATTAGTATAAAGCAATCCCGTAAGTCAATAGCTGTCTGAAATGATAAGCGAAATGGTCATTCCGGCCAAGCCGGAATCCTTCCGGAGAAGAGGGATTCAGGCTTGCTTCGCAGCCAGAATTACTAATAAGCTTGATATCAGTAAAGTGTTACTTAACCCCCAGAACCTAATCCCTGAGTTTAATGGATTACGAAGTTATAGTCATAGGCGGCGGGCACGCCGGAGTCGAAGCCGCATCCGCCGCCGCCAGGATGGGCTGCAAAACCGCGCTGATAACCTTGCGCAGGGACGCGTTGGGTCGGATGTCCTGCAATCCCGCGGTGGGAGGGGTGGCGAAGGGGCAGTTGGTGAAGGAGGTGGACGCCTTAGGCGGGGAAATCGGCGCAATCGCCGATAAAGCGGCGGTGCAGTTCCGCGTGCTGGGACGGTCGAAGGGTCCAGCGATGTGGTCTCCCCGCGCCCAGTGCGACCGCGAACTCTACAACCGCCTGACTTGCCATCGGATGAGCCGTATCGAGGGGCTGGACATAATCGAAGGGGAAGTGAAAAAGATTACTGTCGAAGGCGGGAAAGCGCGGGGAGTAATGCTGGGCAGCGGGGAAGAACTTCCCGCAGCGGCGGTTATCGTCAGCGCAGGAACCTTCCTCGAAGGGCGGATATTCACCGGAAAACGCCATCGCGACGCCGGACGCTGGGGAGAACCTCCTTCACAAGGGCTGTCGAGGCAGCTCGAAGGTATGGGCTTCGAAACCGTCCGCCTCAAAACCGGAACTCCGCCCCGCCTCTTGATGGAATCCATAGATTTAGCCAGACTAACGCCGCAGGAGGGGGATACCGACATCCATTACTTCTCCCTCAAAACCGAGCCGCCCCCGGAAGCGCCGCAACAGCTTATGTGCCACCAGGCTTACTCCAACAGCCGCACTATCGAGGTCATTCGAGGGCATTTGGACGAAGCCCCCCTCTACGACGGCACCATCACCGGGATTGGGCCGCGCTACTGCCCTTCGATTGAGACTAAGGTGGTCAATTTCCCTGATAGAGACCGGCATCTGCTATTCGTGGAGCCTGAAGGCTGGGACGATCCGCTGGTCTATTTAAACGGCTTCGCCACCAGTCTGCCTGAGGAGGTTCAGCTCCAAGCCCTACGCACCATCGAGGGATTGGAAGAAGTGGAAATCGCCCGTCCCGGCTACGCCATCGAATACGACGCTTTCCCGCCGCACCAGGTGAAATACACTCTGGAAACCCGCCTTACCGAGGGGCTCTACTTCGCAGGGCAGATAATCGGGACTTCCGGCTACGAGGAAGCCGCTGCCTTGGGGATGATGGCGGGTATCAACGCCGTATTGAAAATCCGCGGCGAACCGTCCTACATCCTCGACCGCTCCCAGGCGTATATCGGTGTAATGATAGACGATTTAATAATCCGGGGCGCGCCCGAACCCTATCGGATGTTCACTTCCCGGGCGGAATACCGCCTTTTGCTCCGTTCCGACAACGCCGACGAGCGTTTGGCGGATGACGGCAGGAGGTTCGGCCTGCTGGATAAAGAGATATATTCCAAGGTTCGCAGCAAGTTCTCTACGGTTGAAGATTTAACAATTCGGCTTAATTCCCGCCGGGTGGATTTCAATGGGGGGAGTTTCCTCGCCGCTGAGTTGGTTCGCCGGCCGGAATTGACGCTCAATGATGTGCTTGACAGGTATCCGGAAATTTCCGGCGCCGGTCGTTTCAGCGCGGAAGTGCGGCGCCTGGTGGAAATCAGGGTTAAATACCAGGGATATATCGACCGACAGTTGAAAGATGTGGAACGTTTCCGCCGGATGGAGGAAAAACTCATCCCTGAAGGATTGGATTACGATAGGATAACCTCGCTCGCCTACGAGGGACGGGAACGGTTGAAGCGGATCAAGCCCCGCTCTCTGGGGGCGGCTTCCCGCTTGTTTGGAGTGACTCCCGCCGATATCGCGGTGCTGGCGATATTTATGCGGAAAAGGCAGTCCTTCACCCCGGCGGAGACTTAGCGGGGCGCCGAATGTTCCACGTGGAACATTGGCAGGATTTGGGGATTAGGAGTAATGGTATTGATGGTTAGGTCGTTTTATCCGACACCTAGGTCGGGTCATTCAAATCCGCCGGGGGAGCCGCAGAGTGCGGGGATTCTGCGGCACAGATTTTTCGACTTACTGACTTGTTGACTTGCCGACCCGCAGACTTATTGTTAAGGTAAATGCGGTCTTATCCCAAATGTGGATAACTATTACTAATAACCGCCATTTTCCTTTATATAAGGGTTATACGGGGAATAGAAAGAAATATGACCGGATTTTACAGATTGAGGTTGAGAAATTGTGGATAACCTTGTGGAATCGTCTATATATAGTTGTTTATTAAATATATACAATCGTTTCTCCGTTGATTCTACGGGTGGATTCGACCGCATCTTGGAACGCTTGAAAACCTACTACGAGCTTATAAAACACTGGACTTGCAGAGAAAACCTGGTCTCAGCGGCGGATGTGGATAACTTGTGGATAAAGCACATTGTCCCCTCGCTACACCCGCTAAGGCTGGAACTGATACCGCCCTCGGCCTCATGTCTCGACGCCGGCAGCGGCGCGGGATTCCCGGGGCTGCCGATTAAGCTCTTCCGGGGGGACATCTCCCTCGACCTCTGCGAATCACGCCGTAAGCGGGCGCTGTTCCTTAAGGAAGCGGTCAGAACCTTGAAACTGGAGAATACCCGGGTGCTGCACCAACGGCTGGAAGAGGTCGAAGAGCGTTACGACATCGTCCTTAGCAGGGCGATGGGGAAACCGGGGGAAGTCTATCGGCTGCTGCTGGAGCGCCTGAAACCGGGGGGAACAGCGCTGCTGTGGACCGCCAAATCCGCCCCGGAGAATTTCCCCGAATGCGAGGTTCAGAGTTACGACATTCCTCAAGCGGGGAAATTGCTCTCGTTGAAGAAGGTTATATAATAACAATACATTGATACTACTATGATTAGCAAAATCGCCGAAGCCCTGAAGATGAAGTTCCATACGGTGGCGATAGTCTGGTCCGATGAGGCGCCGCCGGATGCGCTTAAGTTCAAACCGGGGAAATGGGGCTGCGCCGCCTCGTTATTCGCGCAGGCGGCATTAGGTCACACTGCAGTTTTCGACCGCGATACATTCGGCTGCCGGGGAGGGGGAACCGGGCTGGGATTCGGGAATCAGTATTTGGGCTGGCCCGGAGGACTGGATAATTTCTTCTGCTTCCTGTCGCAGGGAGTGGGCGGGGAGGAATTGGTGGGAGAATTCGCCCGATCGGAGCGCAGGACCTTCATCGACAACCATTTGCACGGCGAAGGGTATATCAAAACGCCGGAACTGGTGAAGAAGTTCTACGAAACCCTGCCCATTAGGGACGTTCCCGCCAAGTATGTGATATTCCAGCCCTTGAAGGACATCCCGGAGGATGGGGAGCCCCAGGTGGTGATTTTTCCGGTGAATCCCGACCAGTTGTCGGCGCTGGTGAGTTTAGCCAATTACGAGCGGGCGACCTCGGATAATGTGATTGTCCCCTTCGGCGCGGGCTGCCAGCAGATGGCGCTTTTTCCCTACCGCGAGGCGGAAGCGGAACTTCCCCGCGCCGTAATCGGATTAACCGACATATCTGCCCGGGTTTACACCGCCAAAGCTCTGGGGCGGGATATCCTGACCTTCGCCGTCCCCTTCAGGATGTTTTGGGAGATGGAGGGGAATGTGGCGGGGAGTTTTCTGGAACGGGAAACCTGGCTGAGGTTAAGCCGGGATTGAAGCTTCGGCGATGGTTTTCGCCAGCGTACCCCACCACTTATCCGTGATGTTCTTTTTACAGGCTTCGACAAGTTCGTCAAAGCCGTGCCCTTTTAGGATTTTACCGACGTCGCGGTTCTTGGGTATCTGGACCTGATACCGGTAACCGTCCGCGGGACGGTTGTTCAGGAACGCGGCGACATTGACCGCGCGGTCGTCGAAATGCACGCGGATTTCGTAGTCCTTCCCTTCGAATGTGAAGGGGATTTTTTGGAATAGGCGCATTGTGTTCTCCTTTTCTTGCAGGGGCGTTATTGTTCTGGCAGGTCTTGCACGCCGAGAGCGGGTGTGACCTGCCAGCGAAGGTCAGGTCTCCGCTGCGCTAAAGACCTGACCTAACCGGGAAAATATTTAAGCTGTATTCCTTCACAGCTTGAACTGTGTCTTTTCTGATTGTTCGAAGCTTGCCTGGCAGGCTTTCAGTTCCTGGTCGATTGCGGCCCAGATTCTGCTGAGCTGCCCCTGGTTCCAGGCGTACATCCGCGGGTTGGAGGCTTGCGCCAGGCTGCGGAGGCTGTCGATAACGCGCTGGACGCGTTTTTCCGCGATGCGTTTGAAACGGTCTTCCTTGGATTCTCTTGGCATTAATTTTTCCTGTATTTGGTGGTTGCGTTATGCGGTGCATTATATTGGTTATAATGTACGCATTTAAAAGTTAATTGTCAAGCATTATTTTAAATATATTGCTGTATTTCTTTGTTGTGTCGCAGAGTCCCCGCAGTCCGTCCAAGAATGTCATTGCGAGGACGCCGCAGGCGGACGAAGCAATCTTTATGGTATTGATAATATAGCAGATTGCTTCGCTTCGCTCGCAATGACAAGTTTTATTATCGGCTTTGAATAAACCGGTCTGCAACTGCGGAAACCCGGCGGGCGCAGATTGTTTTGAACCGCTGATTATCCCTGATGTTCGCTGATTACGCTGATAATATAAACTTTATGAGAGTGGGTTCTTAAATCAGATTTTATCAGCGTTTATCAGTTTACATCAGCGATTCAGAAAAACCACATATCCTCAATATCATTAAATCAACCGGAGGTAAGAAAAATGAGCGACCTGGATATTATCAAGCAATTGGAAAGGGAAATTAGAGGAGAACTGCCGAAAATCGAATTCGATTCGATAATGATGGTGTTTAAGAATGGTTACTCCCTTGATGAAGAAGGCAGGGTAATTGGGCTCAATCTGGATAAAATGCAATTGTCGAAACTTCCCCAATCATTATTCAAGTTGACTAATCTGAAGGCTTTAAGTTTGTTTGATAACAACATTAAAGAACTTCCGATTGAAATCTTCAATCTCACCAATCTTCATTCATTGGATTTAGTAGATAATCAATTAAGCGCCCTTCCGGTTGAAATCTGTAATCTTACCAATCTTCAGTCATTGAATTTAGCATATAATCAATTAAGCGCCCTTCCGGTTGAAATCGTTAATCTTACCAATCTTCAGTCATTGGATTTAGCATATAATCAATTAAGCGCCCTTCCAGTTGAAATAACCAAGCTTGCAATAGAAATTAAATGGGATTATGATGGAAAGGGAAAAGGTATCTATTTAGCTGACAATCCATTGGAGACACCGCCAATTGAGATTGTGAAACAAGGGCGGGAAGCGGTTATCGAATATTTCAAGTCGATAGCCGATGCCGAAGAGCGGCGGGCGTTGAACGAAGTGAAGGTTCTGCTGGTGGGCGACGGCGGCGCGGGGAAGACTTCGTTGATGAAGTGTATTAAAGGGGAGGAATTCGACCTACATGAATCGCAAACCAAAGGCATAAACATCAAGGAATGGGAAGTCGATGTGGATTCAGTCGATATCGATGTAGGCGAGAAGAATATCAAGGTTAATTTCTGGGATTTTGGCGGCCAGGTGATAATGCACGCCACGCACCAGTTTTTTCTATCCAAGCGTAGCCTCTATGTGTTAGTTCTGGACGGCAGGAAAGACCAAAAACCGGAAAACTGGCTGAAATTGATAGAAAGTTTCGGCGGGGATTCGCCGGTTATGGTGGTTCTGAATAAAATCGATGAGAATCCTGGACACGAAGTCAACCGGCTGTTTCTGCAGAGGAAATATAAAGGTATAAAGGGTTTCTATAGACTGTCCTGCCAAACCGGTAAGGGCGTTAAGAAATTCAGGGATGAATTCATCGGAAATCTAAGTAAGATGGAGATGATAAGGACCGTTTGGGGAGGCGATTGGTTCAAGGTCAAAGAAAGGCTGGAAAAACTCGATGAATGCTATATTTCCTACGATTATTATAAAGGTATCTGCGAGGAGTCGGGCGTAAATGAAAAGCCGGGACAGGATAACTTAGCGGGCTTTCTGCACGATTTGGGTATAATCGTGCATTTCAAGGATTTTGAACTGCTTGACACTCATGTTATCGAACCCAAATGGGTGACCAAAGCGATCTATAAAATCATCAATTCCAAGGTTTTAGCGGACCACAAGGGGATTCTTCACTTGAACCGTTTGGACGAAATCTTGATAAAGGAAAGCAAGGACGACTATGATTACCCCAGCGGTCAATATCCCTTTATAATCAACCTGATGAAGAAATTTGAATTGTGTTTTGAAATGGGTAAGAATCGAATTCTTATTCCCGACCTTTTGGATGTTCAGGAGCCTGAAATAGATTTCGATTATGACAACTCTTTGGGATTCGTAATCGATTATATCGATTTCCTCCCCAAATCGGTGACGCCGCGGTTCATTGTCAAGATGCACAAAGATATTGAAGGAAAACTGAGATGGCGCACCGGCGTGGTTCTGAAAAACAAAGCCTTCAATTCAAGAGCCATTATCCGCGCCGATGAGCTGGCGAGGAAAATTTGTATCAATGTGTCCGGTGAACAAAAGCGAGAATATTTCTCGGTGATATTGTTCAACTTGCGGGAGTTAAATTTAAGTTTTGAAAAACTGGAATTCGATGAAAGAGTGGCTTTGCCGGATAGTCCTGATAAAACTGTCAGCTATGGTCATTTGACAACTCTAGAAAAGATGAATGAAGAAACATATATTCCAGAAGGTTCCACAACTAAGTATAATATCAAGGATTTGTTAGGAAATATATATGTGATTAAAGATAGTAAGGAAGAAGTTTTGGAATATATCAAGGACCTTGTGGAAAACTTTTTAGAAATGTCGGATAAGAAAGAAACAGTTTTAGATTCGGCAAATAAAATCGTGATGGCGCAGCCAAATTTTATGGGATTAGGAATCAATTTCAATGCTGCGATTAAGAAAGCTTATGAACTAGTGTCTCGAAAAAAACATAATAAATAGTCTGTTGCATGTAGGGCGGGTCATTCAGACCCGCCATTGACAATACACATATAGATGGAAATGTCGGCTTTAAATAAGCCGACCTACAACTTGTGTCGCAGAGTCTCCGCACTCTGCGACAATATTACGATTAACCAAACCCCGGCGGAACGGGATTCCGCCCCTCATTCGCCTATGACTCGTAAAATATATCAGGAACTCCAATCCCTCGACACCGAAGCCTCCCATCCGGACACGCACGACCTTGACCTGATGAGCCCGCTAAGACTGGTGACCGCGATGAACCGGGAGGACAAGACGGTGGCCGAGGCGGTGGAAAAGGTCCTTCCCGCGATAGCGGAGGCGGCTAAGCGCGCCGCCGAATCCTTCGCCAAGGCCGGGAGGTTAATCTATGTCGGCGCGGGCACCAGCGGACGCCTGGGAGTGCTGGACGCATCCGAGTGCCCCCCCACCTTCGGCGTGCCCCGAGAGCAGGTGGTGGGGATTATCGCCGGGGGGAGACAGGCGCTGGTGCGCTCCATCGAGGGCGCGGAGGATGACCTTGAAGAAGCCCGGGCGGAAATCGCCGCCCTCGAAGTAGGCGAAAACGACACCGTCTGCGGAATCACCGCTTCCCGCAGAACCCCTTTCGCCGCCGCGGCGCTGGAGGAGGCGAAAAAGCGGGGCGCGGCGACCGTCTTCATTTGCTGCAATCCCGCTTTGGACAGTCTGGTTCAGGCGGATATCGTCATCGCGCCCCTGACAGGCCCGGAAATCATCGCCGGTTCCACCCGCTTAAAAGCCGGAACCGCCACCAAGATGATTCTGAATATGATTTCCACAGCGGCGATGGTGTTATCCGGTAAAGTTTACCGCAATTTGATGGTCGATTTGAAGCCTTGGTCGGAGAAACTGCGCGCCCGCAGCCGCCTTATCCTCACCCGCGCCTTAGGGATGGATTACGATGAAGCTGACAAGCTCTTGGCTGAAGCGAAGGGCGAACTCAAGACCGCTATCGTTATGAATATATACGACTTGCCCTACGAGCAAGCCTTGAAGAAAATCGCTGCCCAGGGGGGGAGGGTGAGGGTGAAATCGTAAAATCGCGCCGGTTCTGTCAGGTCTTGGACGCTGCAAGGCGGGTGTGACCTGACAGAGTACCGTAAAGTGCGGGGATTCTGCAGCACAAGAAAAAGTCAGGTCTCCGCTACGCTAAAGACCTAACTTAACGCGGATTGGCGGATTAAGAATCCGCCTTACAAAGAAGGATTCCGGCTTACGCCGTACAGCGCACAGGTCGCTGGAATGACAAATGGAGGAAAGAGGGTGGTTTCAAGCGGGGGACTTGCTACTTGAAACTTGATACTTGTAACTCATACATGCTGAATATAAAAGACATAGAACTTGATGAAACAATCCTCGCCGGGAATTTGGTTTCCGTGGTGTCGAATTCCGAACCTTACGGGAAGCTCCTTGAGGCGTTGAACGGCTCCGGTCGTATCTCCGCGGGAGGTCTGCCCGGTTCGATGCTGTCGGTTTTAGCGGCGGCTCTATGCCGTGAAATTCGCGTGACCATAGTAGCGCCCGATTCGGAGCGGAGCGAAGCCCTGCTGGACGACCTCTACCTGCTGCTGGGCGAGGAGAATGTCTGCTTCATTCCCCCGGGAGGAAAATCACGCCTTCGCAGGCTGACCCCGGAAGCGGCGGAACACCATCGCGCTGAAGCGATGCTGAAGCTATCCGGAGGCGAGCCCCGGTGCTTAGTGGTACTGCCGGGGACTCTGACCGAACGCTTCCCCTCCCTCGGAATGCTTCGCAGCGGGATACTTCGTTTAGAAAGGGGAATGGAGATTCAGCCGATGGCTTTATTACGCCGTCTGCTAAACGCCGGTTTCAGGCGTGAGGTGCAGGTTGAAGGGTGCGGTGAAGCCGCCCTGCGCGGAGGAATCCTCGACCTTTTCCCCTTCGGCGGTAAGTTTCCTCTGAGGCTGGAGTTCTGGGGCGACGAAATACATTCTCTGCGGGAATTCGATCCCCGTAACCAGCGTTCCCTCAGGAAGCTCGAAGCCTCCGATGTCTTCATCGACTCTGACCGGAAGTCCGTGGAAACCGTGTTCTCCCTGATGGAGGGATTGATATTATGGGACGATATGGGCCGCATAGAGGAACGCTACCAGGGCATCGCCGGTTCCGATGCAGATCCGTTGGAGACTGTCCCCCTTGAACGCCCCATATTGTTCCATAATCCTTTGGGCACCGGGGAAATAAACTTTAGGGGAGCGGCGCCGGAGATGTTTCTGGGATCGGCGGAAAATTTCGCCCGCAGCGCCCGAAGACACCTCGATGCCGGTTTATCGGTAATGATGGGAACGGAGTCACCTCACCGCTTGCAAAGGTTTGCAGAACTGATAGGAGAGGTTGACGATGAACTGATTGATTTGCTGAAAACCGGAGTGCTGCCACTGCAAGGCGGATTCATCTTTCCTGTGGGACGAACCGCTTTTTTTACAGAAAAGGAGCTTTTCGACCGGCCCCGCCCCCGACGGTCCTTCGCGCGGTTCCGCACCTACGCGCATCCTATAGAATTGGACGCGCTGAAAGCGGGCGATTTTGTGGTGCACGAGGATTTCGGTATCGGCGTTTATCGGGGATTGAAGAAAATCGTGGTCGCCGGTCACGAGCGGGAATGCCTCAACATCGAATACCGCGATAAAGTCCGCCTCTACGTCCGCATCGAAGCCTTCGCCAAGGTACAGAAATACGCCGGGCGGGAAGGGTTCGTGCCCGCAGTCAATAAAATCGGCGGCGCGGAATGGAGGAGGGCGCAGAAGAAAACTAAAAAAGCCCTGCTGGAGATGGCGCGGGAACTGATAAAACTGCAAGCCCGGCGCAGCGTCCGCGAGGGTATTGCCTTCACCGGAGACGACGTCTGGCAGAAACAGCTCGAAGATTCCTTCAGCTTCGTCGATACGCCGGACCAGAGCCGCGCCACACTGGAAGTCAAGTCCGATATGGAGAGCGGGAAGCCGATGGACCGCCTGCTGCTGGGTGATGTCGGTTTCGGCAAAACCGAGGTGGCGGTCAGAGCCGCTTTCAAGGCGGTGCATTCCGGCCGCCAGGTGGCGGTGCTGGCGCCAACCACTATTCTGGCGCAGCAACATCTTGAGACTTTCAAGGTTCGGATGAAGGATTATCCGGTCATAGTGGAGTCGCTCTCACGTTTCAGAACTCCTAAGGAACAGCGGGAAGCGCTGAAGGGCCTGCGCAGCGGCGCGGTGGACATCGTCATCGGCACCCACCGCCTGCTTTCCAAGGATGTCGCCTTCCGCCGACTGGGACTGCTGATTATCGACGAGGAACATCGGTTCGGAGTGCGTCACAAAGAAAAACTGAAGAAGATGCGGGAGGAGGTGGACGTGCTAACTCTCACCGCTACCCCCATCCCCCGCACACTGCACCTGGCGCTGATGGGAGCCCGGGACCTGTCACGCATCGAAACCCCCCCGGAAAACCGCCTCCCTATAACCACCGAAATCGTCCCCTTCGACAAGGGCGTCATCCGCGACGCCGTCCTCCGGGAAATGTCCCGCCAGGGGCAGGTGTTCTTCATCCACAACCGGGTGCGTTCCATCCCTGCAGTGCACCGGATGCTTGGACGTACAGTTCCCGAAGCCCGATTCGGTATCGCCCACGGCCAAATGCCGGGGAAGGATTTGGAGAGGGTGATGCTCGACTTTATGCGTCGCAAGTTCGACTGCCTGATATGCACTATGATTATCGAATCAGGCATCGACCTCCCCAACGTCAACACTATGATTGTCAACCGCGCCGACAAGATGGGATTGGCGCAGCTTTACCAGCTTAGGGGGCGCATCGGCCGCGCCGACCGGCAAGCTTATGCGTTTATGCTCATTCCCCCCAAACTCAGCCTGTCTCAGGAATCCCGCCGCAGGCTGGAAACCATCGCCCAATACACCGAATTAGGCGCGGGATTCCAGGTGGCGCTGAAGGACCTGGAAATCCGCGGCGCGGGGAACCTTTTGGGTCCCCAGCAGTCCGGCTACATCAATTCCATCGGCTTCGACCTCTACTCCTCGATGCTGGAAGAGGCGGTGGCGGAAGCGAGGGCGGAAATCTCAGGGGAATCGCTCCCCGCGCCGGATAACAGCGGTCCGGAGGTCAAGGTCGATTTCGCCGGAGACGCTCATATCCCGGAAAATTATCTTTACGAAGAGGACCTCCGGGTCAACTTCTATCGTAAACTCTCCAATTCAGGAACCGAGGCGGAACTTGACAAGTTAGAAGTAGAGATGGCGGACCGGTTCGGTCCCCTCCCCCAGGAGTTGAAAAACCTCATCTGGCTGCTTAAACTCAAAATCATCGCCCGAAAGGCTGAAGTCGCTGCCGTTGCCGTCAGTCCGGGGCGGATTAAGGTCGATTTCGGCGCGCGGGAAGAGGGATACAAAGACGTCATCCAGCGCGCAGTGCTCGCCGCCGGGGACAACCGCTTCGAATTCATCCCCGATCCCCCCTTCGCCGTGAGAGTGTTCTTCGAAAACGAAGGAAACTGGGAGAGCCACCTGCGGGATGCCCAGGAATTCATCGCCGCTTTGGTTCCGGCGGATGAGGTTGCTGATGAGTGAAATGGGATATTAATTACGACATCTCCTAATAATTAAGTCAAGTCTTCAGCGCAGCGGGGACCTGCAAGAACAGTATGAATTAAAAGTATTACAATGATTGTAGTTAAGTAATTATAATCCCTTAAATCCCCCTTTAGGAAAGAGGGACTTACCGCTTATCCCCCCTTTTCTAAAGGGGGGAAGGGGGGATTATTTACAATAATGTGTCGGGTCTCTGCGCCAGACACCAATCGACTGCAAATATTATATATGCTGTCGACTGCGGACAGTCTGTCTGAAAACAGGGAAAAACGAAAATATTAGGTTTACCGAATATTGTATCGTATTGGTAATTAATGATTTTTGGATTCCAGCTTTCGCGGGATTGACAAATTCGGGGCATTCTCGGACAAACTGCGGAGAGTCGACAGCACATACGTAAGGGCGAAGCATTATTATAAATAATTAATATTTCTATTTAAGTCAGAATGCTTCGCCCCAACAAAATGCTCCATAGATTATTATGTAAACAACTATTTTACATCATAAAATCACAATAGAGAGGAATCTTATGCGCTTTGGTTTAATTCGCTTAATCGGTTTGATGTCGCTTTCAGTCTTTATCGCCGCGCTGTTCCTGGCGGGATGCGCCCGGAAGGACCGGCCGGTGGCGAAGGTGGGCGACGTCGTAATAACCGCCGATGAATTCCGGGAGGGATTCGTCGCCAAGTATCTCACCCAGGAAAACGCCGAAAAGCAGTCCTTCAAGGAACGCAAGGAATTCCTGGAACAGCTTGTCGAACGCAAACTGATGGTAGCTGCAGCCTATAATATGGGGCTGGACAAAAAGGAGGAAGCCACTGAGGCCGGGGATAAATCGCAGGAAATAACCGCGGTCAACGAACTGCTCTACCAGAGAGAAATCATCGACAAGGTGATCAACGAAGAAATGATGCAGGAATACTATAGCAATCTGGGGGAGGAGATTCACGCCCGCCACATCCTGATAGGAACTGATCCCGCAGATTCCACCTCAGACTCCACCGCGATGGTGAAATGCGACAGCATCTACAATGTCCTGCAGGAAGGGGGCAACTTCGAAGAGATGGCGCGCCTCTTCAGCGAAGACCGTTCCAATTCCGGCAAAGGGGGCGATTTGGGCTTTTTCAAGTGGGGCAGGATGGTTCAGGAATTCCAGGAAGCCGCTTTCGCCCTGAAGCCGGGGGAAATCTCGCCCCCGGTCAAGACCCAATTCGGATTCCATCTGATTGAGCTGGTCGACCGCCGGCCCGACACCACTCTGAAGTCCTACGATGAGGAGATTCCCCGGATTACCGCCGATTTGAAACTGCAGAAAAGCGCCCAACTGCGGGAATTGGCGGATAATTACCTGACAGAATTGAAGGAAGGCTACGGACTGGAGTACTTCGATGACAGCCTGACGGTGGTTTTCGGTAAAATCGGAGATCCCGCCACCCCCACCAACAATTCCCTCTTCGCCGATTTCACCGAGGAAGAGCGTAAAATGGTGGTGGCAAAGTGGGACAGCGGCGAGGTTACTGTCGCCGACCTCGATGAAAAAATCGGCGCGGGAAGCCGCGCTCGGAGTATGCTTAAGGAAGCTGCCGATTTTCACGATGTTATCGACGGCATACTGCTACCAAAACTGCTGGCGAAACGGGCGCGCGCCATCGGGCTATACGATGACCCCAAGGCGCTGAAGTCGCGCAAAACGGCGATGGAGAACATTATGCAGAGGGAAATCGAAAGGCTCGAAGTGGACGATAAGTTGAACTTCGACGATGAATCCCTCAGGGCATTCTACGAAAAAAACAAGCATAAATATATGACCGACCCCCAGGTGAGCATCCGCGAAATCTATATCAGCGATAAAAAGAAAGCGGAAGAACTGCTGATGATGGGGAAGCAGGGTAAGGATTGGAAATTTCTCTGTGAAAAATACACTGAGCGGCAGGAAGCCCAGGATAAAGGCGGACTCCTGGGTCCCTTCGATAGATACCGCTACGGTCAGGTTGGACGCGAGGCTCACAAGCTCCAGGAAGGACAGTTCAACAAAGCTCCTCTCAGAGTGGGAAACAAGTATTCAATCTTCCGCGTAGAGGAAAAAATCTCCGCCAGGCAGAAAGCTTTCGACGAAGCCCGCGCTGAAATCGACCGGGATTACAGGCGGGACGCACGAAAAGAAGTCCGCCAAAGCTGGCTGGCGAGTCTCCGGGATGATATCCCCGTTAAGATCGATGAAAAAGCGCTCCGCGCGGTTATCCCCTTCGAAAAAGTGGAAGCCCCAAAAACCGAGAAAAAGGAGGAGCCCAAGAAACCGGAACGGAAAGTAACCCTGCAGAAAACCGAACCCGCGCCCCAAAAAGCGGAAAAGAAGGATAAGGATAGTAAGTAGTTCGAATAGAATTACTTCCTACTCCCAGAATGGTAGGGGCGGTTCGCGAACCGCCCCTACAAATCGTCTTCGATTCGTTGGTCTTACATATGTGAAATGTGGAGTCGGGTTCGTCCTCGAACCCGACATAGAAATTAGGGCAACACGCCCTTATAGAATTGCCCCATAAGTTCTATCCAATCTTTAATCCCTGAAGCGTCTTTCAGGCGCAGAGGGAGGAGACGCGATTGAAGTTAATTCATTTGTTTATTTCGATTTGGGTTTTGCTGCTGTTGGTAATCCAGGGCTGCGAAAGCGACGACCCCCGGCTGGTGGCTAAGGTGGGTAAACACACCCTGACCGCCGATATGCTGGAGGGGGCGGCGAGCACTGAGGCTTACATCGACGCCTGGCTCCGTAAAAGTCTGCTGGCGGAGGAGGCGGAGTCGCGGGGGCTGGCGGATACTCCGGAATTCGCGCGGAAGATGGAGACGGTCAGAACCAGCGTCCTGGCGGACGCCCTGCTTAAAACCGAGGCGTCAAAGCTAAATTCGCCGGATGCGCGGAAAATCGATGATTATTATTCCACTCACCTCCGGGAATTTTTGCTGACGAATCCAGAAGTGGAGTTCGTCTATTTCAGCGGACTGGACCTGTCCGAGCTGAACGGCGCTTTATCGAAACTGCGCCGGGGGATGAAAGAAGCGACAGTCGCTTCCCGGCATCCGGGGCTCGATTTCGGCCGGAAATCGATGCCGGTCGCGGAAGCGGTTTCGGAACCGTTCAGCGAATTTATCGGGATGAAAACGGGCGCGACTAAGGGACCTGTCGAAATCGAAGGGCGGCAGTACATCTTCAAGATTACCCGCCGCTGGGAGCCGGGCGACACTTTGACGCTGGACCGGGTGCGGGATGAGGTGGTTTACCGCATCCTGGAGAATGAGCGCTACCTGCTCCGGGAACGGCTCCTGAAGCAGTTGAAAAGCAAGTACAATCCCGTGGTGAACATCGAACGCCTTCGGGCGCTCGGCATAGCTTTTGGAGATGATGGATGAAAAAATTAGTCTGGATTTTAGCCCTTTGCGCCGCCTTTAGCGCCGCAACAGCGCAGGAGGTATGGGACCGGGTGCTGGCTATTGTGGATGATAACATCGTCCTGGAGTCGGATGTATTGATGTACGCCCAGAGCCTGGCGCTGCAAAGCCGCCAGGACCCCATGAAATACCTTCAGGACGAGGGGATAAAGCGGAAAATCCTGCAGGAGCTTATCGACCATCAGGTGCTGCTGGCAAAAGCCAAGGAGGACACGGTGGTGATTGAGGATCGCGAAATCGACCGGGAGATGGAGAACCGCCTAAAGGTCTTGCTGGAGGAAGTCGGTTCGGAATCGGAGTTGGAACGGATATACGGGATGCCGATGCGGGAAATCCGCCGCGAGTTGGAGAAGAGCATCCGCGACGGCTTGATGGTGGACCGGGTCAAGCAAAAGAAGATGTTCAATGTCAAGGTCAGCCGGGCTGACGTGGAGGAGTTCTTCAACGAAAACAAGAAGGAATTCTCCGACCTGCCGGAAAAGGTGGAACTGGCGCACATACTGTTGAAAGTGGAGCCTTCGCAAGCCGCGGAGAAACGCGCGGTTTCGCTGGCTGACAGTTTGCGCAGCGCCCTCGCCGCCGGAGCCGACTTCGAAAAACTGGCGGAGGATTTTTCTCAGGATCCCGGTTCCGCTAAGAAGGGGGGGCTTTTAGGCTGGACCGAGCGCGGCGATTTTGTCCCCGAATTCGAAAAACCCGCCTTCGAGTTGAATAAGGGGGAAATATCCCCCCCGGTCAAGACCCGTTTCGGCTATCACATCATCCGCCTTAACGACCGCAAAGGCGAGAAAATCAACACCAGCCACATCCTCATCCAACTCAAACCCACCAAAAAAGACCGCAACCGGATTCTAAGTTTCGCCGATTCCCTTTATACTTTGCTTAAGGAGGGCGCCGATTTTGAGGATTTAGCCCGGCAGAATTCCCAGGATGAATCCTCCGCTGAAGACGGAGGGAACCTGGGGGATTTCACTGTGAAGGAGTTGATTCCGCTGTACTCCGAGAAGCTGAAGGGAGTGAAGGAGGGGGGATTCACCCAGCCCTTCGCCAGCGATTTAGGGGTGCAGATATTGAAAGTGCTGAAGCGTGATAAACCCCGCCCTATGACCCTGGAAAAGGACTGGGAGCAGATTTCCCAGTTCGCCCTGAATGTGAAGCGGGAGAAGGTTTACAAAGAGTGGGTGGACAAGCTCAAGGAGAATGTGTATATTGAAGTGAAGGGGAAGTGAAATCCAATGTGCGGCTACTAAGTTCTATTTACAATAATTGTCATTCTGTCAAGCGCAGCGCAGACAGAATCCTTCTTTTGTGCTTGTTCAAGCGCTTATGTATCGATTCCTTGTATCCGCTTGTAGTCTGTCTTTTAACAGGGCAGATATATGAATCTACCCCTGCATTACCATACGACCATTTGATGTTCTGAATAATATCTAACATTAATTGTTCTGATTGATATTGGGCAAGACCATTGAAATGCGCTTCCCCATCTTTAATATTCTCTGCTCGATGGCGCTGTTGTCGATTCTGTTCAACCTCCCCGCGCCCGCCGGCGATTTCACCATCGCCCGCCTGAAATACGGGGGCGGCGGGGATTGGTACAGCAATCCCAGCTCCCTCCCCAACCTGCTGAGATTCGTCTCCCAGCACACCAACATCGCCGCCGCCGAAAGCCCCGCTGTGGTCGAACCCGGTTCCAAGGAGATTTACAATTACCCCTGTCTCTATATGAACGGGCACGGCAGAATCTATTTCACCGAATCCGAAGCCCGCAACCTCAGGGAATACCTGCTGGCGGGAGGATTCCTCCACGCTGACGACAACTACGGGATGGATAAGTTCTTCCGGGCGGAGATGAAGAAGGTTTTCCCGGAGGAGGAACTGGTGGAACTGCCCTTCGACCATCCGATTTACCATTCCCACTTCGATTTCCCCGCCGGTCCCCCTAAAATTCACGAGCATGACAAGAAGCCCCCGCAAGGCTTGGGCATCATCCGTGACGGGCGCCTGCTGGTTTACTATACCTACGAATCGGACCTGGGGGACGGCTGGGAAGACCCCGATGTGCATAACGATCCCCTGGAAAAACGCCTGTTAGCCCTGCGGATGGGGACGAATATTGTGGTGTATGCGTTGAGGAATTAGTGAAATCGTAAAGTCGTGAAATCGTTTCCCCCCTTTTTTAAAGGGGGCAGGGGGGATTATGATGGTGGTTGGTGATTGGTGCTAGGGGCTGGGGGCTGGTGAAGAGAATTCACTGGCTATTACGGCGATGATTTTTGATTTTCGATTGGCGATTTGTGATATTTGATTTGCTTTCTATTGTTTGTCAGGTCTTGGACGCCGTTAGGCGGGTGTGACCTGACAGTTTAATTGATGTCAGGTCTCCGCTGCGCTAAAGACCTGACATAACGCTAAGGTTGCCGGTAGGGGCGAAGCATTTTTTACAAATGATTAATATTATCAGTGTTAACCTAAAATGCTTCGCCCCTACGAAGAGGGATTCCTGATGAGGCGGAATAACCTGTAAATTGGTGGGTTAAGAACCCACCCTACAAACACTTATTAGACAAATCAAGGTGCGCCATGAGATGGATTTTAATCATATTGGCGGTTCCGGTT
>CAYQZD010000061.1:0-22500 GCA_964421875.1 uncultured bacterium
AGTGAAACCGACATACTTTTTAACATACCATCTAGCTTGTCTGGAATCTGACAGCTGATAAATTCTAAGTTCAGATTCCCGACGCGTTCACTTCGTTCACTTGCGGGAATGACAAAATGGGTGGGAGCTTCACATTCCTGAAGTGCCCCCTTTTTTGATCTTACATCCATTTATAGTCATTCTTGAATAGAATGACGTGAAAAAGGATGTCATTCCCGCGAAAGCGGGAATCCAGAACTTTGTTTATTAATGAATTATGATAGTCTTTGAAATGCCTGTATCCGACATTCTTTTCGATAATCGCTATAAATATGGACTTTTTGAGAATAAATTGTTAAATTTTACGTTGTCCGATTAACTATGACTATTCCTTCCGCCAAGCGCAATAGGAATAACTAACCTTCAGAACACCACAGTCGGTGAGGAAAAAGATGCAGAGAATCCATATCGTCTCCCTTCTCACGCTGATTCTATTCAGTTTATCCTTCGCCGGGAACATTACCCGGACATACCATTTCGACACCCCCTCCATTGAAATCAAAGACGGCGCCGCCCAGCTTCGCCTTGAAGGCTGCTGGAACACGGGAATCGAGGGGGAACCCGAACTGCCGGTCTTCAGCGGCAGGCTGTTGCTGCCTCCGGGAAGCGAAGCGGCGCGGATTGAAATCGAAACCGGGTCTGCGGTCAGCCTGGGGACAGGCTTTTATGTTTCCCCAGTGCAGGAACAGCATCCGCTGAGTCAGCCCGGTCCTTTCAGTCCCACACCGGAAAATCCGGCGGTGTACGGAGCCGACGCGCAATATCCCGCAGAACTGGCGGGAAACCTTTCCACCGGTTTCTTCAGGGGGTACTCTATCGGTTACTTCACGCTTCGCCCCTTAACATACAACCCGGTTACGGGCGAAATTAAGTATTACTCACGGATAACGGTGAATGTTATTACCGAGCAGACTTCGAAAAGCCTGGAGGCTCGCAATAATCTTTACCGGGGTCTTAGAGGCGACCTAAAGGAGCTGGAAGCCAGAGTGGACAATCCCGCCCGGGCGCGCGATTATGGGAGAGCCTTGGATTCAACGGATGACGGAGAGGTCGAACTGCTGGTTATCACCACTCCGGAGCTGGACTCTTCCTTCCAGGTTTTCGCCGGTTTCAAGAATGCTCAGGGCATCCCCACGGAAATTCTCCATGTGGATTGGATTGCCTCGAATTACACCGGTATCGACACGCCGGATAAAATCCGCAACTGCATCCGGGATTATTATCAGAATTTCGAACTGGAGTATGTGCTTCTGGCGGGGGACAACGAATATGTCCCCAAACGGTCCTTCTCCGCGCGGGTGGGCAGCACCATCGACCACGACATAGCGGCGGATTTGTACTACGGCTGCCTCGACGGCACCTGGGACGCCAACGGCAACGGTCTTTACGGTGAAGCGGGCGAAGAGGATTTCAACGGCGAGGTCTATCCAGGCAGGGCGGCGGTGGATTCCCGGCGGGAAGCCGATAATTTCGTTCACAAGCAGATAGCTTACCAGAAATCGCCGGTGGCGGCGGAATTGACCAACGCCATTATGGTGGGGGAAGACCTGGAATGGCTGGCTTGGGGCGCGGACTATAAGGAGGAAATTCGGCTCGGTTCCAGCGCTCACGGACACACTACCGCCGGTTTCCCGGTTCAATTCAGCGTGGATACCCTCTATGACCGGCCCGGCTATTACTGGTCGGCGATGTACGACTTGCTGCCGCGCCTGAACCAGGGACCGCAGTTGGTGAACCACTTGGGACACGCCAACAACACCTATACCCTGAAATTCGGCGGCGCTAACATCACCGATACCAACTGCAGCAATGACGGGGTGAACCATAATTATTACATTATCTATAGCCAGGGATGCTACTGTAATTCCTGGGACAACCGGCTACCCGATGGCGGCAACACCCCTTCGGACGCCATCGCCGAAGCTTGGACCACTATCCGCAACGGCGCGGTCTGCTTCATCGGCAACACCCGCTACGGCTGGGGTAGCTATTCCAACACCAACGGAGCCTCCCAGTATTTCGACCGCGAATTCTTCGATGCGATCTTCGACCAGAATATATACCAGATTGGGAAGGCGCATCAGGTTTCGAAGGAGGCGGCAAACGGTATCATAGGCAGCGGCGCCATCCGCTACTGCTATTATGAGTGCAGTCTCCTGGGCGACCCCAGCCTGGAGATTTGGACAAATATTCCTCAACCTGTCACTGTGAATTGTGACACCTTCATCAATCTGGGGGATTCCTCCTTCACCCTCGATATTACCAATGTCACCGATGCGTTGTGCGCCGTGTCCCAGAACGGCAGACTGCTGGGGCGGGTGACTTCGGGCACATTGGGGACGGTGACGGTTCAGCTCGACGAACCTGTCTCCTCCACCGACCCGGTGCGCTTGATGGTTCGCAAGCATGATTTCCTGCCCTTCGACGTTATGCTCGATGTCTATGTTCCCAATGCCCCCAATGTGATGTTCAACGGCTGTGCGGTCAACGATATCACCGGGGACAATGACGGCGTGCTGGATTTGGGCGAAGAATCGTATCTGGATATTACGGTAACTAATTTTGGCGGCGTAAACGCCAATTCGGTCACAGCAACCCTCGAAACCGAAGACCTCTATGTTTCCATTTTGGATGGGAGTGAGAATCTGGGTACTATTCCTCATGACGCTACTCAGACTTACAGCCAGGCGTTTCAGGTATTTGGCGCTCAGGATGTTCCCGACGGCCATCGAGCCGATTTTCAGTTGACAATGACCGACGGCTCCGGCCGGAGCTGGGGCGGGGAATTCAGCCTGGATATGAGCGCGCCGATAGTGCGCATTACCGATGTCCGTATCGAAGATGGGAACAATAACCGGCTGTCGCCGGGGGAGACAGTCAATGTTTTTGTCACCGTTACCAACTCCGGCTCCGGCGAAGCCAGAAGCCTCAGTGGGGATATATTCTCCGACAATCCCTATTTCATCATCGACAGCGGAACCGGAGGGGCTCATCTCCTGGAATCGGGTCAAACCGCGGAACTGTCGCCGGCTTTCACAGTGTCAGCCGCCTCCAACTGCCCGCCCTCGGCGAATATCCCGGTTTACCTCAGCTTCAACGACCAGCCGGGCTATAACAACAGCCAGCTTTTCGAAATCATCGTGGGAGGCATAATCGAGACCTTCGAAAACGGCTCCAACTGGCTTCACGAGGTGGTTACACAGGGTTGGAACGACCAATGGACCTTGAGCACACACCGAAATTACACCATCGGCGGCGCCACCAGCTGGCATTGCGGGCCTTCGGACGGGTCTGATTACGCCAATCATATGGACGCGGGGCTGATTACCGAGGAATACGACATTCAGCCCGGAGCCACCCTGACCTTCCGGCACTGGATGAACGCAGAAACCGCCCCCGCCACGCTGGGACCGGTGACCTACGACGGGGGAATTGTGGAGATAAAACTGGACAACGGCGTTTTCGTGCAAATATTCCCGGTGCACACCTCCACCGGTAATCCCGGATACAATTATTGGATACGGGACTACCCGGATATGGGACCCTTCAGGTTCCAAACCCCGGTTTATTCCGGGGAAATCATCTGGGAGGAGGCGGTGTTCGACCTGCATCCCTTCAACGGCCGCCGGACTCAGTTCCGCTTCCGGTTCGGCTCCAACAGCGCCGGGGCGCGTGAGGGATGGTATATCGACGATGTGGAATTAGCTTATATGGCGCAGATAAGCCCCCCCACCAACTTCGCCGGAGAATGGGCTGACTCGGTGACGCTGCATCTAAGCTGGAATTCCCCGGCTACGTTGAGCGTGGGCAGTTTCAGCAAGGGCGGCTCCGGGGGACGCGACAGTGAAGGACTGCTGCATTACCGCGTTTACCGCAACGATGAATTGCTGGCTGAGGACGTTCAGGGGCTGAGTTATGACGATGATATGCGGCTGTTGCCATCGGGAACCTATTCCTATCAGGTCAGCGCGGTGTTCACCAAGGGTGAAAGCGCCCTCACCACCCCTCTGTACTTCGATTACACCAGTCTTTCGGTGGAAGACGGAAAATTCGCCGAAATCCCTGAAGACTTTTTCATCGACCAGAACTACCCCAATCCCTTCAATCCCCGGACTTCGATAAGATTCGGTCTGCCTCAACCTTCCAATGTGAAGTTGACAGTTTACGACATCTTAGGCCGTCAAGTAGCGAAACTGGTGGAGGGACGACTGGCGGCGGGAATTCATACCGCGGTGTGGGAAGCTGGCGGTATTCCCTCAGGGATATACTTCTACCGCATCGAGGCGGGAGAATTTAGACAGATGGGGAAAATGCTTTTGATAAAATAGTAGCCGGGGACTGGGGGTTGATATTTAGACCGTGGTGTCGGGTCTCCGCACGCGACACTAAGTGATTATTAATATTGAATATGCTGTCGACTGCGGAGAGTCGACAGCACACATTAAGTATTTGGGAAACAGACCCTTCAAGAATTAGAATATAAAGAAAGGGCGGACATAGTGTCCGCCCTTTTTTTAGTTTAACCCTCCTTCAATACTCCCCGTCGATAACCTTCTTCATTATACGATACAAATCCGTGTTGTCCATCGTGCCGCGTACCATTTCGCTCCCGGTTCCGGCGGCGAAGGCGATGCAGTCCTCCGATGTGTGGCTGCCGTAATAGGACTTGCTTCCGGGCTCGAATCCCAGCGTGGCGGGATTGGAGGACCAGCCCAGAACAAGGGGATTCTCCACATCAAGATTATCCGGGAAACCGTCGCCGTCATCATCCCGATAGGGGCCCGGGATACCTGTAACCTTGATGCTGTCGCCCTTTATTTTCACGCCGACGCCTGTGGCTCCGCCGCAGCCGTGGTCCGCTGCTATCAACAGCAGGGTATTGGAGCGCCGTTCCAGGAATTTCATGGCTGCCCCTACGGTTTTATCGAAAGCGATGCAGTCATAAAGCAATCTGGCGTCGTCGTTATCGTGAGCGGCGTGGTCTATCCTGCCCGCTTCCACCATCAGGAAAAATCCCTGCGGAGCGCATTCCAGCGCCTTCAGCGCCTTTTCCGTCATCTCCCATAGCGGCGGCTCGCCCAGCATATCCTCCCGCCGGTCGAATTCGTATTGCATATGCTTATACTCGAACAATCCTAAGACCTTGGACTGCTTCGCCGGATTCCATTCCAGAAATCCAGAGTAGCTGTTGAAATATTCGTAACCGCGGCTGACCAGTTCCTCGACTAAATCTCTGCCATCGCTCCGGGTGCAGAATTCGCCCGCTTCAGGGTCGAGGTAATGCTTCGGTCTCATATATTTCCGCCCCCCGCCCAGGATTAGGTCCGGGGTAAATTCACCGTCGACCAACTGAGCGGCGATTTCCTCATACTGGCCGCGGTCATAGTGATCAGCGTAGCATGCTGCGGGTGTAGCGTGGCAAACAGTCGTGGTGCTGACAATCCCGGTAGCCCAGCCGCGTTTCGAGGCGTACTCCATCAGCGATTCTAATTGAACTCCTGCGCCCTCTTTGTAAACGGCGTCAGCGCTCTGGTCGATAATCCCGTTATCGGTTTTCACCCCGGTCATCATCGCAGTCATCGAGGCGGCGGAATCGGTTATCCAACTGTTGGCTGAGTAGGTGGAGTAAACCGCGGTATGGGGCATCCGGTCCAGATTGGTTGAGTTCATATATCCCGCCGACACCGCTCTTACCGTTCCCCACACTCCCGGCGAAAGCCCGTCGGGGACGATGAAAATCACGCCGGGCGGTTCAGCCTTTTGCAGGAAACATCCCGACAATACAACGATGAGACTAATCAGCGCTAACAGCTTAATTGAGTAATCAATCTGTTTCATTATTAATTCGTTAATGTTTAAATAAGGCCTGTTTACGATAACGGCAAAAAAAACCACCAGGCATTTGCAGCGAAGGACTGTGGGGGGGCAATCCTTCTTCCGCACCTGGTGGTAGATTTTTGAATGACATAAATATACACGCTACGGAGCAAAAAGTCAAGCATTTTTGTGATTTTTTTCTTAAAATCGGCTCTTATCCTGATAAACCTAATTTAAAACTTATATAATCAATAGTATAGAGTGTCACCCGAACACTATATTACAGATAAACACCGCCGCTAAAATCCCCGCCGCATCGGCAATCAGCCCCGCCGCCAAGGCGTGGCGGTTTTTCCTGATTCCCACCGCTCCGAAATAGACCGCTAACACATAGAAAGTGGTCTCGGTGGAGCCCATCATAGTCGAAGACAGACGCCCGATAAAGCTGTCAGGCCCGTGAGTGGCGATTAATTCGGACATCACCCCCAGCGCTCCCGAGCCGGAAAGAGGCCTCACCAGCGCTAAGGGCACAGTCTCCGCAGGCATCCCGATTAATCCGGTGATGGGCGAAAGCGCCGCGGTCAGAATTTCCATCGCTCCCGAAGCCCGAAAGACCGCGATAGCGCACAGTATCGCCACCAGATAGGGGATAATCCTCACCGCTACGTTAAAACCGTCTTTGGCGCCGATAACGAACACTTCGTAGATTTTTACCCGCCGCAGCAGTCCCCCGGTCACGATGGCGATGATCACAACCGGGATGACCCAGTCGGAAAATTCCTTGAACAATGAACCGATTCCGCCTTCCATCAGCTTTCATCCCCTTTCCGCCGGCGTCCGGCTCTTTGCAACAGTTTACTGGCAGCAATGGCGACAGCGGTGGAGATGGCGGTGGCGAATATGGCGGTGCCCACAATCTCCGCCGGAGCCGAGGAGCCGTTGGCGGCGCGGATAGCTATCACCGTAGCGGGAACGATGGTCACCGAGGAGGTGTTGATAGCTAAGAAGGTGCACATATCGTCGGTGGCGGTATCCTTCTCCCGGTTAAGATCCTGAAGGTCTTCCATCGCTTTCAATCCCAGCGCCGTCGCCGAGTTTCCCAGTCCCAGCATATTCGCCGCCAGGTTCGCCACTATGGACCCCAGAGCTTTATGGCCCTTTGGAATCCCGGGGAACAGCTTCCGCAGAACCGGATGCAGCAGCCTACTCACCAGCTTGACAGCCCCCGCCTCCTCCGCGATTTTCATCACCCCCAGCCACAGCGCCATAATCCCTATGAGCCCGATAGCGATTTCCACCGCCAGGGATGCGGCTTTGAACAGTTCCTCCGTAACCTCCCCCATCCTCCCGGTGAAAGCGGCGATGATAAATCCCACCGCGAACAAGCCGAACCAGATATAATTAATCATCGTGTTCCTTTAATTCGATATTATGATCAACGACATTTTAATTTGTTCGATTTTTGGTAGGGGCGAAGCATTCAGTATAAATCGCTATAAATATTCTTGATGAATAAAGAATGCTTCGCCCCTACAATTGGATATTTTTTTATTAGGACAAAAATTAAAGTCGCTCATTAAAGTAAGACTATAGCTATCTGAAGTCATAAGCGAAATGGTCATTCCGGCGCAGCCGGAATCCTTCCGGAGAAGAAGGAGCAGCCGTACGGCTGATGACGCTTGCGCTTCATATCGATAAATTATTACTGATATTATTATAACAGAGATGTATTAACCGGAATAATAAGAAACATTCTGTTTAAAATCAAAGCGGAACGGGGCGCGCCCGGAAAAATCGTTATAATATTTCTTCTTTGAGACAGACTAAGCTTGATAAATACGCCGGAAAAGCATTATATTATTTGCCAGTACGCATTTTAAATCAGGAAATGAGCGAAAAGGAATACATACTCATAGCCGACGACAAGGCTGAAGTGCGCGCAGTTTTCCGGGATCTATTAGAAAAGGAAGGTTACGGTATCCTTGAAGCCGAGGACGGGATGCAGGCGCTGGAAGCAGTGAACCGGGAAATGCCGTCGCTGGCCTTCATCGACTTTAAAATGCCCAAAATCGACGGCCTCGCCGTCCTGGAAAAAATCAAACAGCAGGGCTCGGATATTCCCGTGATTATCATTTCAGCCTACGGGACTATGGACTCCGCCATCCGCGCCATCAGGCTCGGAGCATACGATTTCCTGCCCAAACCCATCGATTTAGACCGTATCTCCAAGATTGTGGAACGCTGTTTGGAGGAGCGGCGGGGCAAAGCGCGGCTGGACTCGCTTCAGGAAACGCTCCCAGACCTGGTAGGCAGATTCGAGATGGTGGGCAACAATCCTGAAATGCTGGAAGTGTACAAAACCATCGGAGCTATCGCCGGCACTCCCAATACCACCACTGTGCTCATCTTAGGGGAGAGCGGCACCGGCAAGGAATTAGTGGCGCGCCAGATACATTTATGGGGAGAACGTCCCGAAGCCCCTTTCATCGCCTTGAATATGGCTTCCTTTCCCGAAAGGCTGCTTGAGAGCGAGTTATTCGGTTTTGAAAGGGGAGCTTTCACCGGGGCGGCGCAACTCCGGAGAGGCAAATTCGAAGTGGCGGAGCGAGGGACCATTTTCCTGGACGAAATCAGCGGGCTCTCTTTCAACCTCCAGCATAAAATGCTCCGCGTGCTGCAGGAGCGGGAATTCGACCGCTTGGGCAGCGAAAAAACCCTCAAGGTCAAAGCCCGCATCATCGCCGCCAGCAACTCCGATCTGGAAGAGATGGCAGCCTCGGGCCATTTCCGTGAAGATTTACTCTACCGCCTGAATATGGTCACCATCAAACTGCCTCCCCTGCGTGATAGGCGGGACGACATTCCCCTTATGGCGCAGCATTTCGCCCAAAAATATGCGAACCGGATGAACCGTAAAGTCCCGGAGATACCTCCGGAAACCATCACCCACCTCAGTTCCTACGATTGGCCCGGAAACGTCCGCTCCATGGAACACGCCATCGCCCAGGCAATGGTCAAGACCAGAAGCGGCCGCCTGCTGCCCGAGGACATTCCTCTGGAAACCGTTTATCTCGACGAAATCGACCCTCCCGTGCCGCACCATGATTTGAAACGCGCCCGGCAGATGCTGAACGACGCCTTCGAGAAGAAGTTCCTGCGCCTCAGACTGGCTGAAGCTCGAGGCAATGTGTCGGAGGCGGCGGAAACAGCGGGCATAAATCGTGAGAGTTTCCACCGCCTGATGAAGAAACACAACATTAATGCTGGCGATTTTAGATAACATTTCAGCCTCTCACACCTCCCCTTGATCTCATCCCTACAGCGAAAGACATTTCACGCAATATCCTCTGTACGAAGGTTACACTACTGTATCCTCTCTTGACACAAGTCACATCATCTCATATCACAGGCTATTGATAATATTAGACGTATTATCTGGCATAGATATTGTAATATAATATTACAGAAAATCAATTAACTATGAATGTCATTTAGTTTTTGAAAGCAAACGCCTTCAAGGATACTATAATGAAAAGAGATCTGAGCAAAAAAGCCGAATTCAACGCTGACCGATTGATGAAAGGGAAAAAGCGAATCTCATTCATTGAAGTTTCTCATCTGCCTCTTGCTCCATTTCTATGGGACTGTATGCAGTTGTCGATGGGTGAGAGAATCTGCGTGGAAACTCAGTCTGAAGGAGAAGATGAAAGAACCGGAGCCGAAGAATCCGTAAAGGCTTTGATTTCACAGGAGTGGAGCCGGCAGGAATTGATTACGCTGTTTCAGGAGGCTCTAACAAACCGTATGCGCCTGATTATAGACCCGGCCGAGGGCTTGGCGAACCTGATAATCCTGTCTGCCGGTGGCGGCAGACTCAAGGCGAAAAAGATTATCGACGGGCTTAGAAGAGTCGCTCAAACCCTGGAACCGTGGGATCCAAATCTCACTTGCGCCGTCAGCAGGCTCATTCCCTACATCGCCAGCCTTAAGGATGCGGAAATCGAAAAGAAGGAACTGAAGCGGCTTATTAGTTCAGCGGTGGAAAAGGAATTCGCGAGTTATCCTCTCCCCCCTATCACCGCCGCACTCCTCGCCTACAAGTTTATGGCAGAGGCAGAATCGGAGGGCTCGGGGAATACAGAATCTGACTGCGCTGAAGCTGCTATTAAGATCCTGGAGAAACGGGGAATGAACCTCTGGATTTCCGC
This sequence comes from uncultured bacterium, assembly GCA_964421875.1. Taxonomy (GTDB): domain Bacteria; phylum Electryoneota; class Tariuqbacteria; order Tariuqbacterales; family Tariuqbacteraceae; genus CAYQZD01. Next base: position 10,065 of record CAYQZD010000061.1, read on the forward strand.
GATCCAGGTGGAAATCGAACTTTGCGGTCCCGAACTCAGCGCCCAAGCCTGCATCGACACCTTGAAACGGCTGACGCTGTACCAGAATCATGGTCTTATCGGCGCCGAGCCGGAGGACGTGCGCAAAGTGGATGATGAGATGGGGGAATTTGCGCAATTCATAGAAGAGATAACAACATAGAACACCGGCGCTGCAAACCGGGGCGGAATTTGGAAATAGACACAGTATGGAACTATTAAGCGATAAGGTAACATCATGGCAACCGTAAATTTCAACCAGCGCGAGATTCTGTGCAAGATAGTCTACTACGGGCCGGGGCTGTCGGGTAAAACCACCAATCTTCAGCTTATCCACAACCGGATGCCCGAGCAGAGGCGCGGCAAACTCACCAGTGTCGCCACCAGCCAGGACCGCACCATCTTCTTCGACCTGCTCCCACTGGAAGTGGGGAAAATCCGGGATTTCAAGGTCAAGCTTCAATTGTATACGGTTCCGGGACAGGTTTACTACAACTCCACCCGAAAAATTGTGCTGATGGGTGTGGACGGAGTGGTGTTTGTGGCTGACAGTCAGCGCAGTAAAATGTTCGAAAACGCGGAAAGCTTGAGCAACCTGAAGGACAATCTGCGCGATAACGGTATAGATCCCCTGACGGTGCCCGTGGTGATACAATACAATAAACGAGACCTCGACCTGATATATCCGGTGCCGGAATTGAACCTGGCCTTGAATCCGAACAACCTCAGCCACTTCGAAGCGGTGGCTTTGACCGGACACGGAGTTTTCAATACCCTCAAGGGCATCACCAGCCTGGTGCTGAACGATGTGAAGGAGCGCCTCAGCGCCAAATCGTCCCGACTGAGAACGAACTCTGCGGAAGAACCGGTATATGAGAAATCAGGAGTTTCTCATGCAGCCGAGAGCCTGCGCCGGCAGTTTGCGGCTCCGGCAAGAACAGTCGACATCAGCCTCAAGGAAAAGGCGTTTTCCAGCGTTGAGACCAATGCGCTTCATCAGCCTATTCTAAGGGTGAGGTCTCCATTGGCAAATCTATGGGAAAGACTAACCACTTTTTTAAATCCGGGAAGGTGAACATTATGAATAGCAGTAATGGAATAACACAACGCAGGCCGGGGACGATGAGTCGTATCAAGGAAGAGATGGGCTGCGCGATGAATGAACCGGGAGTCAACGCCGCATTCCTTCTGGAAGAGAGCGGATTCCTGGTAGCTGAAAGGGGCGGCATCCCCATCGACCGGACCGAGTTTTGCGCATTAGCCGCCGCTTATTACGGCGCAGTGCGTGAAATCGCCGGGATTATGGGCGAGTCGGATTTTCGAGTTCAGATCCACCGAGGTTCAGGATTCAATATCATTTTCAGCCGGGTGGAACCGCGCCACGTTTACATCCTGATCGTAAAACGTGAAACCTGCGAGGAGAGCGTCACCGCCAGAGCGGAAGAGAGCGCCAAACGCATAGAAGCGATTCTGGCGGAAGAGTCTATCGAAGATATCGCCTTCAGTTTCCAAACAGGCGGCGGAGAACTGGAATGCGGGTTGGAAAACTTGATTGACCTGGAACCGGATGAATAATCTAATGGGGAAATTGGACAGTGGGAAAAGGAGAAAAAATATTGATTGTGGACGATGAAGAAATCTTCACCAGTTTGATTCGAGATTACTTCATCACTCACGAGCGGGGGATAGCTCCCATTGTAACAAACGATCCTCATATGGTATTACCATTGCTGAAGGCTCACGGCAACATCAAACTTATCATCAGCGATTTCAGAATGCCGGGGATTTCCGGACTGGAATTGCTGGTTAAGGTTAAGGAACAACACCCCCGGGTTCGGTTCATATTGATGACCGGATTCGGTAACAGCGTGATTGAGCGCGAGGGATTGAAACGCGGGGCGGTTAAATACCTCGAAAAGCCCCTTAACCTGGAGGAACTGGGCAAAACGGTTAAGGAATTACTGAGGGAGCAAACCTCCGGGTTCGGGGGGACGCTGGATTCATTTCAGCTTCCCGACATCATCCAACTGATTGCCCTGAGCCGGCGTCAGGCGGCGATTCACCTCAAAGCCGGCGAAAAGGAAGGATGGCTCTGTTTCGAAGCGGGCGAGATAGTGCACGCGGTCTGCGGAAAACTGCAAGGCGAAGAATCGTTCTATGAAATGTTCAACTGGAGCGGCGGGAAATTCGAGATTTCCGATTCCACCGGATTCGAACAGCGAACCATTGATCAGCCCTGGCAGGGATTGCTATTAGAGGCTGCCCGCCGACAGGATGAAACCATCTCCGGGGAAGCGGCGGTTTTTTCAAGTGGCAGCGGCGAAGCGGGGGGCGCCCCTCCGCCGGGAGTTACGGGGGATTCCCCTAAGGAAAACTGCGATTCCAACTCAAACGATGAATCCTCGGAGGAAAGCTCTATAACCTCAATTGCTCGGAACCGTCCCGACGAGGGGACTGAAATCACCAGGCAGAGCGACTCCACCGCCGACTCCCCGGATAGAGTATTGAAAAACATCCTGGGCGGAGTGATAAAGCGCCATACCTTGAACTGGCCTGAAGGCGCGGAAACGGTTTCCTTCGATGAACTTCCCCTGAAAGCGCTGCCGGAGGTTCTGCAGCGCCATCTTGAATTCAGGTTTTACCTCTACTCGATGCGGATTGTCAACACCGACAGATTACCCCTCGAATACGAATCGCTCGAACTGGACGCAGCGGTGCGAAACCTGTTGCTCGCCCTGCGAAAAAGCTGGACCTTCACCAGATACGATTTTCTCAATCTGCTGGACAATGCGGTGCGCTTTGAATTCGCGCTCTCCCTCGACCCCGCCGCCGCCATCGCTGAATTCATCAGGGAGCGCACCGGCGGCAAAGCCGGCCAGGTCCGAGGCGCGCTTCGAGGAATGATTGAACACCGTCTTATCGAAGGCGGATTCGATTCGATATTGCCGCAGATTGGTGATAGCGGGAACCGTAAAATCCACCCCCGCAGGGTTGAAAACCTCATCCGGGGCCTGCTCTGCAGTCTGGATGAAGACGAGTCCTGTCAATCGGTGCGCGATGCTGTCGAAAACCTGCTGAAAATCGCGGAATGCGGCAAAGGAGGCGCTCTTAGAAACGTAAACATTAATCTCATCATCGCTATGCTCGAAGCGCGGGGATTGAACGGACTGGCGGATTTCCTGGCCTTGGAACAGGAATCAGGGATTGAAAAGTTGTCCCTTGAGGAGTTCGAAGTTGCGGTGAGAAGGCATCGAATGTACACGGAAATGATGGAATGATGATACCTGCGTCTTTTCTTGATAATTGATACACTATAAAGCCTGTTATTATAATAGGGGGAATTCAGTATGAATGGAATTTCAATGGAACACATTACCCTTAAATGGACTGAAAGAATTTTAGGAGAAAGCTCCAGACTTACTCTGGAAAAATTAAGTGCGGCTGATATGCCGCAGGAGCTGAAAAGGGAATTATCCAATCAGGGCGAGAAGATACTCCGGGACGAAATCGAACGAATATACGACAGCCCTTTCCTGAGCGCTGAAAAACGTGGGAACGGCTCGGAAAAAAGTCGTAACCATATGCGCGAGCTACTGATGAAGTCGATTGAAATCCCTGCGGAGTCTATTCAAGCTATCGTGGAGAACACTCTCAAAGATGTCATAGAACGCTGGCAGACCGAACCAATCGGACTGCGCGCAGCGGCTGAAGATCCCCAAGGTCTGGCGGCGGTAATCTTCAGGCGCGCCGCATCCATACTTCCTGGGGAAGAGAACGCTAAACCTCTTTCCTGCAGCGTAGCCTCTTCCGTGTGTGAATTCAGCGGTCTGGAACCTTTAGGGCAAGCGGTCGCGCTGGAGGGTGAAATCAGTCAGAGAGCTTTGGACGCCCCAGGGCTTTCACTGTTGATTAGACGGTTTCTGCTGTTGAAGGACCGTTATCAGGTTGGCCGTCCTATGACAGTTTTCGAAGGGACGGGAAGGACACTTGAAGCAGGGGTGGCTCCCAGCTCCTCCGAGACTGCGGAAACAGCGGAAGCCGATGCCGTCCCCGCTGAAGCGGCGGTTTCCCAAAAATCGATACCGCTTGAGGCGGTCGAAAAGCCCAGCGAAGCGGGAGCCGAACTTTTCACACTATTGATGGAGCGGGAGAAACAAGCCTTCTTTTCGAAAAAGCTGTTTTCCAACAGAATAAACCTTTACCGGGGGGTGGTGGGGCGAATCTGCCGGCAGAAAAGCCTGAAAAATGCATTGGTCATTGCGGACAACGAACTATTCCTGCTGGATATACCCCGTTCCGCAGATACTGCGACCGCGCGAGAGTTTCTCAACCTAATCCGGCGGCATTTCAAGCCCGGGAGAACCGTTAAAACGGAACAATGAGATGAGCTGACCTGCCGGAATCCCTCAAGCCGCGCCTAAGGCGCGGCTTTTTCATTTGCCGATAATCCCTAAAATTCTTGACTTTTGCCCGTTAATGATTTATCTTTATTAACTATTATTGAAGGTCTCTTTCGCCGTTTCGTTAATATTAAGCGAAAATATGCCTTTACGCAGCAGCGAAATGGATGTTTTCAATAAGAGTTAAGATTCAGACAGGGGCGCCGCTACGGGTCTGAATCAATGACTTGATTATTATGGATAGACTGATAATAGTCTCAAACCGGCTGCCGGTCAATATCACCAGACGGAAGAATCAAATCTTCCTGCAGCCGAGCGTCGGGGGATTAGCCAGCGGCTTAAGAGCCTTCTACAAGGCAAGGGTGAGTCTTTGGGTTGGATGGCCGGGAGCAGCCTCCGCGGGTAAAAACGCGGAGGAGAGGGCTATGATTAGGGAAAAATTAGCGGAAGAGAAATGCCTGCCGGTGTTCCTCTCGAAGAAGAATATAGAGGAATACTACCACGGCTTTTCCAACCGAACCATTTGGCCTCTGTTCCATTATTTTCCTCAGTATGCGGTTTACAGCAAGACCTTTTGGGAATCATACCGTCGCGTGAACCACATTTTCTGCGAGACTTTGGAAGAGTATGTCCGCCCCGGAGACGCTATCTGGATTCAGGACTACCACCTGATGCTTCTTCCCCGACTGATTAGAGACCGAATGCCTGAAACAAAGATAGGATTCTTCCTCCACACCCCCTTTCCCTCCTCGGAACTTTTCCGCCTGCTCCCCTGGCGGGATGAAATCCTCAGCGGCCTGCTGGGAGCTGACCTTATCGGTTTCCACACTTACGATTATGTCCGTCACTTCCTTGAAAGTGTCCGCAGGATTGCCGGATATGAACATACCTACAGCCAGATAACCACCAAGAACCGGATTCTGAAGGTGGACGCGTTCCCCATCGGCATCGATTACGAAACCTGGGCGAAAGCTCATGAACTTACTGATGTTAAGAAGGAAATGGCGCGTTATACCCGGAAGTTAGGGGGAACCAGAATTATACTCTCCATCGACCGCACCGACTATTCCAAAGGCATCCCTCGGCGCATTGAGGCTTTCGACTGTTTCCTGGAGAAAAATCCCGAATACCGGGGTAAGGTATCGATGATTCTGGCGGCGATACCCTCCCGCACCGGCGTGGAGACCTACAAGGAATTGAAACGCCGGCTGGACGAGATGGTGGGCAATCTGAACGGAAAATATGGCACCATCGACTGGACACCCATAATATACTTGAACCGAACCCAGCCTTTCACTTCAATGGCAGCGCTCTACAACACGGCAGACATCGCCCTGGTGACTCCCACCCGCGACGGGATGAATATGATTGCCAAGGAGTATATCGCTTCCAAGGCTGACGGATTAGGAGTGCTGATTCTGAGCGAAACCGCAGGCGCGGCGCGGGAACTGAGCGAAGCGATAATCATCAATCCCAATAACAAAGAGGCTGTAGCCGCAGCTATCCGGCAGGCGCTGGAGATGCTCCCCAAGGTGCAAATCAAGCGCAACCAAACTATGAGGCATAGGCTGGAACGGTACAGTATCTACCGCTGGGCCAGCGACTTTATAGAGGCGTTAAAACATATAGAGGAACTGCAGCGGGAATATTTGGGGAAGAAACTAAACTCTAGGGAACAGGAGAAATTGCTTGCAGCCTATCGCGAAAGTGTGAAAAGACTGATATTTCTGGATTATGACGGCACCTTGGTTCCCTTTACAGGGCGTCCCGAAGAGGCCGAGCCTGATGGTGATGTTCTCAAGCTAATCCGGGACCTTTGCGCCGATGAGAAAAACGAAGTGGTCTTGGCCAGCGGAAGAGATAAAACAACTCTGGACAAATGGTTTAGTGAACTCGATCTCGGATTAATCGCTGAGCATGGAGTATGGATAAAGGAACGAGACAGCGGTTGGAAAACCTTAGAGCCGATTCGAAGCGAATGGATGACGGAGATTAAGCCATTGTTGGAATTGTTCGTGGACCGCACTCCCGGCTCGATTCTGGAGGAGAAGGACTACTCGCTGGTGTGGCACTACCGGCGGGTGGAACCGAGTCTGGCTTCGCTTAGGGTCAGTGAACTCAACGACGTGTTGGTGCAGATGGTGGAAAACTTGAATTTAGGAGTTATTCAAGGCGACAAGGTGATTGAAATAAAGGGAACAGGTATTAATAAGGGGGCGGCGGCGGAGCGATGGTTGTTTGCATCTCAACCCGATTTCATCTTAACAATGGGCGACGATGTGACCGATGAGGATATGTTCGTGGCTATGCCGAAGGAGGCTTTCACCATAAAAGTCGGATTGAAGCCTTCGCACGCTAAATACAACTTAAGAACCGTAAGAGAGGTCAGAACACTTCTAATAAAAATTGGAAAGGGGTAAAAGTGCGCGGAGTTCAGTATTACAATGAGATTGTGGGGGAAAAAATCATCCACACTATCTATCAGAAAGGGAAGTTGCTTTACAACAAGCACATCATCCACATCAACTCCACTTATCAGGGCGGGGGAGTGGCGGAAATTCTCGCCTCACTGGTTCCTATGATGAACGATTCCGGTTTCGACGCAGGCTGGAGAATCTTGCACGGTAATCCCGATTTTTTCAGTATCACTAAGAAGTTCCACAATGCGCTCCAGGGCGACAAAATCAATCTGTCGGAAATTAAAAAGCGGCTCTATTACCAAGCCTCCTACGATTTTTCCATCTTCACCCATATCGACCACGACTGCGTGATTGTGCACGATCCTCAGCCGTTGCCGCTGATTAATTACTACAGTAAGCGCCAACCCTGGATCTGGCGCTGCCATATCGATTGTTCTCATCCCAACCGGGAATTGTGGCGAATGTTAAGAACGCTTACCCTGAAATACGACCTGGTTATCATCTCCAATGAAGACTACCGCCACAAAAATTTCCCGGTAGAACAGAGGATTGTTTATCCCGCAATCGATCCGCTGACGTCGAAAAATATGGACCTGAAAGAGTCCGATAAGATTAAGTACCTCAAGAAGTTCGAAATCCCGCTGGACAAGCCTCTGCTTACCCAAATCTCCCGATTCGACAAATGGAAAGACCCGGAAGGGGTTGTCGATGTCTTCGAAAAAGTGAAGGAAAAAGTTGACTGCCGCCTGGTGCTCTGCGGTAGTATGGCGGCTGACGACCCCGAAGGGGCGATGATACTGGAAAGAGTCATCCGCAAGGCAAACCGTTTCCTGAAAAACAACGACGTGATACTGATTACCAGCGAAAACAATATGTTGGTCAACGCGCTTCAGCGAGCCTCCTCGGTGGTAATCCAGAAGTCGATTCGGGAAGGTTTCGGCCTCACTGTAACAGAGGCCTTGTGGAAAGGGACGCCGGTCGTATCTACCAAAGTCGGAGGAATACCGCTGCAGGTTATCGACGGTGAGAACGGATACTTACTGGATCCTACCGACAATCAGGGTTTCGCAGACAGGATTATCGAGCTGATGCAGAATCCGTCTTTAGCGGAAGAGATGGGTAAGAAGGGTAAGGAGCATGTGCGGGAACACTTCCTCATCACCCGGCTGCTCCTCGACTATCTTAATATTCTTACCTACGTTATGTTGTAGATTCCTCACACTGAATTCTATCGAACAATAAAGGGGCGGGATGTTATTCCCGCCCCTTTGCGCACTTTAGCGCCTTTTTCTTCTGGTACAAATCCATGAATATCTTTCCCCCGGCGCTGGATTGGATTCAAGTGGAAGTCACCACCAACTGCAACGCCGACTGCCGCTACTGTCCCCACACGGTATACCGGGATTCCTGGGTAAACGCGCAGTTGTCGATGGAGTCTTTCAGGAAGTTGATTCCCGCTTTCAAACATACCGGAATGGTGTTCCTGCAGGGATGGGGCGAACCGTTGCTGCACCCCCAATTCTTCGAGATGGCGGCGTTAGCTAAGGAAGCTAGCTGCAAGGTGGGAACCACCACCAACGGAGTTTCAGCGGACCGCGAGGTATTGCATCGGATGGTGGAACATAGGATGGATATGGTAGCGTTTTCACTGGCGGGAGTTGACCAAACCAACGACCGCTTCAGAAGGGGAACTTCTATAGCGAAGATAATCGTAGCTATCGATGAACTCAATAACATTAAAAATCAATCCAACTCTGAGTTACCCCGAATCCATATCGCTTACCTGCTGCTGAAATCCGGGCTGGAGGGAGTGCGGATGCTGCCGAAATTGCTGGAAGGCAGGGGCATTGATCAGGCGGTCATCAGCGCGCTCGACTTCGTCCCCTGCCCGGAATTCGCGGATGAAGCCATATTGCCGAAAAACGAGAGCGAATTCGATGAAATCCGGCGAAGACTCGACGCCGTCGCGCAGGACGGGGTGGTTCGCGGACTCGACATCCGCTATCAAGTCAGCGCCCCTCGGCGCATCAGAACCTGGTGCGCGGAGAATGTACACCGTTCCCTATTCGTCACCGCCCGGGCTGAGGTATCCCCCTGCGTTTTCACCGCCCTCCCCGTCAAAGGAGTCTCGCATATTGTCAATGGCAGGGAGAAACCGTACAAGAAACTAATATTCGGCAGTATTAACGAAAAGCCTCTGCACAAAATTTGGAGAGATAAATCTTATCGAACTTTCAGAAACGCGCTCTACACCGACGCCTTGCCGTTGAACTGCACAGCGTGTCCTAAATTGAGAACATATTCGAATTAATAACACTATGACTTGTGCTATTAGAAGAGAGTTATTAATATATTGTATATTATTAGCATAAATCTTCTTCAGGGTATAGGGTAAAGGGTTTAGGGTCGAAAAATTCATTCCGTAAGCAATTTTCGTCCGTCTTTTACCCTTTACACTGAACCCTAAACCCTCTATTCTAAATTTTTACTACAATAATAACAATATAATAATGAAACGCTTCAAATAACATAAAGCGTTCACACCATTTTATCTATGAAATTATCCATAGTCTTCGATGACAATCCCGCCAATCCCGCCTTGAAAACCGGATTCGGCTTCGCCTGCCTGGTGGAAAGCGCCGGCGAGAAAATCCTCTTCGACACCGGTTCCGACGGGGAAATACTGCTTTACAATCTGAAGGCGCTGGGAATTAAAGCCGAGGAAATCGGACTTGTAGTCCTGTCCCATGAACATTGGGATCATATCGACGGTTTGGGTAAGTTCCTTGCCAGCGGGGCGCGCCCGGCGGTTTATCTGCCGGCGAGCTTCACTGAAACCTATAAGCAAAATCTGCGAAGCCAGGGGGCGAGAGTGTTCGAAGTGCGGGAAATGATGCGGATAACTGCGGGGATTCACACCACCGGCGAAGCGCCCGGCGCGATGACCGAGCAGTCCCTGGCGTGTGAAACGGAGCGGGGATTGGCGCTAATCACCGGCTGCGCCCACCCCGGAATAGTGCGCATTATCGAGCAAGCGCGGAAAATCAGGCGGGATGTTCACATCGCGCTGGGGGGATTCCACCTGCGCGCCTTGGAAGCCCCGGCGCTGATGGATATCATCGAGGATTTGCGGCGGCTGGGGGTGGCAAAAGTCTGCCCGGTGCACTGCAGCGGCGATTTAACCCGGCGCCTGTTCCACCAAGCCTACGGCGGCAACTGCATCCTCGGCGGAGCCGGGACTGTGATTGAGATAGACTAAGCCCCAAATTTTTCCAGCCTGCCGGCGTACGCCAGCCCCAGCGGTATCAAATCCACCGCAGGGAAATACGGCCCCAAGCTTCCCGTCCGGCAGGAACTTTCCCCGAAATCCCCCACCCGGTCGGCTCTGCCAAGTTTCGACCAGAGCAGGGTCGGCACCGGATGCCAACTATGAGCGCGCATTTTACAGGGTGTGGAGTGGTCGCCGGTGACAATGATGACATCGGGATTCAGCGCCAGTATCCGGGGCAGTTTAACGTCGAAGTCCTCAATCACATGAACCTTCCGCTCGAAATCGCCATCCTCGCCCGCGCTGTCGGTCTTCTTCACGTGGAAATAGAAAAAGTTGTAGTCGTTCCAGCTTTTTTCCAGGGTTTCCAGTTCCTCCTCCACCGTTTCCCCAGCTTCCAGCGCCTCCATACCCACTAACTTCGCCACACCCTTATACATCGGATAGGCCGCAACCGCGGCGGCTTTGAGCCCGAAAACCTCGCCGAATAGGGGCCAGTCGGGCTTTTGCGAAAAACCCCGCATCAACACCATATTCGCCGGAGATTGGGCGGATAACAAGCCGCGCGCTTCCGCCAGAAATTCCCCGATAATCAGGGCCGTCCCTTCCGCCTTGGGATTGTAGGATTTTGGGGTCAGCGGAGGTTTGCCGGTGGCTTGAGGGTCGGTGTCGAAGATTTCCCCTGACAGACCTTCTCCCCGCAGAACCATCAGGAAACGGTGCTCCTTGACCGTTTCGATGAACAATTCCGCTCCTTCCAGCCGGATGTTCTCGCTCATCAGAGCGCATAGTTCGCGGTTCTTCTCGGTCGGTATCCGTCCCGCGCGGCGGTCGGTTATCAATCCCGCCGCGTCCAAAGTGCAGAAATTGCCCCGCGCCGCAACATCACCCGGCTGCAGGTCGAAATTAATCCCCAGCGCCGACAACACCCCCCTCCCCACCTGATAACGCACCGGATCGTAGCCGAACACCGCCAGATGAGCCGGTCCGCTGCCGGGAGTGATGCCGGGGGCGATGGGCTGGTGCAGACCGCAGATCGACTCGCCGGCGAGTTTGTCCAGGTTAGGCGTGCGGGCGGCCTCCAGTTCGGTCCGTCCGTCGGATTCACGGGGAAGCCCTCCCAGTCCGTCCAACACCACCAGGACGATTTTAGCATCCGAAGGCTTCAACAGATTGCGGATGAAATCGAAATCCATATCGCACCGATGATTTATTAGGAGTCGATTTATTCAAATGCAATATATAACTTCACAGCGATTAAGTCAAAGAAGACCCCGTTTATCGATAAAATATCGTCGTAAAAAAGCCAGCGGGATTTACATCTACCGTATTGAAGCGAAAGCATTAAATGGCAAGGGGAAATTTGCTTCTTTGAAAAAGATGGCGTTTATTAAATAGTAGCTGGATTCTGGGTGCTTGGTTCTGGTATTATAACGTAGGGTGGGTTCTTAACCCACCAACATTTAAAATGTTAGGGTTTAGTAATAGTGATTTAGTCAGGGCGGGCAAAACGCCCGCCCTTCAATATTCTTGTAGGAATATCATGAAAAAACTATTTGTTTTATTATTGTTACCCTTGCCAGTCTTCGCCTGGGATTTTACACAGGAAAGAAATACCATCCCAGTTTACTTTGACAGTGTAAGATGTCAAGTACCATGGTATACTGGTTTGAACTACATCAATCCCACATTTGCCGATATTGATAATGACGGCGATTGGGATTTATTAGTGGGCGCTGATTTTAACAAGTTATTACTATTGATAAATACAGGAGACAGTTTAAATTATAATTATGATTTTTATACAGATACAATCGTGAATATTCCTGTTAGACCTTTATCCCAGATGCCCGCCAGCCCATTTTTAATGGACATCGATAATGATGGAGATTTGGACTTATTTGTGGGCGCAGGATATGATACTTCGATGAACGATCCATTTTTCTACTATGAAAACATCGGCACATCATATTTATATGATTTTATTTTAAGGGAAGTTAATTATCAGGGTATTCAGGTCAGTAATACCAGCAGGCCATTCTTTGTGGATATTGATAATGATGGAGATTTTGATTTGTTTCTTGGTTTGAATGTAGGCGCAACAGCAACTTCTGGCCGGATGATGTTCTATCGGAATGAAGGGACTCCAGATTCTGCAGTGATGGTTTTGGTAACGAACTATTTCATGAACATCGATTTAGGAATGAGGTGTAATCCCGCCTTCATCGACATCGATACTGACGGCGATTACGATATGTTTTTAGGGGATGAGGATGGGAATATCCATTACTTCCGCAATGATGGGACGCCGCAACTATATGATTTCACAA
>CAYQZD010000062.1:0-22390 GCA_964421875.1 uncultured bacterium
ACAAAATATGAGGGATTATATCAAATCCCCCTATAGAATGACCATCGAATGCACCTACGAAGAACTGGGTAGGTTTATCAACCAGTTGGAGAAATCCGACCGCTTGGTGACTGTTGACGGATTTGAAATCGACAACGCCATCAGGAAAATCAGGGATACAGCCGTGAAGCGGACAAAAGCCAACTCCCATAGAATAGAACTCGCTATCTCGACTCTGACGTTGATTAAACGATAAATCCGTCTATTTAGGAATGAATATTCGCCTAAAAAACGCTAATCTGGAGATTTGATGAAGCGGAGAGAAAATTTTATCTGGGGATTTCTAATCGCTGTTTCCATCGGACTCTTTTTCTATATTGGTATTAAAACGTATACCACCTCAAAAGAAGTGCGAAAACTCCGGCAGGAAGAAGCCGAGGTAGTCCTGGGGACCGACCCGCAGCTTTTGGAAACCGTAACCACCCTAGAACGGAAACTGAAGGAAAGACTGGACTTTCAGTTTGCAACTGAAAACGACCCTTTGAAACTTTCGGCGGTTATACAAAGCCCTAAGCTCCTCAGCGCAATGGGCTACCACGAATCGGAAGAAGGAATGGAAAATATGCGTCTCAGTTTGACTGTCTTGGGCGCAAATCCCCGCGCTTCCATAGAGTATATGGGAAGATATTATGACGTGAAGGTCGGAGATAAAGTGGGTGATTTTACCGTATTGAGCATTGCAAAAAAGAGCGTAGTGATAAAAAATGGCGGATTAAAAATCGTACTCACTAACCGACTCAAACCCGAAACCCTTATGGAACAAAGAAAACTTATGGGTGAAGCCGCGATTAACTATTGACCGGAATATTCCCCGACTGTTAGATGAATACTATACTTTGGAGTCGGATTCACCCTCGAATCCGAAATTCGAATTCACAGATCGCTATTAAGCGAAGAATCATTTTTCAATTCAAACAGAAATTAATACTATAACCTTGATATTTGATTTAAGCGGAGTTCAAATGCGGACTATTCTCTTCCACGCAATCGCTGCTTTTGCTTTTGTTGGTGCGATTACTTTTAGTGGCGTCGGAATTGCGTATTGTCAGGAAAGCATTGAGGAGGAACAGACGGTTACCATCGATGCTGACGACGCTTTCCTCCCCAGCATTCTCACCATCCTGGCGGCGGAAAGCGGATACAATATCGTTACCGGTCCGGGTGTTAACAAAGAGGAAAGAATCTCTATACATCTTAAGGATGTTCCCATCTCCGAAGCTATGAACCTGGTGGTCAGAGCCGCGGGATTGGGCTATGAGCGTATCGGCAATTCGTTCTTGGTGGCTCAAACCAAACACCTTAAAGAAGAAGTCGGACTCACTGCACATGTGCTGGAGCTGCAATATGCCGACGCTACTGAGGTTAAGGACCTGCTTAAGGACTTCAGTGAAAAAATAGAAGTCGATAAAAGCGGTAACAAACTACTGATTATCACCAGCCCCAAAGTGATATCGGAAATCAAAACCGTGGTGCAGGCCATTGATAAACCCGCCCTCCAGATTATGCTGGAAGCCAGGATTATCGAAGTGGCGGTCGAAGATGAAGAGAAATTTGGTATCGACTGGTCGCGATTGATGTCTGTTACCACCATCCTGGCTGAGGACGGAGTAGATGCCGCCACCGGTGCCGGCGTGGTAGTGGCGAAACCCAGCGAAATAGGTCAGATGCCCGATGAAATGCCCTTCCAGAAAATCGATGGATTCAACAACATCGGGCACTTCGGGCGCCAGCTCGCCGTATTCGACGTCACCCTCGATTGGCTCTTGAAAAACAACCAGGCCGAAGTGCTGGCTAACACCCGCCTCGCCACTATGAACAACCGGGAAGCCTCACTCGAAGTTGTGGACGTGGTCCCTTACATTATGCAGACCGGCGGTATCGGAGGCCAGGTTACGGTCCAGCGAGAGGAAGTAGGATATAAGCTCTTCATAACACCCAATGTCAACACCGACGGCTACATCACCACCACCATCACCCCGGAAGTCTCTTCTATCTTTCAGTTCATCGGACCTGCTCAACAGGAGGTTCCCTGGGTAGTAAGAAGAGGTTCAACCACTACCATCAGGGTGAAGAACGGCGAATCCATTCTAATCGCCGGATTGATGGCCGCCAATGCCAACAACACCCAGCACAAAGTGCCTTTCCTCGGAGATATTCCCTACCTAGGCGGTTTGTTCAGGCATAAAGAGCTAACCATTAAAAAAACTGACTTGATTATTCAGATTACTCCCTATATCATCGATGAGAACTTCCCCGAATGGAAAAAACCGAAGTCTATTATACAGTCTGAGGAAAAACTCTTCTTAAACCGGGAAGACAATTAGGTTGTGATAAGGACCACGTTAGCGATATTTCTAACTTCGATATTACTTCTTTCAGTAACTTACGCGCAGTTAAATCCCAGAGGAGCTTCGAGAAAGAAGGAAGAAGTCACTAAAACAACTCAGGAAGAAGAAGAAGAACCAGTCCTGCCGCCGGAATTGACCATTGACGCGGATATTTTAGAAGAAGCTATAGACCCTGACCAATACACTGTCGGTCCGGGAGATGTTTTTGAAATCAAAGTATGGGGCGGACTGGAACAGCTCTTTATAGCCAGTGTTTCGCCTGAAGGCTATCTTTCTATTCCCACTGTGGGGGATTTGATGGTGAAAGACAGCCTGCTGAGTCATGCCCGAAAAATGGTGGAAAACGCCGCGGAGAAGGTCTACAAAACCGGTGAAGTCACCGTCAAACTGAAGAACCTCAGGCGCTTTAGAATACCGGTGACAGGTATCCTGAATTACCCCGGCGTCTACGATGTCAGTCCCATTGACAGAGTCTCAAACACCCTGCAGAAAGCTGTCCTTCTCGATGAAGAATCTTCCTTGAGAAACATCCGCTTGATACACAAGGAGGGAGACTCGGAAAGGGTCGACCTACTGATGTTCTTTCGCACCAGTGAAAAGAAATATAATCCTGTCCTGCAGCAGGGTGACGCGGTCCATGTACCGCCGCTGTCGCTGGAAATAGGCATCGTCTCCGTCTACGGCGCGGTGAAACTCCCCGGCGACTATGAATTCGCCTCCGGAGACAGACTGCAGGACCTTATCCGAATCAGCGGCGGTTTCACCGATGATGCGAAACTGGATGTGGTCACAGTTGTCCGCAGCGCCGGTAATTCCGCCGAATACCAGAGTTTTGAATTCAATCTGGATGGTGACAATCCTCAGTATGATTTTCCACTGCTGCCGGATGATAGAATCTATGTAAGTTCGATACCAAATTATCATCTGAGGCAGAATGTGATAATCGCAGGTGAGGTTCTATATCCGGGTGAGTATTCTATAGTAGAGGATAAATCCTGTCTCAGCGGCGTGATTGAACGCGCCGGAGGTTTCACTCCGGAAGCAAACCTGAGGGATGCGGAAATTATCCGTAAGGCTGACGAAGAAATCCTGGATCCCGAATATGAACGGTTGAAGCTCATCCCTGTAGCCGATATGACTGATATGGAGTATGAGTACTTCAAAACCAAATCCCGCGAAAAGTCGATTGTCGTGGTTGATTTCCATGCATTGTTCAATGATAAAGAGACCAAGAATGATATACTACTGAGGGACGGGGATTCTATACACGTACCTATGAAAGCCCTCACGGTTAAAGTATCCGGTCAAGTGGTTAATCCCGGCTTATTGAAGTGGGAATCCGGCAAAAAATATGATTATTACCTCAATAAAGCGGGCGGATATTCCTACAACGCCCGCAGAAGTAAGATAAGGGTAATTAAAGCCTCAACCGGAAAATGGATCAAGCCCAATAAAAACACCTCTATCAATGTCGGAGACACCATCTTTGTCCCGGAAAAACCGGAACGTGACTATTGGGCTATATATAAGGATATGATGTTGATTGTGACCCAAATGGCCACATTGGTGATAATGGTCAGAACCTTATCTAATTGATTTTTAATTTATTAAAGAAATTAATAATCCTAAATCTATACCAGGAACAACATGAGTTGCGCAACCTTAAGAATTTTTGGGAGTAGGCCATGAGAAGGTTATTGGTTATTCTGTTAAGTCTGAGTTTTATCTCCTTGCTCTTCGTGATAAATTGTGACAAACGGAATCCCTCTGGACCGCAAACCCAGCAAGGGAATGTTGTCTCCAGCGTTGAGCTGTTTCTACCCTCAGCGTTCAAAGCTCCCGCCGGAACGCAGACCGTGGATATCTCGGCGGTGGCAAAGGACGCCTACGGCGGTGGAATAGAGGGAGCTACCCTCAGGTTTCAACTCCCCTCGTCCAGCAGCGGCTTCATCTCCCAGCGAGATTTGGAAACCGACCAGGACGGTATCGTTTACGCCCGTTATACCGTGAACCTGCAAGCTGCTTCCATCGAAGATACTATCACCGCAGTGGTTGAGGGCACCGACATCCAGGATGATGCTATCCTGAGGATTAACCTACTGAATCAAGTCATCGATTCTCTCTCGCTCGATGTCGATTATCAGGTGAAGGTTATCGGAGATTCATCATCCGTCAAAAATACTCTGCGAGCCGTGGTTGTCGACACTAATAAAGTGGGAATATCCGGATTGTTGGTCTCTTTTTCCTCTAATTACGGGTCCATATCCAACGTCGATACCACCGATATTAACGGCGCGGTTTCCGCAACCATAACTATCCGTAAAGATGAAATTCCCGCAGGCGATAACGCTATCAGCCCCACTGTCTACGCCCGCATCGGGGGCAAGGTCGATTCTGCGCTGTTCACCGTGATACGTCAATCGATTACACCGGCGTTTATATCTTTGGACGCAACGCCTTCCCAACTGAAACTCGCCAATGGCGACCGCGGAAACTCCACCGTGAATGTGCTGGTTCAGGATGCTGACGGTAAAGGCGTGGCGGGCTGGCAGGTCGATTTGTGGACCGACGCCTCCCAGGGAACAATTATAGCCGCCTCGCCCACCAACGCCTCCGGTGAAACCTTTACTACTTTTAGATCTAAGGTTATGGCGGATACGGCAATCAATGCCCGCGTCGTCGGCACTGTAATCGGCGCCGGAGGGATTACCATCCAGGACACCGCTTTCATCGATTTCATCCCCCTGGAGAATGATATCGATTCTATCAGCGTATGGTCCGATTCCACCGAACTCACGGTGCCCCCGGGATACTCCGGCTCTACCATTGTCCGGGCAAGAGTTGTGGATATCAATAACGTCGTTATCCCCGACCTGCAGGTCTCCTTCTCTTCAAATATCGGCGCACTAAGCCAGGTCACACTCACCGATAACGACGGTATGGCAACTGCGCTCTTCTCCACCAACGGGGACACCGGACAAGCCATCATCGACGCTCAAGCTGGTAATGTCATCGGCTCTGTAAGTGTGACTATCAACCAGTCAGGGATTTATACCGGCTCGCCACCCAGCAGTATCGACATCTCAGCCACACCCAGAACAATGACCCTCGCCTCCGGCGACGAAGGTGTCTCCACCATCACTGTGGTGGTCAAAGATGTCAACGGAAACGGAGTCGGCGGATTCCCGGTCGATTTTGTCACCGAATACGGTTCCATCGCCCCTGCCCTCCTAACCGATAATGCCGGTATGACACAAACCACGCTGCGTTCCACCTCCATCACTCAAGGAAACCACAGCACCAGAGTAACCGCCAACGTCACGGTTACCACTTCTATGGGAACCCAGCAGATTCAGAACAGCGTCCTGGTTTACTTCCTGCCCCTCGATAATGTGATAGGCAGTATCAATGTCTGGCCCCGCCAGTCGGTAATCACTGCCCTGCCGGGACAGTCTGCGACTGATACTATATACGCCCGCGTGGTGGACACAACTAACACCGCTATCCCCAATCTGAGTGTAAGTTTCAGTACTGACCACGGCGCGCTGTCGCCTGCGGCTTTAACCGACTCCTCCGGAAAAGCCACAGTCCTTTACTTCACCGATGGCTATGTCGGCGACGCCACCATCATCGCTTCCGTAGGAGACAGTTGGTCTGACACTACCCAGGTTACCGTCACCCAGCTTGGTTCGACCGGCTCACTGGTGCTCACTAATAATAAAAACGTCATCTATGCCGATGGCGACGCCACCCACGCGCTGCTTCGCGCTGTGGTGAAAAATTCCCGAAACGAACCCATTATGGGCGACACCGTGCGCTTCTTCTGCGACCTCCCTTGTTCCAAGGTGTCATCCCCAAGGCTGACCGACTCCACCGGCACCGCTCACAGTATCTTCGACGATGTCGGAGTTGGCTGTGTGACCTCAGTGGAAACCGCCACCATTATCGCCCGCTACGATAAACTAAACCTTGCGGATACGATTCAAATCGATATCGCGCCTATACCGGACGTTACCTACATCGATTTGACCTCCAGCGCTTCCACCGGAATGCGCGGCAATGGCATCGATTCAGCCTATGTCTATGCCCGGGCCTTTATCGCCAGCGGCGACCCTGCCCCTACAGGAACCGAAATTCACTTCGACGCTACTTTGGGCAGCATAGTTCCCCGCGATACCATCGTCCAGAACGGAACCGCAGCCGCCCTGCTTTTCGCGCCCGCGGCTATCGGAACCGGGATTGTGGTCGCAAACTGGAACAATACCGTCTTTGATACTCTTGAAATACAGTTCAGAGCCGGAAATCCCGCGTTTATTAACTTGATAGACAGCCTCTCCATCAGCAGCCTCAACATCGGCGAATCGGGAAGAATCTACGTGGCTATCACCGACTCCTCAAACTGGGGCGTTGGACGTAATCATCCCGTTTACTGGAGCACAACCCTGGGCACTATCGACGCCTTGAGTCAAACCGACAGCAACGGCGTCGCTTACGCCCGGCTGAACGCCCAGACCGAAGCCGGTCTGGCGCAGGTGGTGGTAAAAACCGCGGGCATCCAGGATTCCCTATCCCTGGGAATCCCCATTAATCCCGACCCGCCAAACTCTATCGTCATCACCTCCAATGTGGACCAGATTCAAGTCCAGGGCACCGGAGGCATCGAAAGCGCCATCCTCACCGCCATCGTGGTCGATGTCGGCGGCAACAACGTGCTGGACGGCTTCCCCGTCCGCTTCGAAGTGCGCCAGCCCAGCCCCGACGTGCTCTTTGGAAACGGACTGGACACCATAACCGTTTCTACCTCCTCCGGCGAAGCCAGAGTGTCGTTGAACTCCGGCGTCAGATCCGGACCGGTGCGGCTCCGCGCCACCACCTTCCGGGACACCACCACAATGACCGATTCCATCTGGTCCGAAGTAACCAACATTAACGTAGTTTCCGGTCAGCCCTACTATATCGACATCGACGCCAGTTACGACCCCCAGAATCCCGCTGGCGCTGAATTGACGATGGCGGTTACCGCCCGAGTGCAGGATGTTTACGGCAACAACGTGTCGGCGGGAACCGCGGTCTTCTTCTCCGTGGATACCACCCTGCAAAACAACTGGCACGGTCCCTTCGCCCATATCGACGGCTCGGCGACCGTGCTGGATTCCACCGGCGTAGCCACCACTACCTTGGAATATACCAGCGGGGCGACCTTCAAATACGTCGATGTCTGGGCAATGTGCACCACCATAGGAGGCGATTCCATCACCGATATGGAGATTATGCAGCTCCCGCTCTTCGAAGGAGAATTGGGGCTTACCGTTATCCCCGGCAGTTTCAGCTTCAGTCAGGCGGATTATTGTGTGTTGCAGGTAACCGCCACGCTTATCGACGGTACGAACCACCTGATAAACAACGGTCGTATCGTTTTCATCAACGACATCGGCGCCAGCTTCTGCGTGGACTCCACCCACGCCGCCAACCTGACGTTCTGGCCGCCCCAGAACTACGGCAATCAAACCCTCTGGCGATTTATTCAATACACCGGACCCGAGCCTCCGCCCCTACTCCGTCAGCCCACAACCTTGACACAGAGTGACGGGCAAGCCATATCATATATGAGAGCTCAATTAGCAACCCAGAACGGCTATCCCGGAGTTCCCGGTATCGGAACCAATGCCGTTCCAAGTAATATTGAAGCGCATGTGTATGAATATCCCGATGTCAGCGCCGACGCTGTCACTGTAATCTTCTATCCGCCGGGTGATAATACCTGGGGCGGGAAAAATGGCTTTATATCAACCGAGACGAGGTGAAAACTTTATAAATATGAACGGAATTGCTATGGCGCCCATGAAACTAGGTCAAATACTGGTTGATTTGGGGATTGTAAACGAAGATGACCTCAGACTCAGCCTGAGTGAACAGAAAACAACCCATGATAGAATCGGAAACGTTCTGATTTCTCGAGGATTGGTAGTCGAAGAGGATATATATCGAGGCCTCGCCCGCCAAATGGGAATCGATTTCATCCACAATGATAAAATCCTCGAAGCCAAGGAGGATGTGGTCCGGCTGGTGCCGGAAGACTTTGCTAAAGAGAACACGCTGATAGCGGTGGAATCATACGATACTTCGCTGAAAGTGGCTATGTCCGAGCCGGACGACATCGTCGCCCTCGACAACCTTCAATCCCTTACCAATCGGCAGATCGAACCGCTGCTGGCGACTCCGTCCGGAATCATCAGCGCGATCGACCAGCTCTACGTCCGCATCCGAACCCAGGGCGAAGTGAAGGAGGTCATCGGAAACCTCCAATTCTTCGCCGAAGCGGATAATGAGGAGGAAGGACTGGTGGATATGACCGCCGCCACCACCGATATAGCGGACGCCCCGGTGGTCAAGCTGGTCAATATGATTTTCGCCGATGCCTTGAAGGAACGCGCTACCGATATACACATCGAAGTTCAGGAAGACGAAGTCTCAGTGCGATATCGTATCGACGGCGTGCTTCAGGAAGTGATGCGTCCCCCGAAATCATCTCACGCAGGAATTATTTCCCGTGTCAAGATTATTTCAAAGCTCAACATCGCTGAAAAACGGCTTCCACAGGATGGACGCTTTTCTATAAAATCCCCCAATGGCGACACCGACGTCCGCGTCTCAATCCTTCCCTGCGTTAACGGCGAAAAGGTGGTGCTCAGGCTGCTCGAAAAGTCCAGCTTCTCCTGGAGCCTCACCAACCTCGGTTTCGAAGACCACGAACTTAAAATCTTCCGCCGCTGGATTAAACAGCCCTACGGAATGGTCATCCTCTCCGGTCCTACAGGTTCCGGTAAATCGACCACACTATACGCATCACTCAACGAAGTTAAATCTGACGGTGAAAACATCACTACCGTTGAGGACCCGGTGGAATATCATATGGAGGGTATCAACCAGGTTCAGGTCAAACCCAAAATCGGACTCACCTTCGCCTCCATCATCAGGAATATCCTGCGGCAAGACCCGGACAAGTGCCTCATCGGTGAGATTCGCGATTCTGAAACCGCCGATATTTCAGTTAAGTTCGCCCTGACTGGGCACCTGGTGTTCACCACCTTGCACGCCAACGACGGACCTTCGACCATCACCCGTCTCATCGACATCGGAGTGCCGCCCTTCCTGGTGGGATCAGTGTTGAACCTGGTGATGGCGCAGCGTCTGGTGAGGAAAATATGCAAAAACTGCAAAGAAGCCTACACCCCGGCCCCCGAGGAATTGATTGAAGCGGGATTGCAGCCGGAGGATTTTGAGGGGACGCAATTATATCGAGGCCGGGGATGCGTCCACTGCCGTGATACTGGTTACTATGGTAGAACCGGCATCTTCGAAATCCTAGAAATGAAACAACCAATCCGCCGCTTGGTGCTGGATAATGCCAACCTGGAAGATATCCGCGATAAAGCTCTGAACCTGGGAATGAGAACCCTCCGGGAATGCGGTATTGCTAAAGTGAGAAGGGGTGTGACTACCCTGCAGGAAATCCAGAGGATTACGGTTCAGGAGTTCTAAACTTAATGATAACAATTAATCGTACTCCTCACGCCGATTTTTACTTCGCGACATTGGAGATTGTGAATGCCCACTTATAACTACGTTGTCAAAGACAAAGACGAAAAACGGATTGAGGGCGCAATCCGCAGCGCCAGCGTGGAATCCGCTCTGGACAGCCTGAAAAAGAAGGGCTACACCGTGCTGTCGGTCAAAGAATCACGCACCGACATCCTAAAAGCCCAGCAGTCCGTGATGGACCAGATAGCCACTGCGTTCTATAAGATACAAAATCACGTCCCGCTAAAAATAATTGTCTTCTTCACTCGCCAGCTCTCTACAATGTTTTCCGCGGGGCTAACCATCGAAAAATCCATCGCCAACCTGCTGAACGAAGAAAAGAATCCCCGTTTCCGCAAAGTGCTGGCAAAGGTGGCAAATGACCTCAAAAGAGGATTATCCCTCTCCGAAGCGCTGGCTAAGCATCCCGGGGTATTCTCAAACCTCTTTGTCGCCTTGGTGCATGCCGGTGAAGTTTCCGGTAGTCTGCACATTGTGCTGGAACAACTGTCCGATTATCTGGAATCGGTCGCGGAGACCAGAAGAAAAGTGATTTCTGCCTTGACCTATCCCACTATCGTTATTATCTTTATGATAGGAATCATTACTTTCCTGCTTCTTATCGTGGTGCCGATGTTCACCGAAATCTATGACAAATTCGGCGCCAGACTCCCCGGTCCCACCAGAGTGATGGTGGGAACCAGCCAGCTTATCAGTCAGAACTTTGTGGTGTTTTTCCTGTTAACGATTGTTACACTATCCTTTCTCTGGGTGATTTCTATGACTGAGAGAGGTGGATACGTCTTCGACAATATTAAGCTGCATATTCCTATTTTAGGATTGCTGATTAAAAATTCGATGATGAATAAGTTCTCCAAAACCTTCGGTATCCTCATCGGTTCAGGGGTGCCGATGCTGGAATCTATAGACCATGTCCAGAGGGTAGTGGGTAATAGAGTGGTGATTAAAGGAATGAACCATGTGCGCAGTATGGTTAAGGACGGCTTCTCCATTTCCGTCGCAATGAAAAAATCCCTGGTGTTCCCTCCAACCCTGGTCCAGCTCGTTGCCACCGGTGAGGAAACCGGGGAGATCGATAAACTTCTGGACAAAGCAGCCCAATTCTACGAAAAACAAGTTGATTCCATCGTGGAACGACTGACCTCCCTGATTGAACCGATTCTCATTATCTTTATGGGTATGACGGTGGCGGTGATTCTGATTACCCTCTACCTCCCCATCTTTATGTTCGGACGCGCCATCCAGATGGGTATGTGATTCTTTTGCTAAGGCTCCCGAAAGGGAGCCTTTTCTATTTCTAATATCGTGAGAGGACTCATTTGTTCCAAGAACCCCAGTTGGAATTCATCTGGTCACTGCTAGTATTTATTCTAGGTTTAATTTTCGGCTCCTTCGCCAATGTTCTTATTCACCGCCTCCCCCAGCGAAAATCAATCGTTAAGCCCCCATCACATTGCCCCCGCTGCTTGCACACCATCGCTTTCTACGAAAATGTACCACTGCTCAGCTATCTCTTGCTCAGAGGGAAATGCCGCTATTGCGGCGCAAAAATTTCTTTACGTTACCCTCTGGTCGAAGCCGGAACCGCTGCCCTGTTTCTAGCGGCATGGCTGAAATTCGGCCCCTCGATGGAATTTGTGTTTTACACCGTTTTGTTCTTCATTCTAATCGTGCACGCCTTTATCGACTACTATCATTTCCTCCTGCTCGACTCTATGAATATTGCTGGCGCAGTCTTCGGACTCGCTGCGCTGGCGCTGATTCCTTCCCTATCGCTCGTCTATGGTCTGTTCGGAGCTGTTTTCGGGGGAGGACTCCTGCTGCTGGTCTATTTCCTGGGATTGCTGATTTTCAGAAAAAGGGGGATGGGTTTGGGGGATGTGAAAACCGCGGCGATGCTGGGATTATACCTGGGCCCAATTCCCATCATTTATATGCTTTTGGGAGCTTCAATCGTCGGGCTCGCCTGGGGACTGGTCAGGCTTCTGACGGGAAAAGGCCGGATGGTGCAGTTTGGCACATTGATGGCAATTGCGGCGGTGATTATGATTCTGGCAGGATGGGCTTAAAGTAAAAAAACCCGCCGTTAAAGGCGGGTTGTCCTCTGGAAGAAGCTATGATAAATGCTTGGCTAAACCAGTATTATATCATATCTCGAACGAAATCTTCTCGTCTTAGGATTAAGGAACAGTCGGTCGATCGCTGCTATCACCACGATTATCGCCGCTGCGAACAGCAGAATGTTCAGTCCGCTCCCCCAGTCCGAGATTAACTGTTTTACTGCGCCAAAATCGAAAGCGTCGATTTTGATGTCGAACATAGAACCGCCGGGGAGCGCCGGAAACAGCGAACTCAGATCCACGTAATGAGCGGTGATAACGATACATACTACTGCGCCCAGGATTACAGCGATGATGTTGAGCAGGCTCGTCCGGAATTTCTTCGCCTCCGTAGTTTGCAGCCGGGAAATCACAGTGTCAGCGAAATCCGCGGACAACTCCATACTTCCCTCAGACGCTAATTCCCCATACAGCTCCCGATAGAGTTCAAGATTAGTCTGGCAGGTTTTACAGAGTCTCAGGTGAGCCTCAATCGACTCTTTCTCTGAGGTTATATTGCCGTCAAGATAATCTTGAATCTCATCGTCGCTTATGTGTTTCAGCCGCATATCTCTTCCTTTCGGTATTTCCCGGAAAGCCTTTTCTTGAGGCTTTTACGAGCCCGGAAAAGGTAGCTTTTAACCGTGCCTTCCGGCAAATCCATCACTTCGCCGATTTCACGATAACTCAAGCCGTCAAGGTGATACAAAGTCAATACGGTGCGATGGAGCGTCGGCAAACTGCCTATCTCCAACTTTAAAATATCGGAGATATTTCCTTCAGATGCAATTTTGTCCGGAGCCGACGTTTCGCCGGGTTGAGATTCGATTGTTTCCCCTTCAGGAGCAATATCATCGTATAACGGAACCTTCTTCTTCGTCAGATAATTGAGGCAGGTATTATAAGTTATTTTACCCAGCCAGGTGGAAAATTTCGCATTATGCCGGAAGCCCGAGAGGTTTTGATAGGCCTTGATGAAAACCTCCTGACAGATATCCTCGCGGTCGTCGGAGTTGTCCACCATTCTGAAGGCGATGTGAATAACCAGGTTCCGATGCGCTTCTATCAAATCTCTATAATACCCGGTTTCGCCGGCCAATATTTTCTCTATTACATTCCTCTCGTCTTCCATAGTCTCACACATTTAATAAATAAGACAAGCGAAAACAGAAAATGTTTCAGACCGTTCTATGTCTTTTGAATAGAATCAGCATAAGTTTTTTTGAGATAAAATGCAACATTTTTCTCCCGGGATTGTCTGATAGATTAGATAAGGGAAAATCAGCAACACTCCAGGAGTAAATTATGTTCCAGTCAGAGCATCTAATACCGATTGCGATGTTCGTCTGCGTGGTGTTCATCGTGAAAATCGTATCCGACAACAAAACCAGGCGGATGATGATTGAAAAGGGAAAAACCGATGAAAACACTAAAATTATGTTCAATGAGTACCAGAAAAAACAAGCCTCGAGCGCGCTGAAATGGGGAATGGTGCTGGTGGGATTGGGATTGGCGGTTCTGCTCGCCAGGCTTGCCCCGTCTTACCACCGCGATGAGATAATCATCGCCCTGATGTTCCTCCTCGCAGGGCTCGGTCTGCTGCTCTTCTATCACCTTACCCGCAGAAAGCCCGAAACAACTCCAGAGGAAAAATCCCTCCCCGAATCCGAACCGGAATGAGCAAGTAATCCGGAACTTATTCTGCCCATTCCTGGTAAAAAACCTAATTAGAACTGAAACCATTCACAAATAATTCTCTGTAACCGCCGGGTCCCAAAACCCGGCGGTGACATCACCGTCCTCAATTTATCCATCCTTCATACACCAATCACTCACTACCACCAACTCACTAACGATTATAGTCAATCTTGAAGAGAATGATAAGTTAAGGATGTCATTCCGAGCGATTTATGCGCCGCACGGCGTAAAACCGGAATCCATCTTCATATATTTTATATATATGCTGTCCACTCTCCGCCATCGACAGCAACCGCCTGATTTATAGTCATATGGCGCAGGATGCGGAAACCCTGCGACACAATACTGAGATTTCGTCGGCACACCCTGAAAGCATTACTTTAATCCAAAACATACTAAAGTCGAGCACTCTGAGCCCGTAGGAATTTGATTTTATACCCAAATATGTTAAATTATATAGTTTATTAAAAATACAGACATTTCAGGAAATATAATCGATGAAAAAAGTATTAGTTACAGGCGGCGCGGGATTTATCGGCTCGTTCATAGTTGACCTCCTGATAGAAAAAGGCGATTCTGAAGTCTATATCTTCGACAACCTTGACCCTCAGGTTCATCCCAAAGGCGAGAAGCCGGATTACGTTAATAAGAATGCAGTATTTATCAAGGGCGATATTAGAGACAGTGAGGCTTTAACGAAGGCGGTCGCCGGAGTTGAGCAGGTTTATCATATGGCGGCGGCGGTCGGTGTGGGGCAGTCGATGTATCAAATTGGTAAGTATGTCGAGGTAAACACATTCGGCGCCGCTAATTTGTTAGATGTGATTGCCAATGGAAAGACCGGATTGGAGAAAATACTGGTCGCTGCCTCAATGAGCAGTTACGGAGAAGGCAGATATCGCTGCCCGGAACACGGACTAATTAGTCCCGATTTCCGCCTTGAAGCCGATATGGCCCGCGGCGGATGGGAACCGCGTTGCCCAAAATGCGGCGCGGTGATGATGCCCGTCCCTACCGATGAAGAAAAACCACTGTTCTGCAACTCGGTTTACGCTCAAACTAAAAAAGACCAGGAGGAGATGACCTTAATGGTGGGGAAAGCCTACGGTATTCCCGCCGTCGCCCTCCGATTCTTCAACACCTACGGACCCCGGCAGTCTTTGTCAAATCCCTATACCGGAGTCTGCGCCATCTTTATGAGCCGCATCAAGAACGCTAATCCACCCGTGATTTACGAAGACGGACTACAGAGCCGCGATTTCATCTCAGTCAAAGACATCGCCCGAGCCTGTGTCACCGCGATGAACGATTCCCGCGCCGATTATCAGGTCTTCAATGTTGGAACCGGAGTTCCCACCACAGTAAAAGGAGTGGCGGAGACCCTGGCGGAAATCTACGGAGTCCAAATCCAGCCGGAAATCAACAATGCCTACCGTAAGGGGGATGTCCGCCATTGTTACGCTGACGCTTCAAAGATTGAACGAACCATCGGCTTCAAACCGCAAATCTCTTTCGAACAGGGAATGCGGGAATTAGCGGAATGGACGGAAAAGGCGGCGGCGGATGACAAATTCGAAACCGCCTCGTCTGAACTGCAGACCAGGGGGCTGGTGGTCGGGGGGAAAAAGAAGTAATAAGGTTAATTAATAATTGACCAAGGCGGGATAATACCCCGCTTTTTTTATTGTTGCCTTTTTTCTAACCTCCCCGTAAGATAGCCATGTCCGTAGCTTATCCTCTCCAACACCTGTAAAAACCTCAGGCTCAACAGACCAATCAACAGCCTCCCCATAGACCTCGCGATTCTAACCGGAAGCGGTTTCTCCACCGCTTCAGCCGGATTACCGGTCTCCGGGACCGGAACCACCAATTCAGGATGCCAGCGCTGAGCCCGGGCGCTGGAAAGCCCGTTGCGGAAATACATCCGGTAGAAAGCCTTTAAATTCTTCGGCGGCGGATGGTAATGCCACACCCCCGGCGCTAACACCACCCGATATCCGTGATTCCGCATCCGGTGCCGATACTCCGGGTCCACCCCGCGCTCGATAATTTCTGAAAAGGGTCCCACCTCCAGAAAATTCAACCGCCTTTGCGCCCAGCACTGAGTGGTAGCCATATCCGAATCAGTAACCTCGTCCGCCACCTGACATATCATTCTCAAAACCTCCTGCCCCGCGCGGCGCTGGAAGCGTGTAGCCTCCGGCGGCAGCAATACCGCAGTCCCCGCCAATCCGATGTCAGGATTGTCCGCCAGCGTCTTCACCAATGTCTCGATTACGGTTTCACTACCCAAACCGATGTCGTCGTCTAAAAAAACCAGGTATTCACCCGAAGCCAGTTCCGCGCCCCGATTCCTGGCGCGGCCCGAAGGAGCCACGCGGTAAACTAATATCGCCTCCAGCGATTTCTCGGTCTGCTCATGAATATCACCTAACAGCGGAGACAGCTCGTCTTCTGTTTTTAAAGTGGGTATTATGACCGAAACGCGCGGCTTTTCCACCGTTATGACTTTAGTGACGGTTCCCGGCTTCATCAGAAGTCCTCTCGAATATAATATCTGAGTTTCCCCGATTCCTCCGGTTGAATTTCCTTCACATATTCAAATTCCACTTTCAAGCCCTCGCCTAAAAATTCCTCCATCCGCTCCCTGACGATTCGCTCAATTTCTTCATCACCTCCGCCGGATAAAATAAGCAGTATATGAAACCGAGTCGGGCTCCGTTGAATCACTTTGAATTGCCGCAGCCCCCGGGGAATCAACGTCTTGGCGATAAAATCGAAAAAGTTAGAAGCCGACACCCGCCCCCGAGGGGTGACTATTACATCCGACACCCGCGCCCTCGCCAGCTTAAGCAACGGCAGCGTCCTGCCGCAGGGGCAGGTGTCCTCCAACAGCCTCCCAAAATCCCCCTGGTCGTAGCGGATTAAAGGCATCGCTCGATTCTCAAAAGGTGTCAGAGTTATCCGCCCCACCCCGCTCTCGTCCGGTTCCACGATTTCCACCAGCATCCGGTCTGCGGATATGTGAAGATTCCCTTCAGGGCATTCGAAAGCGATTATCCCCGCCTCAGATGAACCGTATTCGTTGATGGGGTCGCAGTCGAAAGCGTCCTCTATCGCCTGACGCTGAGCTTCCAGTAAGGTTTCGGAGGTTACTATCACAACCTGCGGTCTCATCATTAACCGCCCGGAATACCGTTCCCGCAGGTATTCCGCTAACCTGCCCACACCGGTGGAGTATCCGTAGATTACATCAGGCTTGAACCGTATCAGTTTTGGCGCCAGATGTTCAAGGTTTTCATCGGAAAGCGTATGACAGCTAATCATCCGCCGATTCATCAAGGATAATTTTATTTCGGAAATCCGCCTCGACTGCTGGGTGTCGAACTGCCGCCCCCAAATCGCCAGTTCCCGCACCCCGGGGTAAATTCCCCACCAGCTCCGCCCACGGTACTGGCTCGCCAGAGTCCACTGGTCCCAAACCGAATCGTAAACCACCTGCAGTGGTATCCCGGTAGTGCCGGATGTGCGCCCGAAAGCCGTTGGACCTGAATACTCAGGATTCTGGAACGACCCGGTGTCCGCCGCAGCCTCCCCCTTGGCAGTGAGCGGCAAATCCGAAAAGGAATCCAAACTTCCGGGAGAAAAGCCGCACTTCAGGAAAACCTCCCGGTAGTGCGGTGTCCTGGCGGCGATGGCAAGAGTAGATGCAAGGAGTCTTTCCTGCAAAGCCTTGAGTGTCTCGCGGGGCAGCCGCTCGTTCCTCTTGAGTTGGCGGTAATACTCCCGCACCTTATGACCCTTCAGCCTCTGAGATAGAGGATAATATATCCGGCTGACCAGAGAACGCTTCAACCTTCTCTACCCCTGGTGAGGCGGTTGAAAACCTCAGCCAATTGTTTCACTAGCCCCGGCCAGGAAAACTCCGCAATATCCTCTAAAGAATGTTTAACCTTTAATTCACCCTTCTTGAAATTTATATACATCTCAGTCAATGCCTCGGCGATTCCCTTGACGTCGTCTGGAGCCAGCGCTGTCCCCGCCTCGAACCGCCTTATCACTTCAGCCGTTATTCCCTCTAATGGAACTGTAGCTAAGATAAACCGCCTGGCGGCGAGGTATTCGAACAGTTTGGCGGGAAAAATCTCCGCTTCGTCCTTGGATAAAAACAGAAAAAGCGCATCAGCCTCCGCCAACAGTTCTAAAACCCTGTCGTGGGAAACATATTCCTCGATTCGAACTATGCTCCTAAGCGGTTCAGCTTCCAATTTCGACCGGTGATTACCGGACATCGTCCCCGCAAACAACACTCGAAGTCTGTCCGATAATTCCGGCCTCCGCCGGCAAACCTCCTCAAGTCCCGAAAATAAATGCTCCGGACTGCGGCTGCCGTAAAACATCCCGGTGAATGCGAGTGTCAAACGGGTCTTTTCCGATCGGGCAGGAATGCTCTCAAAATCCGGGATATGAAAACCGTTGGTTATGGTGATAAACTTATCCTCAGGAGATTCTGGCGTCACCAAATGAAATTCGGCTGTAGTCGGAGGAGTGGTGGCGATGACCACATCGGCGTTTCTCACACAAGCCATTTCCATTGCAGACTCTATTCTTCGGCGCAGAGAGGACATTTGAGTCATGGTATGTTTGGACCAGGGATCTCGGAATTCAGCCGCCCAGGGAAGCCCCGTAAATTTCTTCAATATTAGACCCGCTAACGCAGCCCCATATGGTCCTGAAGTTGTGAATATCAACTTAGGGGAATTCTTAAGGATGATGAACAATCCGCAGATTACCGCAGCCGGAATCCACCATAACGAATGGTCGGGAATGGAAATCTTATAATATAGAGATTTAAGAAAGCTCAGAGCGCCATTGCTGTGACTCCTGAAACCTGCGCCGCCGTTCGCGCGGGCGTCGCTTGATGCTAACTTGGATTTGAGGGCGAGGGCGATACGGAAAGGATCGAGCGAGGGGGCGCGATAAACTCTGATATTAGCGGGAATCGCCTTCTCCCAGGTCTCATCGACAATGTCGTTCCCCCAGCGTGAAACCGTGAGTACCTCCGGCTGCCAGCCGTTATCCGGCAATAGTTGCGCGAACCTCACCACCCGGTGAATCCCGCTCCCGGCGCGGGGAGGAAATCCGAACGCCACTAAGAGGAATCTTCTCGTTCCGCTAAAGTTCTTCAAAGCCCCAATTTTTCCTTTAAAAGTCCCCATTGAACATAGAGGGGATATCGAAATATATTTCTTCGGTAAAACTTCTTCACCCAATCCCACATCGCATTTTCAGCCTGCACCGCCGACTGAGTGTATTGCTCCATTTCCTCACTGAATCGAGCCCTGGAATACGAAAACCGGGAATTGTCATTTAACCTCTCGAAAAATTCCTGACAATCTCCCTCACCCATCGGAACCGGCCTGAAAGTGTCGTCGATCCTGTAGGGAATCAGTCTGTAATCATACGTGTTGTCAGGATTCACCTGAAGTTCCAGCAGGAAACCTTCCCTCGTCGGAGGATAGGGCATATCGGATACCAAATTCCCCAGACTGTAAGCGATTAATCTGCCTTTGTACTCTTCCACTGTCTGAGGCACGTGAGGATGTGTGCCTGCCACCACATCCGCCCCAGATTCGACGAAACGGTGCCCCCATTCCACCTGTGTCGGGCAGGGAACCGGGATATATTCCTCCCCCCAGTGAAGATAGACGATGCGGAAATCTGCCTCCGATTGGGACAACTGCCTGCAGATTATCTCGCCAATCTCCTCAATTGTCCCGCTGAGCATCATCGGCTCATCCTTGTACGCCGGTCGTCGGTGATGAATCGGCAGTACGTCAGCCGACAATATTTCAATCGACCGCTCTCCCACGATTATTCGTGGAAAGGGATTCTCGACCCAGCCTGCTAAACTGATACCCTCGCTCTTGATCTTCTCAATAGTGTGTTGCGCGCCGCCTGCGCCTTGTTCCATCAAGTGATTGTTCGCCAATGATAGAACGTTGATCCCTGCGTTCCTCAACACCGGAAGAAAATTCTCATCGACCAGCAGTGGATTCCTGATTGCTTTATCATAGGGAACGACCGGACCTTCAAGATTGCTTAATACGACCTCTGAACCGCCAAAGAAGTCTGAAATCATACCCAGGAAATAATCCATCCCTAAACGTTTCGACGCCCGGTTTAGGCCAAAACCCTGTGTGAAATGCCATTCACCAAGCATCAAGTCGCCGGTTATGACTATTTTGACCGGCTTGCTCACAGCAGCGCCGGCTTTTTTTGCTTCCAGCTCTCCTTCAGGCTTTGAGCCGCCGTGGAATCAAGCGCGCAGACCAGTATGATGTATGCCGCGGCAATCGCAGCCACCGTAGCCGTCAACGCTGGCAGACTGGAAAGGGAGATGTAATTTCCCAGAACATATTTCGCGGGAATCATTGTCAACGCGGACGCAATCAGAGGCGCTCTAAAATTCCGGAAAAGTTCTCCAGGCGTGATTTTTATCAAGTATCGCAGCCAAACCAGCAAAATCACTGTCGCCGTAGTCCATACTACCGAGTATAGACCCGCCACCCCCGTGATGCCGGTATGTTTCGCCGCAGGATAAATAAAGATGGATACCAATACTAAGTTTATTAAAATGTTATACAAAAGGTGATTCGTTTTCCCCAGAGCCATAAAAACGCTCCCGGTAGTGGCGCCAAAGGAACGCATAAACGCATATACCCCGAATGCCTGAAGCGGGCCGATTGCCGACACCCATTTCTCCCCGTATAAAGCTCGAAATAAATCTCCCCCGAAAAGCGGAATACCCACACTTAAAGGTAAGGTAAATAAAGCGATATAACGCAAAGTCTTGAGGTAAGCGTTTTTCAAATCCCAGAGATGGTCGCCCAGGCGGGAATAGGTGGGAAACATCACGCGGTTGATAAGATATACTATCTCCGTGGTTGGCAGGTTGATGATGGTGAATGCAAAGGCGTAATAACCCAGCTCGCGCATCCCCAGAAGCTTCCCCACCACCGCTTTGTCGATATAATAAACCAAATAGAGCGCAAATCCCGAGGCGAACAGAGGCAATCCGAAGGAAAGGAGCTTCTTAGCAATAGTGGTGTCGAAGCGAAAGCGGAGTTTGAGAGGTGAAGCCCGCCAGTAAAGAACTGACTGTGAAAATGTGAAAAGAACCATCCCCCAAACAATGCTCCATACCCCATATCCCAAAACCGCTAAGGTTATAGCAGCCGAAGTCTGTAGCAGCGCGGGAAGGATATGAGGAAGCGCCTGCCGTTTAAACTCTAAATCCCGCGAGAGCAAAGACATCGGAATAGCCCCGATGGACTGAACCAGAAAATTCGTTCCCAGTACCGGAATTACATAGCGCAATACCTCTGTCTGGTAAAAATCAGCCAGCCTCCCCGCCAGAACAATAGCTATGATGAAAAGAACCAAACCCTGCAAAAGACGGATGGTAAACGAGACTTTCGCCGCCTTCACCGTATCTCCGCGGTACTGGATCAGCGCTTTTCCCACGCCAACATCGCTGAACAACTCCATCGCGCCGATTATCATGTTGGCGATGGCGATTATCCCGAATACTTCCGGAGCTAAGAGCTTGGCAAGGATGAGATTCGACAGCGCCGCCAGAACCCTGACTGTCCCCGAAGCCAGGGTGGTCCAGACTGCGCCACGGAGCGCTTTATCTTTAAGTCCGGCGGTGGAGGGTGATGCGCCAGTCTTATGAGATTCGATAGAAAATTTTCTGCTCTGCGATTGGATTTATAAATACCTTGAGGGAGTTTTTTCTTCTGTGGTTTCTTCTGCCGCTTCAGGAACGCCGTTTTCTCCTAATAGCCGGGGAATGCTTACCACTATTCCCGTCAATAACCAAAATGGTTCCATGATGCGAATTATAATGAATGTATTAGTGCCGATGGCATGAGCGCATAAGCCTAGAAAACCCGCGAAATATCCCATAGAAATCCCCCGGTAAAAGGTATCCTTACCCTTGGTGAAGTTCATCATACTCTTGCCCGTCTTGGAAATACCCGCTAATAAAATCAGGAATGCAGCCAGCCCGATGAGGCCGCTCTCAACCAAAACCTTCATATACTGCGCATCGAGGAAACGGAATCCGGTTACACCCCAACCCAGAAGAGGGTACTGTTTCCAGCCTTCAAAAGCGGCGTTATACAGGTCTAACCGAGCCTGTGTCGATTCATCTACGCCCAATCCCCGCTCCTGAAAGAGACCGGCGGCGCGTTCCCGCTGCGCAAAAGTGTACTTTATCCGCTCCTTCACCGTTTCCGGAAGTATCATACTGGAAAAAATAAGCGCCACTCCCAAACCTAAAAGCAATAGGTTCCGGCGCTTGGCAAATATCATCAAAACTATCGAAGCTACCAAAAGTCCCAAATAGGAACTGCGCGACTCCGTAAACAGCAAAGCGACCATATTCAGAACCGAAAGCGCGCCGTAGCCCAAACGCTTGAAAAAATGGTCTGTCTCTAAAAAAAGCCCTAAAGTGATAGAAAGCATAAGTACCAGATAGCCTCCCACCTTAATTCTGTGTTAAAACAAAATACCTGTTGAGTTTCTCCTGGTATCTTG
>CAYQZD010000063.1:0-22307 GCA_964421875.1 uncultured bacterium
GGAGATGATTTTCTCGTTGTATTGTTTTAGGGTTTCCTGCAGGGGTTTAATCATCCCTTCAATGGCTTGTCGGCGTTGGTCAAGTTCCCCTTTTGCTTCGGACTGGTATTTTTTCAGAGTTTGTTCGGCGAGTTGGAGGAAGGACTGATTAGAGTCTTTCAAAGCCTCCTTCGCCAGGGATTCGAAAGCGCTCGACAATTTCTTCTGCGCATCATCTAAGATGGCGAGTTTTTCCTGAGCGGCTTCGCGCTCTTTTTCGATTATAGTCTCCAATTTCGAGCGGCGGGACTTCAACTGGGAGATCTCTTCGCTCAGGCTTTTCAGTTCCGTTTCCCTTTCCTTCAGGGATTCTCTGAATGTTTCGGTTTCGCGGAGGTAGGCATCGGCGCGTGCTTCGCTGGCGGAGAGTTTGACCCGGGCTTCTGTAGTATCCCGGTCGAACCTGTTTTTAGCGATGAACCAGCCTAAGACGATACCCAAGGCTGCGCCGATTGCGGCGGGTATCAGTATTTCCAACATTTATATGACCTTAACAATATAGCGATTCCTGAAAGGGGCTATTGCCGAAACCAATTTCGACTCATTATTCTAAAGGGCGGGGTTGAGAAAATCCCGTCTCCAAGCGGGGGCTTTGGAGTCGGATTCGTCCTCGAACCCGACATAATATGAATTCTTCATAAATTAATTATAATAGACAGGATTAACAGGATTAACAGGATTTCAATTCCAAATTAATCTCCGGTATCACTTTAGGTATGTGAAGCGTCTACCCAATTTGTCATTCCCGCAAGCGAAGCGCGTCGGGAATCTGAACCTCACATTTTCCTGTTGTCAGATTGCAGACAAGCTGAAATGACAGCAGTGTTAATGCTGACTTCATATTGGTAAAGTGTTACGTAAATCATATCAAATTAATGAAATAATAAAAATAGATGTGAGGGAAACAGCCCTAAAAAGATTGTCCTAGATCTGTCACTCCCGCGACTTGTGCGCCGCACGACGAAAAGCGGGAGTTCAGTAACACATATGTATTACATGAAAATGGATTCCGACTTGCCGGTCTGTCCGACAATAAAGAAACTGAGGATACTCTGTGTTTGTAAAATTCTAATATAAATGGGCTTACCGATTCCGGACAAGCCAGAATGACGCCCATTTTAGTAATTGTCAGACTGACTATTGCGCTGGAATGACATCTTTTTTCGTCATTCTTTTTAAGAATGACTGATTTTTCAGTCAAAATGCTTCAATTCCGGCCAGGCTTCCTTCAAGGGGCGGTAAAAACCGCGGCAGAGGAAGATAGTCAGGTTGTTTTCGTAGGGCATCACATATTCGTGGGTGAAGACCGCCGCCGGGACCACCTCCTCGAACGAATCCCGGTAATCCTCCTCACCGCCTCCCAGAAATATCATAACCTCCCCGGTATAATCCTTCGAACCCCAAAGCCAGTAGTTGTTGTGGGAACAGAGGGCGCTTGGCAGGCCGTATTCAGGTCCGAAAAAGTCTATTGCCCCGGCTTCACCATAGTTCCAGGTGAATATGGCACACTTCATTCTCTGTTCGGGAGGTAATGAGCGGTAAACTTCAGCCACCTTCGCCGACAACTCTTCCCAGCCGAACATATCGGCGAAGTGCTGGGGAAGCTTCCCGATTTCTTTGCGCTCCGAGGATTCCGGCTTCATTCCTATAAACTCGGCGTAGGCGATGTAGGTTTCGACCGGCAGGAAGGGCAGAGTCAAGGGCGCTGTGACTGCGCCGCCGGCTATCATTAGCGAAACGAGCGTAATTCTGAGCCCTCGAGCTCTGACCAGGCTTTCGAGTATCACCCCTCCTCCCGTCAGCATCAGGGGGTATATGGGTGAGGCGTAATATGGTTTGGCGTTGGTTAGGATGAAAACCAGAAATATTGCCAGATACATCCAGCCGAACAGCCGGAATTCCTTTCCCGCTCTTGAAAAAAGGAAGAAGTAAAGTCCCAGCAGTAGAATCAGGAATCCCAGCGGATGCGCTTCCAGCGACTGGGTGAAGATGAATCGATGGGGGGGGATGGGCTTATTCTTGAAGAGCGCGGCGTTGCGCATAAACTCCAGGGTGGGCCAGTCGTTTTGCATTTGCCAGAGAATGTGTGGCAGAAACAGCAGAGCCGCAATCGCGGCGGCGGCCCAGAACCATTTCGACAACAGCAGCTTTCGCTTGTTGGCAGCCAGTAATCCGACGCAGAGCCCGAAGATGAAGAACAGCATCGAGATTTTGTTCTGCAGTCCCAGCCCTACCGTCAATCCTAAGAGGAGCCAGAGCCGTTTATCGCCGGTTTTTAGGATTCGAATGAGCAGGAAAGCAGCTAAGGTCCAGAAGAGGGCGTCGAAGGGATTCATGGAGAGAACGCCGCTCATAAAGAGATACACCGGGGCGATGATGACCGCCAGCGCTGCGACTATCTGCGCGAAGAGCCTGCCTCCAAGCTGGCGAGCGGCGAGTCCTGCGAGGTAAACGGTGAGCGCTCCTGCGAGCGCGGGAAAAAACCTGATTGCCAGGAGAGAATCCCCCATTGCGGTCCGGGATAGGGCAGAAATGAGGGCGACGAAAGGGGGATGGTCCACATAACCGAAGGCGAGGTGTTTACCGCAGGCGATGTAATACAGTTCGTCGCGGAAAATTCCGTAGCCTCCGGCGAGGTTTACAGCGGAGTGCAGCAGGAACTTGAAAGCGGCTAAACCGATAAGAACCGCATTCTCCGGGGAAAACCGAGTAGGTGAGGGTTTGTTATTATCTGACATCATCCGCTCTCAAGCTTCAATCGACCGGCTCTCCCACCGCTTTCATAAAGTTCCGGTGCTCTTCCACCGCCTCTTGCTGAGCCTGGGCGCGGACTTTGTTGATATCGTCGAAGTTGTCTTTCACCAATCCCACGATGTGGGGGTCCAGTTTGGAGTAATCCGCCATCTGCTGCAACACCCACACCGCCTTTTCACCGGCCATACTTTTGCGGTAGGGGCGGTCTTCGGTGATGGCGGTGAAGGTATCGGCGACCGCCATTACCCTGGCTCCCAGGCAAAGGTCTTCACCTTTGATGTGGAAGGGGTATCCTTTGCCGTCCAGATATTCGTGGTGGAAGGACGCCCAGGTGTTGATGATTTCGAGGTCGGCGATGGACTGGAGGGTTCGGTAGGTGAAGTAAGTGTGGCTGCGCATAATGAAGACCTCTTCCATATCCAGCTTGGCGGGTTTCTCCAGGATTTCGGCGGAGACGGCTAATTTTCCCAGGTCGTGGAGGTATCCTGCAATTCTCATGGAGCGGCATTCCAGTTGTGAGAAGCCGATGAGCTTGGCGATGGTTTCGGCGGAGGCGGCTACACCGGAGGAGTGGGTGGCGGTGAACTGGCTGCGGAAATCGATGATGCGGGCGAAGAGGTGTGTCAGATCCGCCAGGTCTTCCAGTTCCAGGATTTTGGAACTCACGCGTAGCGGCAGAGTGGTTTCCAGTTTGCGGGAAGCCACATCCAGCCAGAAGTACTCCTTATCTGAAAGGGCGACGAAGGCTTCCACCAGTTCCGGTTTGAACATACTGCCGGAGGCGCGCTTAATCTTTTTAGTGAGGTTTTCCACCTGCCCCAGGATGAAGCGGCGCTTGTTGATGAGCACGGCGATACGGTCCGCCAGGTGAATGATATGACTGCCCAGGGGGACTTTTTCGGCGTCGACGGCGTCGCCTTTTCCTTCATCCCACCAGGTGTGGTGTCGGCGCACCATATTGGCGGTGTCTGCCAGGGGCGGGAGGAGTTTGAGCAGGTGATAGCCGCGCTCAGCGTGGCGTTGCGGCGCCTCAATTTCGAATTCCAGCAGAGCCAGCTTTTCTTTGGAGTAGAATGCGCCCACGTCATGGAGGGCGCCGGCGAGCACCAGCGTACTCTTTTCGTCGGTTGACATTCCCAATTCATCAGCCAGGCTGTAGGCGATGTAAGCCACCTGTTTGTGGTGGTTGACCACCGAGGGGCTGACCAAATCCATCGCCTCGGAGAGGCACATTATGAGGTCGAGCAGAGGAACATGGGGTTCGCTGATCATACTAATTCCCCTTCATTATGATTGTGTAAAATATAAAGTGCAAAGTATAAAGTAATAAGTAAGTGAAATTATGTAAAATATTCAAATATTGACGGGGGGATAAGGGAATATGTCAGATCGCCGCTTTGCTAAAGGCCTGACATAACATTAATGTGATAATGCAGCAGAGTGCGGGGACTCTGCTGCACATTGAAAGATTGCTTCGCTCGGCGGCTGCCGGACTCGCAATGACATTGTCGGATGTACCGGCAGCAAGAATCCCTCCGGGAAAGAAGGATTCTGGCTCGCTTCGCGGCCAGAATGACATTTATTGCTTAAGTTGGCGAGGGAGGATAAATCCCCCGCCTCCACACAAATACACTATTCCACCGCTTCCACCGAAAAAATCTGGTCTCGGCTCCATTCCTTCCAGTATTTCAGGGCGGTTTGGCGGATGAAATCGAAGTATTCCGGGGTCAGGTTTCCGTGCTCTTCGATGCCTTTGAGGATGTCAAGGCGGACGCGCTCCCTGAATTCCGGTTTAAGGTTGAGGCGGAGGGTTTTACCGTTATGGGAGAATTCCGCCGCGAGAAGGGGATTTTCCCCTTCAATCACGGTGATAGAGCCGTGTCCCAGGGTGGCGCCGGCTCCAACCTGCAGACCATCGTTCATACAGCTTACAGGAGGTTCCAATCCGGCAAAGGAGACCACTATTAGTTCATCGGGGCCGACATTGAACAGTTCCCGCGCTTTTAGGCCCATTTTCACGCCGGTCATGGAGTAGATACCGAGGTGGCGGTGGAATTCGCTGGCGAGGACGCAGAGCCGCCACTCCTCCTCGCCGTGCCGGGCAATGATTTCCGCGATTACGGGGCGGACATCTTCCTCGAACAGCGCGGAATCGGTGGGGAAATCGTGGAAAAGCACATTGTGGTGACGGTCTTCGCCTTCGAGGATTTCCACCATCTCTTCTTTGACCGCTTCCGGGTCGAATTCAAGGTTTACACTTACAGTCGGTTTTCCCGGCAAGGTTTCCATTTGGAACAGTCCGGGATGAAGCAGGTGGAGGGCGGTCAAATCGTCCCAGAGCCGGAGGTGGCCGTTTTCGATGCGCTGCATCGCTTCCGGGCAGCGGTGCGCCTGGGCGATGGCGCGCGCCGCTTGAGTGTCGATAGTCTCGATGCGGCGCCGCAAGGCTTCATCGAAGCGGGCTTCCGGGACCTCGGCGCTGCTCAATATATCGACTTTCAAGCCTGTTTCAAGGATAAAATCGGCGGATTCGCGGTCGCGGAGGTAGTTGGTTCCGGCGGGCGGATTGAAGGCTTGGTTATACCAGATGACCCTTTCGATTTCCCGGCTCAAACCTATGCGGCGCTTCAGGGCGTCCGCTAAGTTGGTCATCGAGCCTAAGACGATAATGGTGACTGGGTCTTGCTCGGTTCCGAGGATTTCGGTTATCAAGGCTGCGGCAGTGGGAGTTCCAGTCATTTCAGTGGGAATCTCCTCACCCCAGGGGATTTTACGGTTGAATT
The DNA here is from genome assembly GCA_964421875.1 of uncultured bacterium. Classification (GTDB taxonomy): domain Bacteria; phylum Electryoneota; class Tariuqbacteria; order Tariuqbacterales; family Tariuqbacteraceae; genus CAYQZD01. The sequence continues at coordinate 5,577 of CAYQZD010000063.1, forward strand.
CCCGCCAGGGCGGCGGGGGCGCGTCAAGCTCTCCCCCTGTTGCAGCGAGGACTTCATTGAATCCCAAGCTCGCCAGCAGCGCCCGCGCCTTGACTAATCCTTCCTGCGGGGGCAGCGCTCCGTCAGAGGTGGTGACCGCCAGCGCTTCAATCCGGTCATCTGCTAACAGCAGGCAAATCGCCCGTAAATCATCGAGGGCGCAGTCGGTGTCGATGATTACCGGGATTTTCCCTTCGTGAGACAGCGCGGCGGCGGCGAGGGTCAGGAGGAGGGATAAAAGTAGTGTTATGTTGTGGATTGAGGTTTTCATCATATTAAGTATTTGGTTTATTTACTATTTAATTGGTGTCGGGTGCGGGGACTCTGCGACACGAGGACTAAGGGTATTATTTAATCTTAATTAATTTACCTAGCGGGAGCCGGAACAGCTTTCCCTTTTCGTTGACAATCATCAGTTCGTTCCCGTCGAAGCATATCCCTTCGCATTTGCCCGCTTTAACTGGGAGCCAGCGGATGCTGCCCCGGAAGAAATCCTCCGGCGCGCCCACGGTTTCGAAGAGCCACACGGCATTGCGGGTCAACACCGCCAGCTTTTTCCCGTCGGGAGCGATGTCCGCTGCGGACACCCGCCCACCGATGTCGAACTTATCGACCAGGGTCACCGGATTGGATCGGGCGGTATCCAGCGTATCGAAGCGGTAGAGGGATGTATAGGCGTCGTCCCGGTGTTTGGTCAGAATGTAGATTTTTCCTGTAGCGTAGAACACCGCTTCGCAGTCGAAACTGCGCGGCTCGGCGGGGAAGCTCTTTTGCTCCGGGTAGTGGAAAGGGATTTTCTTGGTTACGGGAACGGCTGAATCTTCCCGGGGATTTGGTTCCTCGATGATATATAGCGCCAGGTCGTGCCGTTCATTTTCGTTGTTACCGAAATCGCCGATGATGAGGCTGCCGGAATCATCGGCGGCGATATCCTCCCAGTCCGTGTTGACCGCGCTCTGAATTGCGATACCCTGACAGGGAACGCCCGCCCCTTTGGGAGCGATCACCTCGCCCCGGAGGGTGATGGGGAAGATGCTGGCTTCATTGCCGGAATCGTTGTGCACCCAGAAGATTCCCCGGTGACTGCGGCTTTTAACAATACCGGACACCTCCCGCAGCAGGGGCGAATTGATTCGGGCGTAATGTTTGATGTCCACCGAGGGAATGTTCGGCGGATTCACGGTCTCATCGGAGACAGCGATTCCGTAAATACCTGTCGTCAATAATGCTATCAGGAATATTCTGATTATATATATCAGTCTCATAGTTGTTCTCGCTTTAATTCCAGCATCATCATTTTCACACCGTTTCGGACAAACCTCTTCGACACCTTGAATTCGGATTTCTCATACGCTTTTAGTGCGCGCGGATTATTCTCCAAGACTTCAATAAAACACCGTTGAACGTTCATATTCTGAAAAAGAAAGCTGGATAACGTTTTTAAAGCGTCAGTCCCGAATCCTTTATTCCAGTCGCTTCTATCCGCGATGATGATGTCCAATTCGACCGAGTTATCGCTCTCGTCGATTTTATTGTAATTAACCTGACCGATGGGGATATCATCATGGAGAATGATAAAACACCTGCCCTGATTCGGGGAACTGCCGTCGAAATAGTGCGGTTTCCAGTCCTGGGAAAACGTGTTCAAATCAGGGATTTCATCGCCGCAGCGGATTCCGTACCAAAAGGGAGTAGCATCGGAAGCGACAGCCCACTGATAAAACAGGGGAAACTCATCGGGGGTCATCGGCCGCAGTATTATGCTTTCGCCGTATAGAAACATAAGGTTGTGAACCGGGAGATATTGACGATTCAGGGCTTGGGCGCGCCGCGAATCCGCTCGTAAACGCGGGTGCGGGCGTTTATCAAATATACAGCGGCGACGGCAATTATTCCACCGGCGACAGTGGAAAATTTTGGGGTTTCCCCCAGCGCCAGCCAGCTCACCAGCACCGCTGAAAACGGCACTAAGAAGATGAAGGAACTGGCGCGGTGTGAGCCCAAACGGGTGGAGGCGATGAAATATATGGTGGTGGCGAAGGTTGTGGCGAAGAGGGCGAGGTAAATCAGGTTGAACCAGAAGACCGCGCCGAATTTCAGAGGCGCGAGGATATCGCCGGGAAGGGCGAGGAAGAAGTCGAGGATTACTGTGATGCCATACACATAGAAACTGAAGACCAGCGGTGAGATTTGCTCGCGGGAAGCCTGGCTGAGGACGCTGAGCCCCGCCCAGCTTGAAGCAGCCAGGATTAAATAGAGGTTGCCGGACTGCAGGAGCTGTGAGAAGCTGATTCGCCAGATTTCCAGCAGCACCATCCCTCCGGCCAAGCCCAGAACGATGCCAATCCGGCCTTTGACGGATACGCTCTGGCGGAAAACGATGACGGCTAATATCAGGGTGAAGATGGGATTCAAGCTGGTCACCAGCACCCCTCCCGCTCCGGCCAGCCCATAGGTCAATCCCAGGAAAAAGAACTTGTTGTAGCCCACAATAAATAGCGCTCCCCCCGCCGCCTGCAGGAATGATTTACGGCTGAGTCGGAAGGGGAGTTTGAAGATGAACATTACCGGGATGAAAGAGACGAAGGTTATGAGGAAGCGCCAGAAGATGAGGGTTTCGGGGGCGGCGGTTCCGGCGATAACCTTGCCGGAACTCCAGCTCGCTCCCCAGGCGGTCATCGCCAGGAGGATCAGGATGTAGAGCAGGGTTTTGCGGCGGGGAGTCATATTTTAATAGTTTGCATGTTGGCAAGTTGACAAGTTTGCAAGTTACCCGCCTGCGGCGGGCAAGAGGTGTTGAAGTATTGAACACAAGATTCACAGCGAATGAAGTTGATTAAGCGGATTATTTCGCGAACAGTAATATTAGCCTTAATAGTCGTAATGGTTAATTAATTCATTCGTGTCAATTCGTGTTCATTCGCGGTTTCAAAGAATCGGCGGAATGAGATTCCGCCCTACAACTTCATTGCTAGTTACCGGTTACTCGTTGGCGCAGGGGGATAAATACCCCACCTACCGTATATAGCCTTAATAGCCTTCTTAGCCAGTGAATCTATTTTTCAAACAAAGCGCTTGTCTTCGCTGCGCTCGCAATGACAAGGGATTGATGGGTTGAAATCCACTTTACGATTTCACCATCATAATCCCCCCTGCCCCCCTTTATAAAAGGGGGGAAACTGATACGTTAAGTCAGATCTTTAGCGAAGCGGAGACCTGACTTTATTTAAACGGTCACACCAGCCTGGCGGCGTCCAAGACCTGACAGAACGATAAAACCTACCATTTCACCATTTTCACCGTTTCACCCTTCATCCTTATTCTCGTACACCACTTTCCCTCCCACAATGGTCATCAAAACCTGTGTTTCGGGGATATGTTCCGGGGGGAGGTTGAAAATATCGCGGTCGATGATAGTGAAATCGGCGCGCATCCCCGGCTTGATTTTACCCGCATAATCTTCCTGGAACTGGGCGTAGGCGGCGCCGGCGGTGAAACCTTGCACCGCCTCCTTGACAGTTAAACACTGCGCCGCGAACCAGCCGCGTCGAGGATTCCCTTCCAGGTCTTGCCGGGTGACGGCGGCGTAAATCCCTAAGAAGGGATTGACCTCCTCCACGGGGAAATCGGAGCCGAAGGCGAGTTTCGCGCCCGATTCCATTAGGTCCCGCCAGGCGTAGGCGAAGCGGATGCGGTCGGGTCCCACACGCAAATCCGCCCAACCCATATCCGAAGTGGCGTGAGTGGGCTGCATCGAAGCAATGAAGTCCATTTGGGCGAAACGGTGCAGGTCTTCCAGTGAAAGGATTTGGGCGTGTTCCACGCGCAGGCGGGGGTCTTCAGCGGGGATTTCCTGCAGCGCCAAGGTGTAGGCGTCTAACACGTTGCGGTTGGCTAAATCGCCGATGGCGTGGGTGCAGACCTGGAAATCGTGCCTTAAAGCCTCCACTGTTCGGTCGTACATCTCCTCCCGTGAGGTTACTTCAATGCCCGAAGTACCGGGGGCGTCGTCATAGGGTTCGAACAGCAGCGCTCCGCGGGAGCCTAACGCGCCGTCGGCGAACAGTTTAATCGCCCGGATGGTGAGCATTCCTTCATATTCCCCGATTTCCGCGCCCTTAGCGAAATACTCCTGCAATAGGTCGGGCTCTTCATCGCCTAACATCCCGTAGATTCTGGTTATCAGTTTCCCTTCCCGGCCCAGCTGGTGGTAGGCTTCGACGGTTTCCCGCCTCAGATAGGCGTCGCCCACACCGGTTAATCCGCAGCGGGCGCATTCCTCCATCGCCCGCTGCAAGCGGCGTTTGACCGCTTCTGTCGAGGGTTTGGGAATGCTGTCATATACCAATTTCACCGCCTCGTCCAGCAGCACACCGGTGGGAAAGCCGTCTTCATCGCAGAGGATAAGCCCCCCTTCGGGGTCGGGAGTATCCGGAGTGATGCCGCAAACATTCAGGGCGGCGCGGTTGACCCAGACTGCGTGTCCGTCCACCCGCTTCAGAAAGACCGGATGGCTCTCGACGCCTTGAAGGTCTTGCCACACGGGGAAGCCGGGGTTCTCCCAGAGGTTTTGGTCCCAGCCCCGACCGGTTATCCACTCTCCGGGGGGGACGGTGTCAGCCGCCTCCATCACGAGCCGGCGGATTTCATCAACGGAAGCGACTCCCCGGAGGTTGATTTCCTCCAGGAATCCGCCCAGGGACTTCATATGGCAGTGCGCGTCTGTCAGTCCCGGCAGGACGACCGCTCCTTTCATATCAAGGCTCCGGCTGGCGCGTGAGGCGTACCGTTCGGCGCCGGCGGCGTCGCCGGCGTAGATAATCTCCCCGCCCCGGAACACCACCGTTTCAGCGATGGGATTCTCCCGGTCCATCGTGTAAACCGCGCAGTTGCGTAGGACGGTAGATTCACCCTCCGGCCCGCTGCAGGAGGTCAGTATTAGGGTTACGGGGAGCATTAGCATTATCCAAAATGCAGGTTTCATATTGGTTGCTCGTTACTCGTTACTCGTTGCTTGTTACTGGTTGCTGGCTGCCAGTAGAGGCGTTTGCGGAAAGGGCGGTTCGCGAACCGCCCCTACAATGAAGGATTCCGGCTGCGCCGGAATGACGCGGTTGAATCGGCGGGTTAAAGAATCCACACTACAACCATTTCACATTTCCGCGAGGGCGCGCTCCAAATCTTCGATGAGGTCTTCCTTGTCCTCGATGCCCACGGAGAGGCGGATGAGAGTGTCGGTGATGCCCTGCTGAAGCCGGATTTCGCGGGGGATGCGGATGTGCGAGGTTTCCGCGGGGAAGCAGAGGATGGTTTCCACGCCGCCCAGACTCACCGCCGGGGTAATCAGTTTCAGTGCGGAGACGAAGCGGTTGGCGCCTTTGCGGCCGGTATCCGGCTCGAAGGACAACATCCCTCCGAAGCCGAGCATCTGGCCTTTGGCGGTGCGATGGTCGGGATGGGATTCGAGGCCGGGGTAGTGGACTTGGGCGATGCGGGGGTGGGCTTGGAGGAATTCCGCAAGGGCTAAAGCATTGGCGTTCTGGGCGGCGACCCGCAGGCACAGTGTCTTTAGACCCCTTTCCAGCAGCCAGCAGTCGAAGGTATTCAGACTGCCGCCCCGGGTAACCACCCGCTGGCGGAAGGTTTCGATAAAATCTTCGGTCGAGGCAATCGCTCCGGCTGTGATATCGGAATGTCCGTTCAGGTATTTAGTGCCGGAATGCACCACTATATCGACCCCCAGCGACAGGGGATTCTGGTTTACCGGGGTGGCGAAGGTGTTATCCACGATGGTGATAATTTCGCGCTCATTCGCCAGCTCCGCCAGGCGCGCCAGGTCGGTGACCCGCAGGAGAGGATTGCTTGGGGTCTCGAGGAAAATCAGGCGGGTGTTGTCTTTACAGGCGGCGGCGAAATCCTGGGGGCGGGAGGAGTTCACGATGGTGGTTTCGACCCCATATTCCGGCAGTTCGGCGATTAACTGCTGGGTGCCGCCGTAGAGCCCGCCTTGAAAAACCGCGTGTCCGCCGGCTTTCAGCAGGCTGAAGAGGATAGCGGCTTCGGCGGCCATCCCGGAAGCGGTCACTAAACCCGCTTCCGCCCCTTCCAGGGCGGCAATTTTGGCGGCGGCGGCGCGGTGGTTGAAACTGTTGGACCACCGGGGATAGATGATTTCCCCCGCCTCGTTGGGGAAAAGATGGGCGGTGGACATAAAGACCGGGGTGTTTATCCCGGCGGAGGCTTTATCACGGCGCGCTCCCGCGTGAACGCAGGCGGTGTTGAGGTTTTTCTTCATTGCGACTCCATCTTAAAGACTTAACCGTAATGACATCAAAGGTTAAACTTCAAGTAAGGATAAACGTCGGAATGGAGACCATCCCGATTCCACGGTATTACTAATACTTGAAAGCGGAGTCGGATTCGTCCTCGAAACCGACGTTTCAGACTAACCTTAAATGTCAGCATTTATTTATTGATAGCTGCGGGAGGCGGGGGATTATTTAACTTTAAGCTAATCTTTCAGCCGTTGGACCAGTTGTTCGACTCTGGCGTCAGCGGTTCTTGCTCCCAGGAGGCAGGTTCCGGCGCCTTCCACGCCGCCGCCGCCGAATTCTCCCATCAATTGCCCGACATCGGCTTTGCAGGTGCGGTTGATGACACTCTTGCTGACTGAAGCCTTAACACGCAGTTTGTCCAGAGGGTCGATGCGGATATGGACATTGGCTTCGGGATGTTCGGTGAAAAAGAAGAACCTATTACCATAGGGCACTTCTTCCGCTTGGCGGAAATCGGTGACGACGACATTGCCCTGCACTTTGGTGAACTGCCCCAGCGCCTTAGCGTATTGCTCTTCATCGTTGTGGTAGCGATCAACCCGCTTTGCTACGGGCTCCAGCGCCAGCAGCTCCTCCGCGCTTTTGCCCCGGCGGATTTGCTCGATGAGCATTAAACCGTATTCACGTTCAGCCATAAATCGCGGGTCCATCGTCAAACTCACCAAAACCCAGCTTTTGGGGTCAAGGATATCCTCGCGGGCGAGGTCGGCTGACTGTATCCGGTCAACCTCCTTGATGATATCCTTGTATTTGTCCAATTTTGGCGAGCTGTAGAAATCATAGACCAGATGCGCCACGCTGGGGGCATCTTTGAAGCTGCCCCGGACTCGCTGCAGCATTGCGGGATTTACTCCCGCCGGCTCGTGGTTGTAGAACCACATTCCTGCGTCCGGATGGAAGGGGAGGTGAACCATAGCGTCTCCGAAATCGATGTCGACCATCCGGTCTTCGACATCCTTGGGGTTGGAAAACTGAATTTCGTGAACGGTTTCCATCTCGGAAATCATCGCGGTGCAGACTACTCCGTCCAGGTCCAAACGGGTGATTAGCTGCATGGTGCGCTCCTTCTTTTTTAAAGGTTTTTTGGGGGTATATTGAAGAACTAAACTATTGTCGATGCTAACCGGCGGTCAGGTTTAAGAGGGGCGGCGCGGCGCGGTGTTGGGGGGCTGAAAAGTATTGAAACGCTATTTCCGCTTTTTCAGCGAGAGATAAGCTATCACCGCCACCACTACCGCCAGGATTATTATTATCAATCCCAGCGGCACCCGTTCCGGGCGCTGAGGGGCGGCGAAGGTGACGCTCATAGTCTGAGGACCCTGTGCCAGTTCCAGCAGGGAATAGCTCCATTTCACGGTGTTAGCCGCGATGTCCACATTTTCCTGGGGGGCGTTGCTTTCGAGTATCTTGGAGGGGAAATGGACGATGTAGCTCCATGTGAATCCCTTTAAGGCTCCCTCGGTCATCGCCAGATTCGCCGGGCTTTCCCCCTCGCCCGCCTGCACCTTGCGATTGAAAACCACAACACCTTTTTCCGGCTTCCGAAGAGAGAATTTTCCGATAAAATCGGTGTCTTCGCCCGTTTCGGTTACTTTTTGAAAAGCCGCCAGGGAATCGAATTCGATCTCCAGTTCCAGCCAGTCCCGCTCGTTTTCGCTGTAGCCCCGCTTGGAGGTGACAGTGACCCCGGGGGTTTTTTCAAACATTTCCGCCGTTCTTTCCACATCGAAGGCGAAATCCTCGTCTTCTTCACCTTCCCCCTGGCTCACCATCCCGATTTTAAGCATCGCTTTGCCGGAACCGTCGGCGTTGAGCCACATCTCTTCCTGGTATTCGATGCAGCCCATCATAAAGGCGGCGAGCGCGACAAGAATCACCGCCGCCAACTTCCTTTTCATTTTCACTCCGTTACAAGTTCACTATTGTTGAACAAGCAAATCGGATTCTATACTAAAAATCCGTTATTTAAAAAAAGAATATAATCAAATTACCTCAATGGTTCAAATTAATGCTGGTAATTCTCCGGGGGAATTGCATCGGATTCGGCGGAATTTATCGCCCCGCCGGGAGTTTTACTATATCCACCCTTATTTCCCTTAAGACTGCGGTATATCATCACTCCCGCGCCGGTGATGGTGGTGGTAATATATGTCAGCGCGTGGGAGACCAGTCCGAAAGCCGCCGCGGTTTCCCAATCCACGCCGAATAGCGCCAGCGCCACCACAAAGGCGAAATGCGCCACTCCAATCTGCCCCGGCGAGGAGGGGAGGGTGGAGGCGAAATTCAGGACTATCAGTGTGACCACCGCAGCGTAAAAGGGCAGTTCCAGCCTGAAAGCCAGGAAGCGGAGGTAAATCACAACGATGGTCATAAACCAGATGAAGACCGAGATTGCGGTGATGAATACGACCAGACGCCGTTTACCCAGCGCTGCCATTCCGTTGGTGAAGGAAGTTATCAGGTCGGCGATTCTATCGCTGACTCGGTCCGGGGCGCGCCTGAGAATACGCTTTATCCGGTTCAGGGTGAATTCCCGCTTCGCTAACGCCAGGTAGGCGATAGCGAGGAATAACACCGCCGCCGCCGAGGATAATATCAGGACAACTTTGGCGCTTTGCGGCAGGGAAACAGCCATTAGAACCACCGGAACATAAGCCGCCATCCCCAGTAAATCGAAGCCCCGTTCCACCACTATGCTGGCCAGGGCGGAGTTACGGCTTATCTCCTCCCGCTTGCCCATTATGAGGCTGCGACCCAGTTCGCCGGCTCTGAAGGGCAGTACGTTGTTGAACAGGTAGCCGATCATCAAGTGGGAGAACATCGATTTCAAAGGTATGTCCTTCACGGGGCGGACGATTATTTTCCAGCGGAAAGCCCGAATCCAGAGGTTGCCGAAGGATACCGCAACCGACAGTATCAAGTATCCCGGCAGGACAGCGCCAATGATTATCAACAGACGCGAACACTCCACCTTTCTGAAGGCTAGGTAGAGGAAGACTATACTCATCGCCAATCCCAGCGCCGCTTTTATCCTGCCGCGGAGGGGGGATACGGGATTGATGTCGGATTGTATGTTATTAGAATGAACATTCATTTCAGTAAAATATATAGCTACTCTTGAAGGGCGTATTTCTCTAACTATGAATACGTACTGTCGATTCTCCACATTCGCCAGCATATTCAACAATAATTATTATTTGCTGCCAGGTGCGGGGACCCGGCAGCACGGCAAGTGACGCTTCAGCGGGCGGAACGGGCCTCCGCTTCAGTATTCAAAAACCGCTGCTCTTGCGCTCAATTCCCGTATAAATCCCGGTATTTAGCGCCGGGGTATTTCACTCCGGGAGTGTAGCGGTCGGTGCGGTGTAGAATAAGGACACTACCCTCGCCGGGGGGGAGGACCCGTTCATAGGGATAGCGGCCGATTTCCCGGTAGCCCGGAATTTGCCCGAAAGCGACCACATACTCATCGTCCACCACCCACCATTGACTCTTCAGCGCCCGGTTCCGGACATAGTCCTCCCGGTAGCAGTGCCAGCCGTTGAATTCGAAGCCGCCGTCAATGCGGTCGGGAGTTATCTTCATTTCCACCGTGATATATTCCAGCGCTTCCCAGCGGGCGCGGTTCCAGGAGAAATAGTCGCGCACAGCCGCGACGGTGAACATAGTATAAAGCGTCATCACCGCCGCGCCCGAGAATAAGGCGGGACGGGTCGCCACCGAAAGGTTTCTCCCGGCGGTCATTACTATCAACAGCAGCGCCAGCGGGATGAAAAACAGGATGTAGCGGTCGAAGAACTGCATCTGGATAGCGATGGGGACGAAGTATAAGAAGGAAGCGGCGGCTATCAAGATTGTCAGCCAGTTTTCCCCCCAGCGGCGGGGCGTTTTGAAGCCTTTAAGTAGCTTTGCCAGCGCGGATAGCAGTATCTTCAGTAAAAGCGCCGCTCCGGCGGCGCCGACCGCGGAAAGTATCAGCCTCCCGACCCATCCCAATCCCGGCAGGTTATCGAGATTCATTTCATAAACATCCCTCAGAACGGGAGGCCCCAGCCCGATGTCCCAGAGCAGGTTCTTCGTTAGTGGCATCAAGCGCCCCTTGACCAGCAGCGCCGCCATAATGAGGATAAAGCATAGCGCCCATATCGAGGCGGTGATACGCCGGGAGCGGGGCTGCGCCTCGCGCCAGTATTTAACCGCATAGGGCAGAGTAAAGGGCAGCGCGAACAGCCCTAAGTATATCAGAACATACAGAGTGGTGTTGGCGAGGAAAACCGGGAGGAAATACCCTCCGGCGGTGCGGGAGTGACTGCCGGTGGCGGCGAACAAATCCGTCGCTCCGAACAGGGGAGGGTATATCAGCTCATACAATATCAACGCCGCCGCCGCGATAACGCCGGGGATGAAAGCGATAGGCAGGGCGCGTTTAAGCGAGCGCCTCTCGGATAAAGCCTTGACCAGATAGGCGAAGCAGAACGCGGCGGGAAGCGCCGCCGCCATCTGGCGCACTAATACCGCCGCCGCTCCGAACAGGCTGCCGATGATTATCCCACTCCAGCTTTCCCGCCGGACGCCCCGTATTAGGAATAACAGAGACAAAATCACTAAAGTCAGGAAAGGGATATCGCTCATAAACGAGGTTGACAGCAGAAGATAATAGGGACTGGTCATAAGGACGCCGGTTCCGAAAGTTGCGGTGAAGCGGTCCGCCTTCAATTCCCGGAGCAGCGCATAAAAAGTGAACAACCCTATCAGCCCCATCGTTATGGTCGATATCCGCAGCGCCAGGTGGGAAAAGCCAAAGGGGAGCGCGAACAGCGCGCCCCAATATACCTGGAAGACGAGGGTCATAAAGGGCCATTGAGAGAATTCCAGTGTTCCCTTCTCAATTAAGTGATACACCGGCCAACTGAAGGACCAGTCGTCGTTCAGAGGAAATTCACCCACCGGTTTGACCAAGACCACCATCACAATCCAGACCAGGGCGATTAGCGAGAGGTGGATTATGGTTTCGCGTCCGGAGCCCGTATCAGAGCTGGAGGATATCATTTATTCTCCGATTATTGGCTGCCGCTGATTGTTCAGGGTGGCGCGGTTCAAACCGCTCTCACCCCGATACTATCTATGCAATCCGAATTGACTGGGCGCAAAGGTCTTATAGAGCAGTGGAATGTCGACAAACAGCGCCAGGAAGAAGACTGAAGTAGCGGCGGACACAGCCGCCATCAGCGCCGGTTCGCGGTAGAGCTTTTCCGGGCGTTGAGCGGCGCTGTGCTCCTTGAAACCGAGGTTGAGGTAGAGCGCCATCACCAGCGAGATGAAGGGGAAGGAAACGATCAATTCCAGCCGGTAACGGATGATGAACGCTCCCATAAACAGCATCGCCAGCGAAGCGTAGAACATTATCGACACCAGCAGGTTCTGCTCATTGTAATAACCGAATGACCGCCTGTACTTGCGAGCCAATTCGGGGTCGGCGATTTCCCGGTATTCGGCGTAACGCTTAATCGCCATAAAATACGCTCCAATCATCCAGTAACTGACCAAGAGGGAGGTGATGGGAACCACCCCCACATCGGCGATATACCAGCCGGCGAGCATCCTGATGGGATTGTTCACCGACTCCGACAGCACATCCAGGTAAGGGCGCTCTTTAGTCCGGAAAGGGCGGATATTGTAGAGACACCCTTGAACCCAGAACAGCGCCATAGTAAAGACGAAGCCTGGGGAGATGGTGAAAGCCAGCCCCACTCCCGCTGCAAGCAGAAGAATCCACTGCAGGTATCCCAGGGGGATGTTGACCCTGCCGGAGGGGACGGGGCGGGTGTTTTTCAGGGGGTGGAGGCGGTCGTAAGGGGCGTCTAAGATTTCGTTGATGGTATAATTGGCGGAGGCGATGAAGCCGGTGGCTAAAAGACCGATGATGGTTCGATAAAGTAGGCTGATGTCGATATGAGCGGGATCCACGGAAAGCGCCACCACGATTCCGGGGAAGACGAAGACGTTCTTAAACCAGTGGTCGAAACGCGCTATCTGAATATGTCCTTTGAGGGTGGGACGGGGATTAGGGGACATTCAGCCTCCGGGTTGGGTTATCTCTTCTTGTGGAGAAATTTCCTAAGAATAGCTTATTTTTTGGAAAATATCAAGTAAAAAGGGGATGCTGAGGAAGGTATAATCGATATAACGGGAAAATAACATTGCAACAGGGTGCGGAGACCCTGTTGCACATTCCATCGTGTCGCAGAATCCCCGCACTCTGCGACATAGAGACAGTAAGGAAGGCTGCAGACTGCAGGGGAGTCTGCAGCACAATTGCGGGGATGACAGGGGCGGTTCAGCGTCCTCAGCGAAAATCATAGAATATCAGCGATTCAAAGATACCCGGATTCCGCCCTATTGCTTCCGCTCACTGTAGAGGGCGCGGAAGTATTCCCGTATCAGGCGCTGGTAGTCTGGGGAGTAGCCCTCCTTCATCGCGCGGAGGATGTCGCGGCGGAGCATATCCTCCAGCTCGTCCGGGGGGATATCTCCGGGGGAGCGGCGGGTGAAATCTTCTCCGGCGCGGGAGCGGCGTTCCTTGGACACGCGCTGCGTGCGCACCGATTTTTGGGCGTCGAGCAGGCGGGACAATATCCGCTCCTGCAGTTTCAGGGTGCGTTCGCCGATGTTGCGGTCTTCCAGGCTGTCGGCGGACTGTCCCATTTCGTCCGCTAAATTCCCTAAGTCGCCCATCACGCTGCCGAGCTGCTGAGCCTGGCGCGCCAGTTCTCTCATCGCCTGTTCCAGAGCGCGCTGCTGCGCCGCCAGAGAGCCTACTGCGCCCGGCACCGGCATAGGCGCCCCGCCCTGACCCGGTTTCGGCATCGCCATAGACTGGGACTGGCGGTTGATGTTCGACTGGCCGTCTGCCATTTGCTTGAGCTTCTCCATCATTTCCTCGAAGCCGGTGGAGCTTCCCGACCCCTTCATCTTATCCATCGCCTCCAGCACCTTGACCGCGGCGCGGTTCATCGATTCCATCGCGCGGGACTGCTGAGGGGTGACCTGGCGGGGATTGCGTGCGGTGTAATTATCCAGGGCGGAACGCATCATCTCCGCAGCCCGCCCCAATTCCTGACCGATGTCGGGAGTGACGAAGTAGGTTTTCCGGGAGAGCTTGAAAAGGCGGTCGGTTACGCTTTCCAGCCCTTCGGACACGCCGGACTGGAATTCCGCCCCTTCCCGGAATCCGGGGCTCCTCACCGACATCCGCCTGCTCTGCTCCATCAGCGTCTCCTGCTGGAAGGAGAGGGTTACCAGGTCCCGGACCGCTTCAGCCATCTCCCGCGCGATGGACTCCTTGCGCCGTTCCGTCATCCCACTCTTGGACTGGGAAAGCCCGCTGGAGAGCTGCGACAGCGTCTGGCTGATGCTTTGTCCCTGGGATTGCGCCTGAGACATTTGACCGTTCAGCATCTTCCCCGACATCTGCTCCATCTCGCCGGGAAGGGGTTCCGCCAGATCGCTCAATTCACCCATTTCCGCGGCTAAAGTGTCGTCCATTTCGGCTGCGAGTTGGGCGGTTTCGGACATTTGCTCCAGAAAGTCCTCCATATCCTGCTTAAGCATCTGTTCATTGCGGACTTCCTCCGCCGCTTCCTCCGGGGATTTTTTGGTTAGTTCTTCGGCGATGTCCGCCTGGCGCTCCGCCATCTCCGCGGCGCGTTCCGCCAATTCCTCTAATTTCCGCTCCAACTTTAGCTGTTTGAATATTTCCAGCGTCTTTTCCACCTGTTCCAGCATCTTCTCCTGCGACATCTGGAACATCTCCGCCGCCTGCCGCAGCATTTCCGGGTCGGCTTGTTCCATCGCCTGAGATAAGCGCTCCATCGCTTTTTGCAGTTCGGGGTCGGCGATTTCCGACATCAGGCGCTGCAGTTCGCTGTATTTCTGCATCAACTCCATCGAGAGCAGGGAACTCTCCTCCGCTCGTTCCATAATTTCTTCCAGCGATTCTCTGGCTTCCTCCAGCTTTTTCAGGATTTCTTCCTGGGATTTGACCTGCTCCTCCAATTCGCGCTTGCGGCTCCAATCCAGTTCGCCTTTGCGGCGGATTTGGTCGATAGCTTCTTCAACCGCTTTCTGAATCTGGCGGCTCTCCTCCAGCGCCTTTTCCAATTTTTCCACGCCTTTGGATTCAGCCTGCTCCATCGCTTCATACATTTCCGCCATAGAGGGGAGGCGGAGGATATAGGTTCTGCTGCGCGCCGTTTTAGGTCCGTTCACCGCGTCGTTGTCGGCGGCTTGAGCGTAATATTCCACAATATCGCCGGGGATAAGCCCCAGCTCCCCCAGATTCCACAGCTTCTCCCCCCGATGAATCCCGTCCGGGTCGCGGCGGAAGCGAAATGTCATCCGCTGGAATTCCGCGGCGGAATCCGCTGCGAAGGACGAGGTCCGGCGGTAAAATAGTTTCATCCAGACGAAGCCAAAGTCGTCCTCGCCCTCGACAGTGAGCTTCAAAGCCCCCGCCGTCCCATAAAGTTCCAAGTCCTCCCCCGGCTGGACGATGTCCACCATCGGCGGCAAATCGGGCAATATGTCGGCGTGATACTCGATGGGGTAGCGGTTCATCAGCCCTTCCCGATCCACCAGCCTGACGGTGTAGGCGCCGCCGCGCGTCAGACGCATCGACCCGGAAGCCTCGGAGCCAGCCGATCGAAGGCGGATAGTGTCAAGCCTGCCGCCCGCGCCGCTCCAGGCAATGTAAGCTGCGGACAACTCCCCCCGCGCCTCTACAGCGAACTCAACCTCCGTTCCCGGCAGGGCGAGGATATCACCCAGGTTGTCCTCCAGACTCAGCGGGGGCAGCTTGGAATACGCGGGTGGGATGAGTTTCACCCGCATTCTTCGCACTATCGGGGGTCGTTTGACTTCGATGCGGTGGAAGGCACTCTTTACCCGCCCTGAGGAAGCGTAATAGCGGAACGAGGCGGAAAGCCCCGGTATGTTCAAGGTGTAGAGGGAGTCGCGTCCCATCGGAATCAGGCGGAGTTCTTCGCCGCTGTCGGGCGCGCCTGCAGCTATAATGTGGAAGGCGACTTCGCGGGGGTGTGCGCCCTGGGTTGAAGCTTTCAGCTTGATAGTGTCGCCTTCGACTGCAGTAACATCGCCCGGTTCCAGCGTTATGATGAAGGGCAGAGGGCGCTGGAATTGGGTGAAAGGACGCGCCGCGCGGTAGAAACCGCTTCGAATCTGAGGTATGAACAGGATAAGCGTCAAAACCGCCGCCGCTAAAGCGCGCCTCAAACCCTGCGTCAGAGGTCTTCGGCTCACCGCGGTGCGGGGGTCGAATCCTTCGAGGAAGTCCGGCGCGGCTTCGCGGAGGGCTTCCTCTTTCAGCGGGGCGGAATATCCCTCGCGGCTGGGTCCGGGGTCGCTCATCAACTGCACCGCGTTCCTCAGGCGGTCGCGGATGTCCGGCGAAACCGCTCCCACCCAGCTTGCGATTACCGCATCCTCCGGCTCGTCCTTGCGTCTGAAAAGGCTAAATAAAGCGTAAACAGCCTTAAGAGCGAACCACCCCCCGCCACCCGCCGCCGCTAAAATCAACAGCACGCGGTATCCCGCAGGAATCCAAAATGCGGTCTCCGCTAAAGCCGCCGCTATCGACCCCAGCAGGAAAGCCGCCAGACCGTTCAAAGCGGCGCTTGAAGCGCGGAGCAGCTTCCAGCGGCTCCTGATGGCATCGAGACGGGCAGTTACCGCGTTTAATATGTCTGAGTCATAATGAGTCATATATTAATGAAGTTCGTATGTTGGCAAGCTCCGTGCGGGGAGCCGCCCGATTTCTCTGAATCGCAGATGAACATTGATGAACGCAGATGGCGCAGATAAATCAGTAGGTCGGCTTATTCAAAGCCGACATTAGTGTCAATTCGTGTTCATTCGTGGTTCCAAAAGATGGCGGAATAAGATTCCGCCCTGCATAGCCTTGATAGCCTTAATAGCCTGTGAATTTTCTTCACCAGCGCCCAGAACCCAGCGCCCAGCAGCACTTAATCCGTGTCATCTGTGTAATCTGTGGTTAAACATACCCACCATAGCCATCATAGCCAGTGAATTTTTCCGTTATGCAACCCGGTTGCTTCGTCCTCCGTAGGGCGGATTAGCAATGACAGATAAGTGGTATGCGTTCCCACGCAGGAGCGTGGGAACGAGGAAATGATTGGTGGGTTAAGAACCTACCCTACAACTAAATATCTGTATATTGGTGGGTTGAAACCCACACTACAGCCGGGCGTTCAATTGAACGCCCCTACCGGCAACCGGCAAATTATATCTTATATCATATATCTTATATCTTATATCTTAT